>NZ_JBEPTM010000010.1:0-96558 GCF_040549525.1 Frigoribacterium sp. UYMn621 | reverse complement strand
GGGTCCACGGCTACAATCACCACAGACCCCACACCGGCATCGGCGGCAAGTCACCTATCGAACGCGTTCACAACGTCCCCGGGAACTACAGCTAGGCGAAATCGACTACCTGCGCGGCGTCGAGACGCGGAAGACGGTTGCGGAACGCTCCCTCGCCCGGGTGGCCGATGTTGACCACCATGAAGGACTTGAGGCGCCCGTCCGGGAAGAAGTCGGCGTCGAATGCTGCCGAGTCGAAGCCACTCATGGGACCGGCCGCGAGACCCTGCGCGCGCACGGCGAGCACGAAGTACCCGGCCTGGAGCGCTGAGTTGAGGCGAGCGGTGCTGTAGCGGGCATCCTCGTTGCCCTCGAAGACCTCCTCGAGCTGCGGCATGAACGGCATGACCGTCGGCACGTGCTCGTGGAATCGGGAATCGAGGGCGAGGACGGCGACGGCCGGCGCGGCGAGCGTCTTCTCCTTGTTGCCGTCGGACATGTGCTGGACGAGCCGTGCACGAGCTTCGGGGCTTTGCACGTAGACGACGCGGAGCGGCTGGAGGTTCGCCTGGGTGGGAGCCCATTTGGCGAGGTCCCAGATCTGGGAGAGCTCGGCATCCGTCACCGGTACGTCGGCGAAGGTGTTGGCGGTGCGCGCCTCGGTGAACAGCAGCGAGCGGCCGGCATCGTTCAGGGAGTCGAGGGCGGGGGCTGGGGAGAGGGTCATGGCAGTCCGATTGTAAAGATGAAGTTACTAGTATAAAACTAGCTGCTCTTGTAATAGTAGCACTGTAGACTTCATTCCATGCCCGACCAGATCAGCGCCGAATCCGACCCGCGAATGTGCGACTCCGCCCTCGCGCGAGCGTTCGACTTTCTCGGCAAGCGCTGGAACGGGGTGATCCTCGGCACCCTCAAGACCGGAACTGCCGGTTTCTCCGAGCTCAAGAGGGCAGTCGTCGGCATCAGCGATTCGGTGCTCTCGGAGCGCCTCACCGAATTGGTCGCGGCGGGCATCGTGGACCGGACCGTGGATGCCGGACCGCCCGTGTCCGTGTCGTACCGGCTCTCGGCCTCGGGGCTCGCCCTCCTGCCCGCGCTCGACGAACTCGCGGCGTGGGCGACGAGCAACCTCGCAAAAGCCCCGGCGGCTGCGCGATAAGATCGTCTGGGTCAGCCGGGTGTTCGGCTGCCGGAAGAAGGAGCGTTCCCCATGCCCGCATCACGCGATCTCACCAAGCCGATCGCCGGCCTGGTCTTCGTGCTCGGCTGGGCCATCGGAATCACCCTGTGGTCGGTCTCCCACCTCGCCCCCAACGCCGAGACCGGGGCCTTCCTCGTCGACATCGGCATCCTTGCCGTCTCGGTCGGCTTCGCGGCACCATTCCTCAAGACGACCAACGGCCTGGTGGCCGCCGTGATCCTCGCCCTCATCGGCATCGTGCTCTTCGCCTTCGGCGACTTCGTCCACGTGACCGTGATCACCTACCTGCTTCGCCTTCTCGCCCCGCTGCTCGCCGTGCTGACGCCGGTCTACAAGCTGCTCGACTTCCGCGTCTTCGCGTAGGCGGTCCCCCGCGGCGTCAGTTCCGCGTCGCGGAACCTAGCCGCTCGTCGATCCGTTCCGCAGAGTCTCCCCGTGTGACACCACGCGAGTTGCACTCTTCCGCGACCCGGACGGAGGTCCGACCCGCACAAGAGTGCAACTCGCGAGGGAGGCGGGGGTGTCAGCGCCCTCCGGCCGGAACGAGGCCGTGCTTGCGGGCATCCGCCGAGTCCACATCGCGCAGCGATGCCCCTCGGGTCTCCCGCAGCGTGAGCACCGTCGCGGCGGTGATCACACAGGCGATCACGATGTAGATGGCCACCGGCACCCAGGACTTGTACTGCTGGAGCAGCGCCGAGGCGATGATGGGAGCGAGCGACCCGGCCAGGATCGAGGTGACCTGGTAGCCGAGGGAGACCCCGGAGTAGCGCATGCGGGTGGGGAACATCTCAGACATGATGGCGGGCTGGCCGGCGTACATGAACGCGTGGAAGATCAGCCCGATCGTGATGGCGACGACGATGACCACGGGGTTCAGCGTGTCGAACATCGGGAAGGCGAAGAACGCCCAGGTCGCCCCCAGCACCGCGCCGATGAGGTAGATCGGCTTGCGTCCGAAGCGATCGGAGAGCCGACCGACCTGCGGGATCACCAGGAAGTGCACGACGTGTGCGATCAACAGGGCGAGCAGCAGCTGGCTGGTGTTGTACTGGTGCACCGTCACGAGATAGACGATCGAGAAGCTCACGATGATGTAGTACAGGATGTTCTCCGCGAACCGGAGCCCCATCGCCTGGAGCACGCCACGCGGGTACTTCTTGAGCACCTCGGTCACGCCGTAGCTGACGGCCTTCTCGGCCTCCACCTGGGCGCGGGCCTCGAGGAAGATCGGCGCCTCGTTGACGTGCGAGCGGATGTAGTACCCGATCACCACGATCACGGCCGAGAGCCAGAAGGCGACTCGCCATCCCCAGCTGAGGAACTGGTCGTTCGGCAGGATCCACGACATCGTGAGCAGCACCAGCGTCGCAAGCAGGTTGCCGACCGGCACAGCCGCCTGCGGCCAGCTCGACCAGAATCCGCGTGCCTTGTCGGGGCTGTGCTCGGCGACCAACAGCACGGCACCGCCCCACTCGCCGCCGACGGCGAAGCCCTGGATGAACCGCAGCGCGACCAGGAGCGCGGGAGCCCAGTAGCCGATGCTGTTGTAGCCCGGTAGGCAGCCCATCAGGAAGGTGGCGACACCCACGAGGATGATCGTCACCTGCAGCGTGTGCTTGCGGCCGAGGCGGTCGCCGATCTGGCCGAAGACGATCCCCCCGATCGGCCGGGCGACGAAGCCGACCGCGTAGGTGAGGAATGCCGCGATGATGCCGTCGAGCTGGGTGCCCGCGTTGGGGAAGAAGAAGGTGCCGAAGACGAGGCTCGCGGCGGTCGCGTACAGGAAGAACTCGTACCACTCCACCACGGTTCCGGCCATGGACGCGGCCACGATCTTGCGAAGTCCCGAGGTGCTGGTCACGGCACCCGCCGAGCCTTCCCCCGCGGGTCCCCCGCTCTCGGCCGTTCCGACGCTTCTGCTGACGCTCATGTCGCTCTCCTCCAGTGTCGTCTCTGACACCTGTCGATGGGACCGCGCGTTCTTGAGGACGAGCGGTCGGGCTTCACTGAGTATTGCTGCAGAGAAGTCGTGCCTCAATGACCACTTGCGCACATTTTGTGTGCATACTTGCAGATGTGCTCGAGCCTGCCGCGACATCCGCCAATCCCGATGACCTTCTCGTGCTGCTCGCCGTCTCGCGCACGGGGCGATTCACCTCTGCCGCAGACAGCCTCGGCCTCAACCACACCACAGTCTCGCGGCGCATCGCCGCGCTCGAGACGACGCTCTCCGGTCGGGTGCTCTCTCGCACCGTCGGGGGCTGGGAACTGACCGAGCTGGGGCGGCGCGCCGTGCGTGCCGCAGAAGACGTGGAAGCGGCGATCGCGGGGCTCGGCAGCACCGGCGAAGACGCCCGCCAGCTCAGCGGTGTGGTGCGGATGTCGGCCACCGACGGGTTCAGCGCCTACATCGCCACACCGGCCATCACCGCGCTGCAGCGGCAGCATCCGAACCTGAGCGTGGAGATCCTCACGGTGACCCGCCGGGCGATGCAGCACCGCTCCGGGCTGGACATCGAGGTGGTGGTCGGCGCACCGCAGGTGCACCGGGCCGAAGCGGTGAAGCTCGGCGAATACGTTCTCGGCATGTATGCCTCGCGCGACTACCTCGACCGCGTCGGCACCCCGGCGGATGCCGCGGAGCTGATGACCCATCCCCTCGTCTATTTCGTCGATTCGATGCTGCAGGTGGACGATCTCGATGCCCCGCGTCGTCTCGTGCCGACGATGCGCGATTCGATCAGCTCCACCAACGTCTTCGTGCATGTGGAGGCGACGCGCGCCGGTTCGGGCATCGGCTTCCTGCCGTGCTTCATGGCCGACCGTCATCCCGACCTGGTGAGGCTTCTGCCGGACCAGTTCGCGGAACAGCTGCCCTACTGGATGGTGCTGCGCAGCGAATCACTGCGCCAGCCCGCGGTCGCAGCCGTTGCCGACGCCCTGCGGGATCGCACGGTCGCCTCGGAGGCCGAACTGCTCGGTCTGACGAGTCGCTGAGGCCGCGAGCTCAGCGAGCCGACCATCCGCCGTCCATGGTGTAGCTGGCGCCGGTGACCATCGCCGCCTCCCGCGAGGCGAGCCAGGCGACGAGGGATGCCACCTCCCGCGGCTCCACGAGACGCTTGATCGCGCTCTCGGTGAGCATGATGCGGCTCAGCACCTCCGATTCAGGGATGCCGTGCACCGCCGCCTGCTCCGCGAGCTGTTTCTCCACGAGCGGTGTTCGCACGTATCCCGGCGCGACGCAGTTGCTGGTGACGCCGTGTTCTCCCCCCTCGAGGGCGGTGACCTTCGAGAGACCCTCGAGGCCGTGTTTGGCCGCGACGTAGGCGCTCTTGAAAGCCGAGGCGCGGATGCCGTGCACCGACGACACATTGATGATGCGACCGAAGCCGCGCGCGTACATTCCCGGAAGCGCGGCACGGATCAGGAGGAACGGAGCCTCGAGCATGAGCGCGAGGATGCGATGGAAGTCGGCCGGATCGAACTCCTCGATCGGACTGACCCGCTGGATGCCCGCATTGTTCACGAGGATGTCGATGCCCGCGAGCGGAGCGGCGAGCGCGTCATCGGTGAGGGCGTCCGCGTCGAGGAGGTCGACGGCCCAGGCTGAGCCGCCGATCTCGGTGGCGAGCGCTGCCGCGCCGGTGGCATCGACGTCCGCGACCACGACGTGGGCACCGCGCGCCGCGAGCGCGCGGGCCGAGGCCGCTCCGATGCCGCTCGCGCCCCCGGTGACGAGCGCCCGCAACCCGGCAAGGGAACCGCCCTCAGGCGAAACGACCTGGGGCACTGTCGAGCTGTTCATCGATTCTCTTTCCTGGCGGCGCTGGAGGAATGTCGAGACCGACTCCCCGACCTACTGAGTATTCCTGCACGCAAATTTCGGGTCAACGGCTCTTTTCGCACTTGCCTTGTGCGAATTCGCACCAATCAGGGGGGAGGCGAACGCAGCCACGCATCGCCCTGGCGCGTGACCTTGGTCCCCCTGCACCCGTTCATCCGGTGGGACACTTCTCACACAGTGCGGTGAGAGGCGCCGACGCTGTCGGCGGTTCGGGGCGTGAGGAGCGCGGCATGGCAGGCGGCACGACCACTCCGGGGCAATCGGTCACGTCCCGCATCCTGAGCATCCTCGCGGTGTTCGAGGGCAGCCCCGCCCCTCGCTCCCTGAGCGAGATCAGCACGGCGAGCGGCCTGCCCCACAGCACCACCCATCGACTCCTCGGCGAGCTCGAGGAGTGGGGAGCCGTGCAGAGGGATGCGCGGGGCCGCTACCAGATCGGCCTGCGGCTGTGGGAGCTCGGCCAACACGCCGGCCGTCAACTGCGCGATGTGGCTCGCCCCTTTCTCCAGGACCTCTTCGGACTCACCCGCGAGACCGTGCACATCGCCATCCGCGACGGAGCAGAGGTGCTCTACATCGACCGGGTCTACGGCACCCGGAGGGTTCCGCAGGCCTCCCGGGTGGGCGGGCGCCTCCCCATGCATGCCACCGCCGTCGGGCGGGCGATGCTCGCTTTCGAGGAGGACTGGGTGCGAGACGCCGTGCTCGTGAGCGACCTCGCGCAGCGCACGGAGTTCACCAAGACCGATCCCGCCCTGATCGGCAAGGACCTGGAGCGGATCCGGGCCCAGGGGTTCGCCATCGCGTCAGAGGAGGTGCGTCTCGGATCGTGCTCGATCGCTGTTCCGGTCTTCGACGGCGAGGGGCACGTCGTCGCCGCCCTCGGCATGGTGCTCCCGACCTCCCGCGCGCACCAGCTCGAGCACAATGTGCCCATCCTGCTGGGCACCGCGGAGCGGATCCAATCCGGGATCGCCCGAGTTCCCGCCTCCACTCTTCGCAACGAGGTGCTTCACCGCCGACCCGCGAGGTAGTCGTCCGCGCAGTTCGAGTCCATCCAGTGGACACATCCCGCTCGCTCGACCGACCGACGACGTTAGATGGTGCCAACTCCACGAAGGTGTGGAACCCAAGAAGGAGCTCGACGTGAACGCTCAGACCACCGCCTCTTCCCCGGTCGTCGCCGCCCCCACCGGCGGATGCCCGGTGCCCAGTGGGGGCACGGACCACCACGGGTACGAGCCCTTCGTCATGAACGATCCCTTTGCCTCCTACGCCGAGTTGCGCGCCGAGGAACCCGTCATGTTCGACGAGCGCATCGGGTACTACGTGGTCTCGCGGTACGAGGACATCAAGGCCGTCTTCGCCGACTGGCAGACCTTCAGCAGCGAGAACGCCCAGGCCCCGGTTCGGCCGCGCAGCGCAGAAGCCGTGCGCATCATGAACGAGGGCGGGTTCACGGCCTACTCCGGACTGTCCGCCCGCGTCCCCCCGGAACACAGCCGCATGCGCGCGATCGTGCAGAAGGAATTCAGCCCCCGCCGCTTCACGGCACTCGAGCCGGTCATCCGCGAGAACACCGCTCGGCTGCTGCAGCAGATGCTCGCGCACCCGGATGGCCGCGGCGACTTCCTCGCGGACGTGGCGGTGGACATCCCCACCATCACGATCCTCGGACTCCTTGGGGTCGGCCCCCAGATGGTGCCGACCTACAAGAAGTGGTCGGACTCACGAGCGGCGATGACCTGGGGCGATCTCTCCGACGACGAACAGATCCCGCACGCGCACAACCTCGTGGACTATTGGAACGAATGCCTGCGACTGGTGTCGGACGCCCATGAGAACGGCGGAGACAACCTCGTGGCAGACCTCGTACGCGCCCAGCTCGAGGGGGCGGAGATCAGCGATCACGAGATCGCATCGGTCTGTTACAGCCTGCTGTTCGCGGGCCACGAGACCACCACCACGCTGATCTCCAACACGATCCGACTGCTGCTGAGCTATCCGGAGGAGTGGCAGAAGCTCGTCGACGACCCGAGCCGCATTCCCGGTGCCATCGACGAGACCCTGCGCTTCAGCCCGTCGATCGTCGGCTGGCGCCGGAAGGCTCTCGTCGACACCGAGATCGCCGGCACACCCATCCCCCGCGGCGCGGACATCCTGCTGTTGATGGGGTCAGCCAACCGCGACTCGACCATCTTCGAGGAGCCGGAGGTGTTCGACGTGAGCCGCCCGAACGCCCGCGTTCACCTCGCCTTCGGATTCGGCATCCATTACTGCCTCGGAAATATCCTCGCAAAGCTGCAGGACCGGATCGTGATCGAGGAGACGATCGCGGCCGTTCCCGCCCTCCGACTCGTCGACGGGGAGAAGATCACCTTCGGAGAGAACCTGTCATTCCGCGCACCGACATCGGTGCCCGTCCGCTGGGAGTTTGAAAAATGAGTCACCCATTCATCCAGTTCTTCGACGACGACACCCCGCCGGAGCACGCGCTCCTCGGCGGCAAGTGCGCCTCTCTCGTCGCACTGACCGCGGCCGGAATGCCGGTGCCTCCCGGATTCGCCATCACGACCGCCGCCTATGACGCGTTCATCGCCGAGGCCGGCATCGCCGACGACATCCACTCCCTCCTCCTCAGCCTCGATGCGGACGACATCGACGCCGTCGATCGGGTGTCGGAGCGGCTCCGGTCGGAGATCACCTCCCGCCCGGTGCCGAAGGAACTGCATTCGGCAACCGTCGAGGCCTATGCGGCACTCCAGTCCCGGTTCGACAGCCCCGTCCCCGTGGCCGTTCGCTCGTCGGCGACGGCGGAGGATCTTCCGGAGGCCAGCTTCGCCGGGCAGCAGGACACCTACCTCTGGCTCACGAGCCTCCCGGAGGTGACAGAGCACATCCGCCGGTGCTGGGCCTCCCTGTACACCTCACGCGCAATCATCTACCGCCTGAAGAACAAGATCCCGAACGAGGGACTGTCGATGGCCGTCGCCGTGCAGAAGATGGTGAACGCGAGGGTGGCCGGCGTGGCCATCACGATGGACCCCACAACGGGCGACCGATCGAAGATCGTCATCGAAGCCTCCTATGGACTCGGTGAGCTCGTCGTCTCCGGCCAGGTGACACCCGACAACATCATGGTCGACAAGGTCATGCTCATGGTCGTGAGGCAGACCCTCGGCGACAAGCACGCCGAACTGGTTCCGGATGTCGGTGCGCGAGCCCTCGTCGAGATCGAGGTGACCGGGCCGCGCAGAAACGAGTTCTGCATCGACGACGCCGAAATCACCGCGATCGCCACGATCGCGAAGAGGGCCGAGCGGCACTTCAAGGCACCCCAGGACATCGAATGGGCGCTCGACCGAGACCTCCCGGCCGGCGAGAACCTGCTGTTGCTCCAGTCCCGTCCCGAGACCGTCTTCTCGTCGACCGACAGCGGGACGATCACCATCGCCTCCGCCGGATTCGGCATCGAGAGCATCACCAAATCACTCCTGTCCCAGGCCGCCCGGGCCTAAGACACCCCACCAAGACCCGCACCTCCAACAGAACGGTTGCCTGACATGACAGAGAAGTCATTCCCGAGTCCCTATGCCCTCGAGCCCGCGGAAGGGGGCGAGGGATGGAAGGATCTCTACGCCTACAACCTCGTCTTCCAGGAGAATCGCCGCGAGGTCGAGGAGAGCAAGTTCTGGTTCTGCGACAGCCAGCACTGGCCGACCGTGACGAAGCCCTTCGAGACGATCGGGTTCGAGTTCGCCGTGTCCTGTCTCGGCCAGTACAACTCGCGCCACCTGCTCATCCCGCCGGCCAACGGCATCGAGTTCCGCATCCACAACGGCTACGTCTTCATGTCCCCGGTCGGTGTCGCCCCCGACGAGATCGCGGCACGGGTGCCCCAGTTCATGCAGCGCGCCGGCCACTACTTCCAGAACTGGGACACCCTGCTCGAACGCTGGAAGGGCAAGATCCACTCGACGATCGAGGAGCTCAATGCCCTGAGCTTCGAGGCGCTGCCGGATGCCGTCGACATCGACGACGTGCTGTCGGGCAAGGGCACCGGCCCGAACGACGACCTCATGAACACCTTCGACAAGCTCATCTCTCTCGCCTTCCGCGCCTGGCAGTACCACTTCGAATTCCTGAACCTCGGCTACGTCGCCTACCTCGACTTCTTCACCTACTGCACAGAGGTGTTCCCCGGCATCCCGGACCAGGCCGTCGCGAAGATGGTGCAGGGAGTGGACATGGAGCTGTTCCGACCGGATGACGAGCTCAAGAAGCTGGCGAAGCTCGCCATCGAGCTGCACCTGACCGGCCACTTCGGCAACACGGCCGATCCCGACGCGACCCTTGCCGCGATCGGAGCGGCGCCCGGTGGGTCCGCCTGGCTCGCCGCGTGGGAGGAAGCCAAGGACCCGTGGTTCAACTTCACGGTCGGCAACGGTTTCTATGCCCATGACAAGTACTGGATGGACTACCTCGAGCTTCCGCTCGGATACATCGGCGACTACATCTCCCGGCTCGAGCTCGGCGAGAACATCGACCGCCCCGTCGCCGAACTCATCGTGGAACGCGACCGCATCACCGAGGAATACTCCGAACTGCTCTCGCCCGAACAGCTCGAGGCGTTCCAGGGCAAGCTCGGCCTCGCCAGGCAGGTGTATCCCTACGTGGAGAACCACAACTTCTACATCGAGCACTGGACGATGGGCGTGTTCTGGCGCAAGGCGCGTCAGCTGTCGAACATGCTGCACGAGCAGGGCTTCTGGGCGAACCCGAACGACATGTTCTACCTGCGCCGGGACGAGGTGCGCGAGGCACTCTTCGACTACGTCACCGGGTGGGCTGTCGGCGCCCCGGCCATCGGCCCGGACTACTGGCCGGCGGAGATCGCTCGCCGCACGGTGATCATCGACGCCCTGTCGAAGCAGCGCCCGCAGCCCGCTCTCAATACCCCGCCCGCCGTCATCACGGAGCCATTCACCCTCATGTTGTGGGGCATCACCTCCGACCAGATCGCGAACTGGTTGGGCGACTCCGATGCTCCGGAGGGCGAATTCCGCGGAATGGCCGCCTCGAGCGGCATCGCGGAGGGCCCGGCACGGGTCATCAGCAGCTCCGACCAGCTCTCGGAGGTGCAGGTGGGCGACATCCTCGTGGCTCCCGTCACCGCGCCGTCGTGGGGTCCGATCTTCGGCAAGATCAGGGCCACCGTCACGGACATCGGTGGCATGATGAGCCACGCTGCGATCGTCTGCCGCGAGTACGGCATGCCGGCGGTGACCGGAACCGGCACGGCCTCCGCCGAGATCACCACGGGACAGTGGCTCCGCGTCGATGGCAACACCGGAAGGGTCACGATCATCGACGCCCCGGTGGTCGCCGAACCCGCACTCGCAAGCAGCCATGCCTGACGCGGGCACGGCCGCGACCACCGAACGGACGGTGCTCGTCACCGGTGCGGCCGGTGGCCTCGGCCGTGCCTTCGCCCTCGCCTTCGCTGGGCAGGGCTCCCGAGTCGCCGTCGCCGATGTCAATCTCGAGGGCGCTGCGGAGACGGCGGCTCTCATCGAATCTGCCGGTGGACGAGCCCTCGCGATCGCCGTGGACGTGACCTCCCTGCAGTCGGTGTCGGCCATGGCGACGGCGGCAGCGGAGTTCGGGGACGGCCACCTCGAGGTGATCGTCAACAACGCCGCGATCTACGCGACGATCACCCGCTCCCCCTTCACCGAGATCGACCCGGAGGAGTGGGATCGGGTGATGGCCGTCAACCTCAAGGGCCCCTGGCTGGTGACCCGCGCGTGCTCACCGCACCTCGCGGAGGGCGCCCGCGTGATCAACCTCTCCTCGGCAACGGTCATGAGTGGTTCCGCGCACTGGGCGCACTACGTGGCCTCGAAAGGGGGCGTGATCGCCCTCACCCGAGTGCTCGCGAAGGAGCTCGGCGCACGCTCCATCACGGTCAACGCGATCGCCCCAGGATTCACGCTCACCGAAGCGAGTTACGGACTCATGGAGGATGCGGAGACCTACGGGGTCGACCGCGGAGCGATCCGTCGCTCGAGCGAACCCGACGACATCGTGGGAACGGCCCTGTTTCTGGCCGGGCCCGGCAGCGCCTACATCACCGGCCAGACCATCGTGGTCGACGGTGGCCGGCAGTTCACCTAGGAGACCCCGAAAATGCCCACCATCACCTACATCGCCCAGGACGACAGCGAGGTCACCCTCGACGCCCAAGCCGGGGACTCCGTCATGGAGACCGCGGTGCGTAACGGCGTGCCGGGGATCGTCGCCGAGTGCGGAGGAAGTCTCTCCTGCGCGACCTGCCATGTGTTCCTGTGCGCGGACAGCACCGCCGCATTCCCTCCCATGGAGGAGCTCGAAGACGACATGCTCGACGGCACGGCGGTCGACCGCCAGGAGAATTCCCGTCTCTCGTGCCAACTGTCGCTGAGCGACGGCGTCGTCGCACGGGTGCGCACCCCGGAAACACAGGTGTGACCGCCATGTCCGACCGTCCCTCCGCGCAGCGCCGCGGTACTCTCATCATCGGCAACTGCCAGGCCGGGGTGCAGCTCGCAGCGAGCCTCCGCGAGCTCGGTGACACCGATCCGATCGTGCTCATCGGCGAGGAGGCGCATCCGCCCTACCAGCGCCCACCCCTCTCGAAGGCGTTCCTGAAGGGGGAGGCGACGGCGGAGTCACTCACCTTCCGCACCCCCGACTTCTACGCCGACCATCACATCGACATCGTGACCGGTGAACAGATCGTGCAGATATCGCGAGATGCGCGGGGTGGCGAGGCCGTTGCGGCATCCGGACGGATCTTCGGCTTCGCACGGCTCGCGCTCACTGTCGGCGCACGCCCGCGCCGCATCCCGCTCGACGGCTCGGAGCTCGGCGGTGTCACCTACCTGCGGGATCTCGAGGATGCCGCGGCCCTCGAGCGCAACCTCCGCACCGCGAAGAATGTCGTGGTGATCGGTGGCGGATTCATCGGCCTCGAAGTCGCGGCCGGTGCACGCGCCTCCGGCAAGACCGTGACCGTGCTCGAAGCGGCCCCCCGGTTGATCGGACGAGCCGTCTCCGAAGCCACGAGCGAGTTCTACCTGCGGGCCCATCGCCGGCGCGGCACGACCATCGTGCTCGATGCGCGGGTCACCCGGATCGTGGGGGCGAAGGGCTCGGTCGCCGGCGTCGAACTCGGCGACGGGTCGATCGTGCCGGCTGATCTCGTGCTGATCGGCGTCGGCGTCGTGCCGCGTACCGAACTCGCGGAGCAGCTCGGTCTCTCCGTCGACAACGGCATCGTCGTCGACTCCCACGCAAGAACCTCCGACGGGTTCACCGTGGCCGCCGGCGACTGTGCGAACATGCCGAATCCCTCCATCACCGACTTCGGAAACGGCCGGGTGCGTCTCGAGAGCGTGCAGAACTCGGTGGAGCAGGCCAAGGTGGCCGCGGCCACCCTATTGGGCCTCGATGCCGAGCACCGCACCGTCCCCTGGTTCTGGTCCGATCAGGCCGACCTCAAGCTGCAGATTGCCGGTCTCTCGGCGGGACACGACCAGGTCGTCCTGCGCGGCGACCCCGAATCCGAGAAGTTCTCCGTGCTCTACTACCGCGACGGGGGGATCATCGCCGCGGACTGCATCAACAGCCCCTTGGATTTCATCACGGTTCGACAGGCCCTCCACACGGGCCAGGCCATCCCGGCCGGGCTCGTGACCGACACCTCCGTCTCCCTCAAAAAGCTCCTCGCTGCCGAGCCAGCGCTAGAAAGAAAGTGAGAGCGTCGTGACGCTTCAGACCCAACATCCGGTGGATACCTCCCCCATCGCCATCGCGGCCGACTCCGCCTCCGACCTGGACGGACTGTGGCGAGCGGTCGAGGTCGAGATGCAGACCAGGGGCAACAACATCCACATCCCCATCTCGTTCGCTTTTGCGGAGAGGCTATGCGATTCGTACCCGGAAGCAGACTCCCTCGTCGTGCGCGTGGCCATCCTGCTGCACGACACGGGCTGGGCGCGGGTCGACGAGACGAAGATCATCTCGGAGGGGTTCGGCGCGGACTGGCGCCGCGCGCAGATCCGCTTCGAGCACGAGATCAAGGGCTGCGAGATCGCACGGGAGGTGCTGCCCGGACTCGGTTTCGACACCGATTTCATCGCGCGGGTGACCGACATCATCGACGGCCACGACACCCGGGCCGAGTCGTACTCGATCGAGGATTCACTCGTGCGGGATGCGGACCGGCTCTGGAGATTCACCCCGGCGGGGATCGCTCTCGCATCGAGCTGGTTCGGGCAGGTTCCCTCCGCCTACTGCCAGCGCCTGCGCACGGACATCATCCCGGAGCTCATCACCTCCGCGGCGCTAGAGATGGCGCTGACCGAACTCGAGCGCGCGGAAGCGCTGCTCCGAACCTCGCTGATCTGATGCGTTCCCACCTTCTCGACCAGCCGTCCCCCCTCGCGGGCGCACAGCCCGAGCTGCCCTACACGCACACCGACGACGTGTTCATCGACGGTGAATGGACGCGGGCGGAGGGATCCGGCCGCACCGCCGTGACGAACCCGGCCACCGGCGACGTGTGGGGGTCGGTGCCTCAAGCGAGCAAGGGAGACCTCGATCGCGCGGTCTCCTCGGCCCATCGCGCCTTCGTCGGCACGGGGTGGCGCGATGTCGCACCCTCCACCAGGGCGGCCGTGCTTCTGCGTGTCGCCGACGAGATCGAGAAGCGTTCCCGGCCCCTCTCGCACACCAACACCTTCGAGAACGGGTCACCGGTCGCGGAGACCTCCCGGGCGGCGTCGAATGCCGCGAGCATCTTCCGCTATTACGCGGGGCTTGCGAACTCTCTTGCCGCACCCGATGTCCGCCCGTTCCCGGATGGTTCGGCGGAGACCGTGGTGTTGAGGGAGCCCATCGGTGTCTGTGCTCTCATCGCGCCCTGGAATTTCCCGATCAACCTCGTCGTCGCGAAACTGGCACCGGCGCTGATGGCCGGATGCACCGTGGTGATCAAGCCGGCATCGGCAACCCCCCTGTCCATCCGGTTCATCGCGGACGCCGCGGCAGCAGCGGGGCTCCCCGCCGGAGTGCTCAATGTGGTCACGGGACCGAGTGCGATCGGCGACGCGCTGGTGCGACATCCGCTGGTCTCCAAGGTGGCTTTCACCGGGTCCACGCCGGTCGGGCGCTCCATCGCCGCCACCTGCGGAGAGCTGCTGAGACCCGTGACGCTGGAGCTCGGGGGCAAGTCGAGTGCTCTCCTGCTGCCCGATGTCGACCTGGATGCCCTCTCCCGCGTGCTCATCCGCACCTGCATGCGTAACACCGGCCAGACCTGCTACATCTCCACCCGGATGCTCGTGCCCGCCGAGCGCTATGCCGAAACCGTCGACATGGTCACGGCCACCATCGCGGCCGCCCCGCAGGGAGATCCGCTCGACCCGGCAACGGTGTTCGGGCCGTCGGCGACCTCCGCCCAGCGTGACACCGTCGTGAGCTACATCCGCTCGGGGATCGCCGAGGGCGCACGGCCAACCACGGGCGGTGACGTGCCACCCCCGTTCGATCGCGGTTTCTGGGTGACTCCGACCGTCTTCGCCGACGTGACGCCGGACATGCGCATCGCCAGGGAGGAGATCTTCGGGCCGGTGCTGTCGATCCTCAGGTATTCGTCGATCGACGAAGCGGTGACGATCGCCAATGACACGAGCTTCGGTCTCGGGGGAACGATCTTCTCGACCGATGACGACGCCGCCCTCGCCCTTGCCCGCCGACTGGACACCGGTTCAGTCGGAATCAACTTCTTCGCCTCGAATCACGCGGCGCCCTTCGCGGGCCGACACGACTCCGGCCTCGGCACCGAGCTCGGGCCGGAGGGACTGATCGCCTACCTCCAGACCAAGTCGATTCATCGCCGAATCGCGACGGCACCAGCGGGCCGGGACTGACCTCGCCACCTACACTTGCAGCCGTGCGCCCTATTGACGAGCGGACGGAAGCGACGCCGCTTCCCCTCCGCGACCGAGTCTCGGCCAGCCGCCGCGACACCACCACCGACGCGGACTGGGCGTCATTCGAAGAGCGATTCGACGCCGAGTCCCCCCGGCTCGCCGAACTCTTCCATCGCATCTACGGCGACGGGGAAGAGGCGAGCGAGCAACTCGCCCTCCTCGCCGTCGACTGTGCCCAGTCGTGGCAGCGTCGCCCCGCCGACCTCCGTGCCCTCGACTCCCGTCGCGCGACCCTGCCGGACTGGTACCAGTCGAACCGGATGCTCGGTGGCGTCTGCTACGTGGACCTCTACGCCGGCGATCTCACCGGCCTCCGCTCGCGCATCCCCTACTTCCGGGAGCTCGGGCTGACCTACCTGCACCTCATGCCCCTGTACCTCGCCCCGGAGGACAACTCGGATGGCGGCTACGCGGTGTCGAGCTATCGCGCCGTGAGCCCGAGCCTCGGCACCATGACGCAACTGGCCGAACTGGCCGCGGAACTGCGGGCCAACGGCATCTCGCTTGTGCTCGACTTCATCTTCAACCACACCTCGAACGAGCACGAGTGGGCCCGCAAAGCCCTCGCCGGCGACCCCGAGCACGAGGCGTTCTACTGGATCTACCCTGACCGCACGATGCCCGACGAATTCGAGCTCACCGTGCGGGAGATCTTCCCCGACGACCATTCCGGCTCCTTCGTCCCCCTGCCCGACGGTCGCTGGGTCTGGGCCACGTTCCACTCCTTCCAGTGGGACCTCAACTACCGCAATCCCGCGGTCTTCCGCGCCATGGCGGGAGAGATGCTCTTTCTCGCGAACCTCGGCGTCGACGTGTTGCGGATGGACGCCGTCGCGTTCATCTGGAAGCAGCTCGGAACGAGCAGCGAGAACCTTCCGGAGGCGCACCTGCTGATCCAGGCGTTCAACGCGGTGTGCCGCATCGCCGCGCCATCCGTGCTCTTCAAGTCGGAGGCCATCGTGCACCCCGACCAGGTCGCGGAATACATCTCGCTCGAGGAATGCCAGCTGAGCTACAACCCTCTGCAGATGGCGCTCATCTGGAACTCACTCGCCACCCGCGAGGTTGGCTTGCTCTCGCAGGCCCTCGAGCGTCGGCACGCGATCGTCCCTGGCACGGCCTGGGTCAACTATGTGAGAAGCCATGATGACATCGGCTGGACCTTCGCCGACGAGGACGCCGCAGAGTTGGGCATCAACGGCTCAGACCACCGCCGCTTCCTCAATTCCTTCTACGTCAATCGCTTCGAGGGCAGCTTCGCCCGCGGGGTGCCGTTCCAGGACAATCCCCGCACCGGTGACTGCCGCATCTCGGGCACGACAGCGTCACTGGCGGGGTTGGAAGCCCACGATGCCGGGGCGATCGATCGCATCCTGCTCGCCCACTCGATCATCCTGAGTACCGGGGGCATCCCGCTGCTCTACCTCGGCGACGAGGTGGGTCAGCTCAATGACTACGGCTATCTCGAGGTGCCGACGCACGCCGACGACAGTCGCTGGGTTGGTCGACCTCCCTACCCGGCATCCGCCTACGCGACCCGCGCGGACCCGACCACGGACGCCGGTCGCATCTACCAGGGGCTGCGCCGGTTGATCGAGGTACGCGGCAACACCAGCGAGTTCGCGGGCGGACGACTGGTGCCATTCGGTACCCATAACCCTCATGTGCTCGGCTACCAGCGTCCGGGCCCCGACACCACCGTGCTCGTGCTCGCGAACTTCTCCGACGGCCCCGCAGAGGTCTCGGCCGAGACACTGTCCGGGATGCCGGAGCGCGCGATGGACCTCGTCACGGGACACGTGGTGACGCTCTCGGGCGGGATCACTCTCGGCGCGCACCGGTTCCTCTGGTTGCGGCTGCACTGAGCCGGCTCAGTGCGAATCGATCTCGCCGGCGCTGCGCCGCAAGCGGGCGAGATCGATGGCGATGAAGGCTCGCAGTCGGGTGTCGCGTTCGAGCTCGTAGTCGGCGTCCGGTTTCTGCATCGGTCCGTGGTCGAGCCGCGATTCGATCGCGGTGCCGAGTTCCGACCAGGCCTGGCTGCGCGCATCCTCCGTGACGCTCTCGACGAAGTCCCGATCATCCACCAGCCGCGCGAGCTCGTCGGACAGGGATGCGTACGCCAGGCCGCGGCGAGTGAGTTGACGGAAGTCCCGCGGGCCGTAGTCGTGCTCCTTCGAGGTCGTGCCACGGGCGCTGCTGAGGCTGTTCGCCAACTCTGTCATCCGCGCGGCGTACCCGGCCTGCTCTGCGGAGAGGTGGGTCAACTCCAGCGCGACCCATGACGCGGTCTCCGCCGCATCGAAGCGATGGTCATCGCGCAGGGCGCTCACGATGATGCGGTTCTTGACATCCATGGTGAGGGCGGAGCGGGCGATCAGCAGCCCCTCTTCCACGGCCCGCTCGAGGGAGATCGGCTCTCCCGCGGGGATACGCACGTAGGGACGGCTCAGCTTGGGAAGGCCCGGAACAGGGCGCTTGTCGCGCTTCCTGGCCATGCGTCGATGTCCCGCCTTCAGCGCCACGGATGCCACATTCGGCAGGTCTGGTACGACCATTCAACAACGCGCGACAGCCGCAAGGGTGGAGATGGGGGGAATTGAACCCCCGTCCACTGCTGTGGTCATATGCCTTCTACGGGTGTATCCAGTGAAATCGTTCTGCTCGGCTCCGGAATTTGCCACTGGCATCCAATCCGACGAGCCCAGTCCCAGTTCAAGTCCCGCGGCGCCCTGAGACGTAACACCGCAGCAATCTCCCTAAATTACGCCAGGATCTGGTTAGAGAGCATCCCCAGACTGACGGACTTCATGAGTGCTCTTGCTTAGGCAGCGAGAGCGAAGTCAGCGCGGTTAGATTTCGCACTTATTGTTTGCAGAGATCGTTTACGAGATAACCCTGCATCCTCGACCCGCTTCTCACACTCACGCAGGCAATGTCGAAACCGATCATCCCCAAGTGCACCTTCCCGACGTGCGGGAAGAGTGAGCAGCTATCGCGCGCTGTTGAATTGTCACGGTCCGCAAGCGAACCACACTGCCTGTCGGCAGCCCTCAAGCATACGTCGAATGCCCGGGCAGAATCCACCGCCCGTGGAATGATGAGGTCACGACCCGACACCAATGGAGGCGATCATGACCGACACCATCATCACCGTGCAGGGCAGATTCTCGTCGTTCTATCCGCCGGAACGGGCCACCGTGCAGCTCTCGGTCGGTTTCCAAGGGCCGATCCGCGAACCGGTGTTCGCCGAGACCGTGACCGCGTCATCCACCGTCCGTTCGCTGCTGGCGCAGCAACACGCCCCCGCGACCGGTCCGATCACGTGGTGGTCGAGCGACAGCATCCAGGTCTGGAGCACCAGACCCTGGAGCCAGGACGGCGCGCAGCTGCCACCCGTCTTCCACTCGCGGATCGGATTCAACGTCAAGTTCAATGATTTCGCGGTGATGGCGGAGTGGATCGAGAAGGTGGCAGTTCTCGACGGCCTCACCGTCGGCGCGATCACCTGGGCTTTGACGGAGGCGCGCAAGACGGCGGTGATCGCGGAGGTGCGGTCGCGGGCGGTGAAGGACGCCGTGGCGAAGGCCAGCGTCTACGCCCAGAGCATCGGACTCGGCTCCGTGCGGGCGGTCGCGCTCGCCGATCCGGGCATGCTCGGCGACCAGGTGGGCGCTTCCGCGGGCGGAGCACCCCACCCGATGGCACGCATGATGGCCACCGGATCCGCGCCGGAGCTCTCACTCACGCCGGAGGACATCGAGGTCGATGCGGTCGTAGACGCGCGGTTCCTCGCCAGCTGAGGCCGCTGGCTCCGGCTCCCCCGCACAACGCGGGTGCAGAACCCTCAGTCGCCGAGGTTGCGGCGCGCGGACATGGCCCGATCAGCCTCGCGATTGTCCTGGCGCTCTCGCAGCGCCTGGCGCTTGTCGTATTCGCGCTTGCCCTTGGCCACGGCGATCTCGACCTTCGCCCGTCCGTCGCTGAAGTAGATCTTCAGCGGCACAAGGGTGTAGCCGCCCTCTTTGGTCTTGTTGTGGATCTTGAGGATCTGCGCCTTGTGCAGAAGGAGTTTGCGCTTGCGGCGGGGAGGATGGTTGTTCCACGTGCCCTGGTTGTATTCGGGAATGTGCACGGCGTCGAGCCAGGCTTCGCCGTACTCGACGAAGGCGTAGCCGTCGACGAGGGACGCCCGACCCTCACGCAACGACTTGACCTCGGTACCGGTGAGAACCAGTCCCGCCTCATAGGTGTCTTCGATCGTGTAGTCGTGACGCGCTTTGCGATTGGTGGCCACAACCTTCTGGCCACGTTCCTTCGGCACGATTCACTCCTGGATTGATTGCGCCCAGACCATCCGCGCGCAGCCCTCCAGTCTAACGGGGTCTAGACCTTCAGGTAGCGGCTGATCGCGAAACTCGCGGATGCCGCGGCGAGCACCGCTCCCACCACGAGGAGGATCGGCACGACGATGTATGCCTCCGACAGACCGATGAACGGGGTGTCGAGGGACTGCGTGCCGAGGTAGCCCTGCACGAAGAACCGCACGATCGAGACGACCGCGAGGCTCGCGAGCACCGATCCGATGAGCGCGGCGATCACCCCTTCCAGGATGAACGGGGTCTGGATGAACCGGTTCGAGGCGCCCACCAGTCGCATGATCCCGAGCTCCCGCCGCCTGGAGAATGCCGAGAGTCGGATGGTGGTGGCGATGAGGAGCACAGCCGCCACGAGCATGAGCACGGCGATGCTCACCGCCGTGAGACTCGCGGCGTTGAGCGCCGCAAAGATCGGATCGAGGTACTTGCGTTGGTCAACCACCTGCTCTACTCCGGCGAGGCTCGCAACGCTCTCCCGGATCACATCGGCTTTCGACGGGTCCTTGAGGTTGATCGAGAAGGTCTCAGAGAGGAAGGCCGGGGTGATGAAGTCGGCACCGGTGGTGTCTTTGAAGTAGGTCTTGTAGTTCTTGTAGACCTGGTCGTGGTTCTCGAAGGTGACCGATTTGATCAGTCCGGCCAGTGCGGGCGACTTGAGCTGCGCCTCGACCTCCGCCTTCTGGCTCTTGGTCGCCTCGACCAGGTTGCACTGGCCGGCCGTCGAGGAGTCGGTGCACATGTAGACCGAGACCTGCGCGCGGTCGTTCCAATACCCCTTCATCTGCCCGATCTGGAACTGCAGCAGGATCGCGGCGCCCACGAAGGTGAGCGAGATGAAGGTGACGAGAATGACCGAGACGACCATGGAGATGTTGCGCCGCAGGCCGTTGCCGACCTCGGACATGATCAATCCGAACCTCATCGCGAGACCTCCTCGGCCTGCCCGGCGATGCCGAGGTTGGAGCGGGAGACGGATGCCGGACCGAAGCCCTGAAGGGGAATGGTCTGGGTCTGGTAGCCGCCCTGTCGTTCGTCACGCACGATCTGGCCGCTGACCAGTTCGATCACTCGACGCTGCATCTGGTCGACGATCCCCGCGTCGTGGGTGGCCATGATCACTGTTGTGCCGCTCTGGCTGATGCGCTCGAGCAGGGTCATGATTCCGGCGGAGGTGGAGGGGTCGAGGTTTCCCGTCGGCTCATCCGCCAGCAGGATGGCGGGCTTGTTCACGATGGCGCGCGCGATCGCGACGCGCTGCTGCTCACCGCCGGAGAGCTCGTGCGGCAGCCGGTTGGTCTTGCCGGCGAGGCCGACCATCTTCAGCACATCCGGAACCGCCTCCTGGATGAATCCCCGGGACTTGCCGATCACCTGGAGCGAGAAGGCCACGTTGTCGAACACGTTCTTCTGCGGGAGGAGTCGGAAATCTTGGAATACCACCCCGAGATTGCGACGGAAATAGGGCACTTTGCGGCTGGTGAGTTGCCCGAGATTCTGCCCGAGCACGTGGATCTGCCCCTTAGAGGGGTTCTCCTCCTTGAGCACGAGGCGCAGGAAGCTGGACTTGCCGCTGCCGGACGCTCCAACGAGGAAGACGAATTCACCGCGAAGGATCTCAAGCGTCACCGCATTGAGCGCCGGGCGCGCGTTCCCCTTGTAGAGCTTGGTTACCTGATCAAACCGAATCATGACCGTTTGACTCTAAGGAGGTACTCGACGAATCGGGAAGAGCGACAGGCCGGATGTCGCGACTCTCATAATGCGCCGGATGCGACTACTCGAGTAGATTCGATGCTGCAGCGATGAAGCTGTGATCCCCAGAAAGGTTGCTCATGTCGATCTCCATTGGCGTCGTCGGCGCCGGCCAGTTCGCCGGCCAGTTCTCGAAGCTGTTCAAACTCCACCCCCGGGTGTCCCGGGTTCTGGTGACGGACCTGCTCCCTGAGCGCGCCGCGGAACTGAACGAGACCCAGGGGCTCGACGGCACCGTCACCGACTTCGCCGCGATGCTCGCCTCCGATGTGGATGCGATCGCGATCTTCACCCAGCGCTGGACCCACGGACCGCTGGTGCTCGAGGCACTGCGCGCGGGCAAGCACGTCTACTCTGCCGTGCCCATGGCGATCACCGAGGACGAGATCGCCGCGATCATCGATGCCGTGCGCGAGACCGGCCTCACCTACATGATGGGTGAGACGAGCTACTACAACCCGGCCACGGTCTACGCGCGGGAGAAGTTCGCCGATGGCGCCTTCGGCCGCGTCTTCTACGCCGAGGGCGATTACGTGCACGACATGGATCTCGGTTTCTATGCGGCCTACGAATACAGCGGCGGACCCGAGTGGAAGCGCACCGCGAGCTACCCTCCCATGCTCTACCCCACCCATTCCATCGGCGGGGTGCTCGGTGCGATCCCCACCCACGCCGTCAGCGTGAGCTGCATCGGGGTGACGGATGACCGCGGCGACGGCGTGTTCGACCGCGAGACCAGCATGTTCGACAACGACTTCTCGAACGCGACGGCGCTCTTCGAACTGGACGGCGGAGGATCGATGCGCATCAACGAGATGCGCCGGGTCGGGTATCCCTCGCACATCCGCGAATCCCGCTTCCGCTTCTTCGGCACCGAGGGCAGCTTCGAACAGCTCGCCGAGGTGTCGGTCTGGCAGAACAAGGAGGGCGTCGAAGACGTGACCGCGCTTCTCGCCACCAGCGAGACCATGGATGCGGATGACGCGGCACTCGCGCATGTCGCGCCGGAGCTGCGCGCCTCCTTCATCTCCGGCCACGCCCCGGTGCACGACGCCTCGCGCCTGCCCGAGAGCTTCCTCGGCGCACCGGACGGTCATGAGGGCAGCCACCACTTCCTGGCCGACGACTTCGTCACCGCGGTCGTCGACGGAACGCTCCCCCCGGTGAACGCGTGGGTCGCCGCCCGGTTCACCCTTCCCGGCATCGTCGCCCACCAGTCGGCGCTTCAGGGTGGGGCGCGCCTTCCGATCGACGACTTCGGAGATGCGCCGGAGACGCTTGCGGTCTAGGTCTCGACACGGTCGCTGAGCGACCTACTCGACCAGCACAGCACCCGGTGGTCGACCGGGCTTACTCGCTCTGGTCGCGCTTACGCCACTTGATGCCGGCGTTGATGAAGCCGTCGAGATCCCCGTCGAAGACCGCCGTCGGGTTGTTGACCTCGTAGTCCGTGCGCAGGTCCTTCACCATCTGGTACGGCGCCAGCACGTAACTGCGCATCTGGTCGCCCCAACTCGCGGTGATCACACCGGCGAGCTCCTTCTTCTGGGCGGCCTCACGCTCCCGCTCAATGAGCAGAAGGCGGGACTGCAGCACGCGCATCGCGGCGGCACGGTTCTGGATCTGGCTCTTCTCGTTCTGCATCGATACCACGGTGCCGGTGGGGATGTGGGTGATGCGCACGGCGGAGTCCGTGGTGTTCACCGACTGGCCGCCGGGGCCGCTGGAGCGGAAGACATCCACGCGGATGTCGCCCTCCGGCACCTCGATCACGTCGGTGGTCTCGATCAGCGGAATCACCTCGACCGCGGCGAAGCTGGTCTGCCTCTTGCCCGCGGAGTTGAACGGACTCATGCGAACGAGACGATGCGTTCCGGCCTCCACGCTCATCGTGCCGAAGGCATACGGCGCGTCGACCTCGATGGTCGTGGACTTGATTCCGGCCTCTTCGGCGTAGCTCGTGTCGAGCACCTTCGCCGGATAGTTGTGCTGCTCTGCCCAGCGGAGGTACATGCGCATGAGCATTTCGGCGAAGTCCGAAGCATCCACTCCCCCTGCGCCGGCCCGGATGGTGAGCACGGCGGCGCGCGAGTCGAACTCTCCGTTGAGCAGGGTCTGCACCTCCAGCTCACCGAGCAGCTTCTGGATGCTGGAGAGTTCGGCCCCCGCATCGGCCGCGGCCGAGGCATCCTCCTCCTCATTGGCGAGCTCGACCATGATCTCGAGATCATCGAGCCGGCTCTGGATGCTCACGATCTTGGCGAGCTCTGCCTGGCGGTGACTGAGGTCGGAGGTGATCTTCTGGGCCTTGTCGGTGTCGTCCCAGAGGTCGGGCACGCCGGCCTGCTCGCTCAGGTCCGCGATCTCTCGCTGGAGTTTCTCCACACCGACGACGGCGCGGATGTCCGCGAAGGTCGAGCGGAGTGCGGCGATCTGTTCAGAAAAATCGAGCTCGTCCATATCGCCGTCAAGACTACCGGGTACGGGCCTTCGCCCCCTGAGCGGGTAGCCTCGAAGGTGATGAGCAGCAGCGTGCCGGACTTCAGTTTCCGCTCGATCGCGTTGCCCGCCATCCTGCCGACGCTGCTGTTCTCTGTGGGCGAGGGCGCCATCATCCCCATCATCCCGCAGGTGGCGAACAGCCTCGGAGCGTCGCTCGCGGTCGCGGGAGTCATCGCCTCGATGATCCTGCTCGGCGAGCTCTTCGGCGACATCCCGAGCGGGTGGATCGTCAGCCGCATCGGCGAACGCACCGCCATGATCTACGCGGCGCTGCTCTCCATCGTCGGTCTGGTGACCGCGCTCGCCTCCCCCAACCCCTGGATCCTCGGCCTCGGCATCTTCGCCATCGGTCTCTCCACCGCCGTCTTCGCACTGGCCCGTCACGCGTTCATGACGAGCTTCGTGCCGCGTGCCTTTCGTGCCAGGGCACTGTCGACCCTCGGCGGCACCTTCCGTCTCGGCTATTTCATCGGCCCCTTCGTCGCGGCGGCGGTGATCCATCTCTCCGGCTCGACACAGTCCGTCTTCTGGGTGCACATCGTGTGCTGTGCGGCGGCGGCGGCCTCACTGCTTCTGCTGCGCGATCCGGTCGAATCGATCGCCGAACGCAGGACGACCACATCCGAGCGAACGGGCCCGGTGTTCGTCGCCGCGGAATCGGTGGGTCTGTTCCGCACCATTTGGGCCTCCCGCGCCGTGCTGTCACGACTCGGAACCGGAGCGGCACTCATCGGGGCGATGCGGGCGAGCCGCCAGGTGATCCTGCCCCTCTGGGCGGTGAGCATCGGGATCCCGGATGCCCAGACGGCCCTGATCATCGGCGCGGCCGGGGCTCTCGACTTCGGCCTCTTCTATGTCAGTGGCCAGATCATGGACCGCTTCGGTCGGCTCTGGAGCGCCCTGCCGTCGATGATCGGACTCGGCGTGGGGCACCTCGTGCTCGCCGTCACCCACGACCTCGCCAGTGCCGTGCCGTGGTTCATCGCCTCCGCACTCTTCATGTCGATCGCGAACGGGATCGGAAGCGGCATCCTCATGACCCTGGGAGCCGACCTCGCGGACCAGAACGATCCGGCTCCGTTTCTCGGAGCATGGCGCTTCACCGGGGATGCCGGAAGCGCGGTCTCGCCCCTCGCGCTCTCGGCGCTCACCGCCGCGGTCTCGATCTCCTTCGCCAGCGGTGTCCTGGGGATCGTCGGTCTCGTCGGGGCGGGCGTGCTTCTGCGCTACGTGCCGCGTTACGCCCCGCGCCGCCCGCGCTGAGCAGCACTGTCGGTGAGCCTTCCCCGCCGACTGCGACCGATCACGACCAGCGCGATCACCGGAGCGAGCAGGATCTCGAGCGCGACGAGCGACCCGAACGAGGCGATCGTTACCGCGACCGCAGCGTTGATCGCACCGAAGACGAGGGTGCCGACGAGTGCGGCCTGCCTGCTCGTGCGGGCGTAGGCGATGGCGCAGAAGTCGAGGGGCACGAGCAAGAGCAGGTTCCACGGCGAGAGCGGCAGGGTGCCGCCGATGAAACAGAACACGCTGGCCACGATCAACAGGAAGGTCCAGATGATCGTCGCGCCGCTGCGACGCGGCACGTAACGCGGGGCGGGCGCCGAGGTGTAGACGAGCGACTCGGTGATGCGCGGGGGCGACGCGGATCCGGCGGCACCCACCCGCTCCGCCGCCAGCCGCAGCAGCAGGTTGCGCGCCTCCGTGACCCGGATGAACTCGGCGGCCGCCGCGCGCGATTCGGAGGGAGAGGCACCCGTGAATCGGTCGGGGTGAGACATTCGCGCCCGTTGCTTGAATGCCCGCTCGATCTCCGGCGGCAGCGCCTCCGCGCTCACGCCGAGCAGCTGGGCGGCTTCGGCAGAGGTCACGAGCCGAACACCCGCAGAGCGCGACCCAGGAGAGGGCGGGAGAGGATGCCGCCGAGCGTCTTCGTGCCGTCGCAGACGGCGAGGAAGAGTCTCATGCCGGTTCCGGTATATGCGAGTGTGAGGTGCACGAGACGGGGATGCCTCTCGAAGAAGCGCAGAAGACGCTCGCCGGCCCGGATGTCCGGATCGAGCTGTTCGCCGATCCTCTCGGCGTACGCGTGCAGTGCCCGGTCGTCGCCGTGAGCGGCGGACGCGGCGGCCTCCCCTGCCCAGCATCCGGAGCGGAGCGCGTAGGACAGGCCCTCGCGGGTCCACGGGTCGAGCAGTCCGGCGGCATCCCCCGCCACCAGCACAGAGCCGCGTCGCAGCGGTGAATCCGGGGCTCTCCACTGGGTGAGGTGACCGCTCGAGCGCTCGGTCTCGAGGCCGTCGAGACCCGCAGTGTGCAGCCAGGACTCGAGGTAGTCGCGAGTCTGTTGGGGTTCGCCCCTGGCCTGGATGACCCCGACCGTGAGCACCTTCTCCTTGGGGAACACCCACGCGTAGCTTCCGGGGGCGGCGCCCCAGTCGAAGGCGATCACCCCGTCGTAGTCGGGCGCCTCTGCTGTTCTGGTGAGCTCCACCTCGAGCGCGAGGTCGGTGCCGCGATTCCGCACCCCCACGTAACGACCGATCCGGCCGCTCGTTCCATCGGCTCCCACCACAACGCGGGCGCGGATCGGGGCGCCGTCCGTCGTCACCGTGACGAGCCCATCCGCCTCCTCCACCGCCTTGACGACGACCGCATCGCGAAACGTCACCCCCTCGGCGACGGCTGCCTTCACGAGAGCGTCATCGAATCTCTCGCGCTGCACGAGGGCGAGGAACGGCAGGACGCGGCGATAGGACTTCTGCGCCCCTCCACGAAGGGAGAACCGCACTTCGCTCACCTGCTGCTCGACCATCGGAAGCACCGACGACGGAAGGTGCGCGAGGGAGATGCCGATGAGGCCACCACCGCAGGTCTTGTAGCGGGGAAACCGCGCGCGATCGACCAGCAGAACGGATGCCCCAGCCTCCGCCGCTACCCGGGCCGCGGACGACCCCGCGGGGCCGGCTCCGACCACGAGCACATCCCAGACGACGTCGGCCGAAGCATCGTCATCACGGGTTGCGCGAGCGCCGACATCCTCCATAAATCCCGACAGTACCCCAGCCGCAACCCGGTCGAGCGCGTCGCCCCTAAGCTCTCAGCATGATCCCCGCTGGCAACGTTCTCACCTTCGCGCTCGCCGCCCTCGGCCTGATGCTGATCCCGGGCCCGAGTGTGCTCTTCGTGATCGGCCGGTCGCTCGCGCTCGGCCGCATCGGGGGCCTCCTCAGCGTGGCCGGCAACGCCGCGGGGGCCCTCGTCATCGCCGCCGCCGTCGCCCTCGGAGTCGGGGTGATCGTGGAGCAGTCGATCGTGCTCTTCACCGCCATCAAGATCGCCGGCGCCCTCTACCTCGTCTTCCTCGGCATCCAGGCGATCCGGCACCGCAATGACGTCCACGCCGAATCGCCCGAGTCCCGTCGACCGCGCAGTGCCCGGCGGATGCTCGCCGAGGGCTTCGTCGTTGGTGTCTCCAACCCCAAGACCATCGTCTTCCTCGTCGCCGTGCTTCCACAGTTCGTGGACTACTCGCGCGGAGTCATTCCGCTGCAGCTCGCGACCCTCGGGGCGGTCTTCGTGGCGATCGCCCTGGTCAGCGACAGCGTGTGGGCCCTCGTCGCTGGCTCGGTGCGGCAGTGGTTCGCTCGGTCGCCGAGACGCATCGGAAGGCTGGGCGCGGCCGGTGGGGTCATGATGATCGGGCTCGGCGCGGCGGTGTTGTTCGTGGGCAGCAGCTCGGAGTAGCACCCGTTCAGCCGAAGACGGACCTCCCCACTGCCGTCACCTCGAGCCGGATGCCCTCGGGCAGCAGCAGCGACACCACCGGAGGGCGCCAGTAGGCGGAGAGCTCAACGGTGGCACTGCGGCCGTCCGTGGTGCCGGCCGACTCGAGGCGCAACGACTCGAATCGATCGTGGGGCACGGTGTCGAGGTAGTCCGCCACGGCCGCCCGCACCTGCGCGGAACGCAGGCTCGGGCGTGGAGCGCCAGCGGTGACCGACACGTCATCGAGGGCGAAGGCCTCAGCGCCGACGAGGGCCGCGCCATCCGCCACCGTGAACAGGCGTTTGCGCTCGAGGTAGAGGGAGGTCGCGGCGACGACCAGAAGGATCAGCACCAGCGAGAGGAAGCCGTAGAAGATGGTGAGCGGAAGGAGCGATCCCTCCTCCCCCCTCACCCGTGCCAGTGCTGCTCTCACTGCTCACCCCAGAACCGGGAGACCTGTTCGGTGGCGGTCGATCGGAGCGGCACCGCCGCAGGCCCACCAGCCGAGAGCACCGCGGGCACGAGCGGAAGACCGACGGAGACCTCGACCGAGATCGTGACCGCGGCCCGGCGCCGCAGGCATTCGGAGGCCAGGGGTGAGCAGGAGATCGAGACGCTCGCGGTCGAGGAATCGATGCCGTAGTCGGCGAGCGCGAATCGGATCGCCCGATCGGCCTCGGCTTCGGCACTGCGGGTATCGGGCGCTTGCACATAGACCCGCACCGCCTGGCGAGCGGCCCCCTCAACGGCGAGGGATGCGGCCTGCAGGGCGGACATCGTCAGCACGAGGTAGACCAGGGGCAGCAACAGGATCATGCCGGCGGTGACGAACTCGAGGGAGGCGGTGCCGTCCTGCGCACTCATCGCGCCATGCATCGCGCTACGGAATCGTCTCGACGGCCGCATGACCGCTCACCTCCAGCCCACCATCGAGGCCGAACAGACCGATGAGCGGCAGCGGCGCGCGCACGGTGACGATGGCCGAGGAATGTCCGAGGTAGCGTCCATAGCCGGCCGTCACGTCGGTCGCATAGCCGGGCCCGATGGCCGAGGTGATCAGGTCCCGGGATCGCGCGGCCCCCTCCCCGAGCGAGCTGTCGGCGAGGGCGGCGAACCTGGCGCCCTCGGACGCCGCGTCGAGCACCGTGTTTCGGATGTGCAGCGCCAGCGCGAGCTGCATCACCGAGAGGGTGAGCACCGTGAGCAGCGCACCCACCATCACGAATTCGGCGACGGCCGAACCGGCCTCGTTGCGCGCGAGGGATCGCAGGCGGTGCATGGTGATGGCTCCGCGGGTCAGAAGCCGGTGACGCGCTGGATCGCCTGCTGGAACACCGCACTGAGCGCCGGGCCGGCAAGACCCCAGATGATGATCACGAGCCCGGCGGTCATCAGCGTGATGAGAACCCAGCCAGGGACATCGCCACGCTCGTTCCCCAACGCAGCCTGAAATCGTTCGCGGAGCCTGTTCATGATGGATGGTCCTTTCGTGAGGTGATCGCTGTCAGAGCCCGAATTGCAGCACGAAGATGCCCGGATAGATCGCGAAGACGATGGTCACCGGCAGGATGAGGAACACCAGCGGCACGAGCATCGCGACTTCTTTTTTTCCCGCGACCTCGAGGAGCTCCCGCTTGGCATCGTCTCGCGCATCCTGGGCCTGGGCGCGCAGCACCTCGGCGAGCGGGGTGCCTCGCTCCAGGGCGCCGGTCACCTGGTCGACGCAGCGGGTGAGAGCGCGTAAGCGGATGCCGGAGGCGAGAGCGTCGAGCGACTCGGCGAGGGGCACCCCGGTGTTGACGACCGTGACGACTGCCGCGAGCTCGGCTGCCAGCTCGCCGTGGCTGACCCTGCCGACCCGCCGAAGGGCATCGAGGATGCCTTCGCCGGCCGAGAGGCTGAGGGTGAGGAACTCCAACACCGTCGGAAGCTCGGCGGTGATCCGCGCGAGGCGCTTCACGGCAGCCCGGTGCAGCATCCGGTCGCAGAGCACGATGCCGAATATCGCCGAGATGACCACGATGGCGCCGACAAGGGCGGGGGCGATCGGGCGCACGCGAGCGAACGCCAGGGGCGCGACCAGTCCGAGAAGCGCGGCGCCGATACCCCACGCCAACTGGCGGGATCGAAAGGCCTCCACAGTGAGGAGCGACGATGATTGTCGCAAGCGCAGCTCGATGGTGGCACCCCCGCCGAGCGCGGAGCCGAGCAGAGTTCGGAGTCGTTCGAATGCCGGGCCGAACAGAGCTCCGACGACCGGGAGCGGGTCGACGGTGTGGCGGCCGAGAAGCTCGCGGGCACCGATCGACACGTCGACGACGTAGGGCGCGACCCTGGCGGCGAGCCGCGGCCGGCTCAATCGGGGCACGAGACTGGCGAGCGACCAGAGCCCGAGCCCCAGCCCGAGTCCGCAGAGCACCGCCCATCCGGAGAGTGCGTCTAGGCGAACCATCGGCGCTCCTCCGGAAAACGGCCGAGAGCAAGCATCAGGCGGTACGCCATCGCTGTCACGAAGAGGCCGCCGACGATCAGCAGCACTCCCCCGGCGGTGTTGTAGGCGGCGGCGGCCTCTGGCCGGGTGGCGAGCAGCACGAGGATGACCCACGGCGCCGCGACCCCGAGCCGGGCGGCGTTCACCACCCAGGACTGGCGTGCCTCCACCTCGGATCGGATGGCCGCCTCCTGTCGCAGGTAGGACGACAGGTTGCGCAGCACTGTCGTCAACTCGCTCCCCCCGACCTCGCGCGACATCCGCAGCGTCTCGAGAATTCGGTCGGCCACCGGATCGGCAAGCCGGTCCTTGAGTGCATCGAGGCTCAGGCCGAAGTTCCCGGTGGCCCGATAGTCGCGTGCGAACTCCGTGAACGCGTCCCTGGTCGGCGCCGGCCCGGTGTGGGCGAGGGTCACGACGCTGTCCGGCAGCGCGAGTCCCGAGCGCACCGCCGAGACGAGATGGTCGACGATGTCGGGCCAGAGCACCCGGGCCGCCCGTCGGCGCGAACGGACCCGCCACTGGATCATCGCGAGCGGAAGAGCGAGGGCGCCAGCCCCCGCGATCAACGAGATCGCCACGACGGGAACGAGGGCGAAGCTGAGAGCTGCGATCGCGAGGCCGCCGACCACGGAAACCACGCCGACTGCCGCGAGCGACACCGACGGCAAGCCGGCCCGGGCGAGTCTCTGGCGCAGGAATCCGCCTGCGCGTCGCGATCGCGTACGCGCCCCCGCCGCCGCCGGCCAGGCGACGGCAGAGACGATGAGCACTAGCCCCAGGCCCAACACCAAGCCGAGCACAACGGTGAGAGTCATGCCGCCACCCCCGCCAGAATCGACGCAAGGTCGAATCCAGCCGCGTCGAATTTGCCGCTGCGGCCCGGATAGCTCCCGGTGGCGGTGAGCACCCCGCGCTGCAGGGCGAAGATGAGGCTCGCCTCCACGATCGTGCCGCCGGTGACGACGCCACTCGGCGCGAGGATCTCGGTGATCCGTCGCTGGCCGTTGCGGGCGAGTTCGCAGTGCACCACCATGTCGACGGATGCGGCGACCGTCGGCACCACGAAGGAGGAGTCGATGTTGCGCCCGGCCAACAGCGGCAGGGTGCAGAGCTTGGCGAGGGCATCCCGTGCGCTGTTGGCGTGGATCGAGCACATGCCGGGCAGCCCGCTGTTGAGGGCGATGAGGAGGTCGAGCGACTCGGCCTCGCGCACCTCTCCGACGACGAGCCGGTCGGGGCGCATCCGTAGTGCCTCCTTGATGAGTCGGCGCAGGGTGATCTCGCCGGTGCCCTCGAGGCTCGGTTGGCGGCACTGCATGCCGACGACATCCCGCGCCGCGAGGTCGAGTTCGAAGGTCTCCTCGACGGTGACGATGCGCTCGCCGGTGCGTGCCCCGGAAAGCAACGCGTTCAACAGGGTGGTCTTGCCGCTCTGTGTCGCGCCGGAGACCAGAATGTTCTGCCCGGAGAGCACACACAGGCGCAGGAATTCCGCCGCCTGGTGGCTGAGCGAGCCGAGGGCGACGAGCCGCTGCAGATCACGGATGCGCTGGGTGAACTTGCGGATGTTGACGGCCCAGTGACGCCGGGTCACGTCCGGGATCACCACATGCAGCCGCGATCCGTCGGGCAATGAGGCGTCGACGAAGGGCGAGGAGAGGTCGACCCGCCGGCCCGTGGACTGCAGCATCCGCTCCACGAGGTCACGCACCTCGGTGTCCGAGAGCAGCACGCTGGTGAGCTCCGGCACCCCGTTGCGGGCGATGAAGACCTTCGCGGGGCCGTTGATCCAGATCTCCTCGATCTCGGGATCGTCGAAGAACGGCTGCAACGCTCCGAAGCCGGTGATCGAGGCCACGATCTCGCGCGCGGCCTGGTGCTCGTCGTGCAACATCGGCAGGGAACCGCCGAGCGCCCGTTCACTGTAGCGCCGCACTTCTTCTCGCACGTATCTGTCCACCAGCGCGCCCTGCCGGTCTCCCCCGAGATCCACTCCATCGCGCCGCACGCGCTCTCGCACCTGTTCCGTGATGAGGGCGACGGCCGTGGACATCCCCACATCATCGATCGCTGCGGCGATTCCGCGCCGAGGTTATCCACAGGCGAACCTCCGCGGCGCGCCGAGTGGAGGGTTCAGCGAGGGGACGTCGACCCGGTGCCACCGATTCGGAACGATGCTCCCTTGTGCTCCCCCGGCAGCCGGTCACCCCGGCCGTGCAACTTCTGGCGCAGGGATCCTGGGACGTAGGCCTGCGGGTATGCCCCCCGTGCACGCAGCACCGGGATGACGTGCTCCACGACGTCCTCGAAGGTGCCGGGGGTGATCGCGTAGGCGAGGTTGAAGCCGTCGACGTCGGTCTCCTCGACCCACTCCTGCAGCTGGTCGGCGATCTGCTCGCCCGAGCCGACGATGAACGGCCCCAGCCCGCCGATGGCCCCGAGCCGGCCGATGTCGCCGACCGTGAACTCCTCACCGTTCTCGGCGGATTCGGCATAGTTGGCGATCACCGATTGGATGGCGTTGCTCTTCACATTGCCCACGGGCTCGCCGAGGTCGTACTGCGACAGGTCGATGCCCATCCACCCCGACATGAACACGAGGGCTCCCTCGTCACTCGCATACTGCAGGAAGTCCTGGTGCTTCGCCTTCGCCTTCTGCTCGGTGGAGTCGGTGATGATCGTGAGCAGGGTGTAGATCTTCGCGGAGTAGCGGTCCCGACCGGCGGCTTCGAGCGCGTCGCGGATCTTCGCGACGGAGGTCGTGAGCACGGCCTTGGTGGGAGCGGCGACGAAGATGGCTTCGGCATTGCCCGCGGCGAACTGGATGCCCCGGCCCGAGGCCCCCGCCTGGTAGATCACCGGCGTGCGTTGCGTCGACGGCTCGGAGAGGTGGATGCCCGGAACCGTGAAGTTCTTGCCACTGTGCCCGATCTCGTGCACCTTCGCCGGGTCGGTGAACACGCCGGTCTCGCGGTTGCGCTGCACCGCGTCATCCTCCCAGGAGCCCTCCCAGAGCTTGTAGAGCACTTCGAGGTACTCGTCGGCGACGTCGTAGCGGTCGTCGTGCTCGAGCTGGTCGTCGTGGCCCATGTTGCGCGCGGCGCTCGGCAGGTAGCCGGTGACCACGTTCCACCCGACCCGACCCTTGGTGAGGTGGTCGAGGGTCGACATGCGTCGGGCGAAGGGATAGGGGTGCTCGTAGGAGGTGCCGGCGGTGATGCCGAACCCGAGGTTCTCCGTCACGTGCGCCATCGCCGAGACGAGGAGAACCGGGTCGTTCACCGGCACCTGTGCGCCGTGTCGGATCGCCGCCTCGTTGGAACCGCCGTAGACGTCGTAGGTGCCGAGCACATCGGCGATGAAGACGCCGTCGAAGGTGCCGCGCTCGAGGAGTTTGGCGAGTTCCGTCCAGTACTCGAGGTCTTTGTACCGCCACGCCTGGTCGTCGGGGTGACGCCACATTCCCGAGGACTGGTGGGCGACGCAGTTCATGTCGAAGGCGTTGAAACGGATCTGGCGGGGCGAGGTCTGATGGGGCATCCGGCCATGCTGCACGGTTCGCTCGGCCACGGGCAAGCGAGTCGGACGCACGGAGACACACTCGGAAACATGCCGTAGTGGAGGCAGCGGTACCCCCTACGCTGTGCCGCATCCACCCCGCTGCGGTGGCCGCAGGAGTAGCGTTCCCCCATGAGTTTCGATGTCTCGGCGGCCGCTTACGGCCGATTTATGGGCCAGTACTCCGAGCCGCTCGCCCCGCTCTTCGCCGACTGGTCGCAGCTGCAGTCGGGCCACCGCGCCCTCGACGTGGGCTGCGGCACCGGCGCGCTCACCGAGCAACTGGCGCGGCGCCTCGGCACGGGAGCCGTCGCCGCGGTCGACCCCTCGCCCTCTTTCGTGGAGGCGACGACGCGGCGCGTTCCGGGGCTCGATGTCCGACTCGCCGGGGCGGAGCAGTTGCCGTTCGGAGACGGGGAGTTCGATGTGGCCCTCGCCCAGCTGGTGGTGCATTTCATGACGGATCCCGTGGCCGGGCTGTGCGAGATGGCTCGCGTGACGCGGCCCGGCGGACTGGTCGCGGCCTGCGTCTGGGACCACGCGGGCGATCGCGGCCCGCTCGCAACCTTTTGGCGATCGGTGCACGACCTCGACCCCGAGGCTCCCGGCGAAGCCGCTCTGGCCGGCACGCGGGAGGGTCACCTCGACGAGCTTTTCGGTATCGCCGGCCTGCACGACGTCGAGTCGTCGACCCTCACTGTGACCCGGCGTTTCGCGTCGTTCGACGAGTGGTGGCAGCCGTATACCCTGGGTGTCGGGCCGGCCGGAGAATATGTCAGCGGGCTGACGGAAGAGGGCCGCGAAACGCTCAGACTCCGGTGCGCGAAGTCCGTGCCAACCACCCCGTTCGAGGTCTCGGCGATGGCCTGGTGCGCGCGGGGCGTCGTCCCGGCGTGAACGGCGTGCCGCTCATCGGGTCGACAGGTAGGGTGCCAGCGCGGCATCGAAGCGGGAGCCAGAAGGCAGCTGAAGGTCGCCGCGATGCAATGCCGGGCGGGGTGGGTTCAACATAACTCGTCAGCACAATGACATCGGGGTTCTCGGAGGTGCGCCGATCGACCACGTTCCTCCGCCGACGTAGCCGAGCATTGCCAACGACAGCCAGACGACACGAAGGCCCTGGATGTCGCTGCGACAGCCGATCAAGACCGTAGGGCTCGGACGAATGCCGAGCGCGGCCACCACCGTCATTGCTCCCCGACGGTCTCCGCATTCGCCAGCCGGGCGCGAGCGCGACGACTACGCACGCCGCGAGTGACCACGAGGGCGTACCGCACCGGAGTGCCCAGCACGAGGGCGACCATGCCGCTCCACGACCTGTCGAACCGGCCGAGGGCGCGCTTACGGTCCCAGGCCCGGCGAAGCACTCCCCCGAAGGCGCCGTGCCGCAGCGGTTTGAGGGGGAAGTCCCCGGTCGCGCGAATGGCGACCAGCTCGTCGACCCGGCGCAGCCAGTCGTTTTTGTCCGCACCGTGGAAATAGTTGTCGTCGAGCCAGGCCGAATCGGGGTGCCGGAATCGCCCCTCCACCAGATCACCGCAGTTGCCGAGGAGCCCACTGCCTTCGAAGACGGTATTGATGAGTTCGGCGCTCACTCCGAAGTCGTTGACGATGATCACCGGGATCGAGAGGGCGATCGCTTCGATCGCAGCAGTCGAGCTCACCGTGACCAGCCCGGCCGCGCCGGCGAGGTGATCGGCCATGGCGCCTCCGGCCACCACGAGGTTGTGCGGTGCCCGCGGCCGGAGCTCGTCCATGAGATCGGCATAGTCGTAGCGTTTCGCGTGCGTCTGCTGCTCGCCGCGAGCCGCTCTCACCTTCACCACGACACGGAGGTAGGGGTGCCGCCGTGCCGCCTCGGCCAGCCAGCCGAGCAGGGCGAGCCGATCCGCCTTCTCGGCCGGCACCTTCGCCTGCGTCGCGAAGATGACCTCGCCGTTCTGGTTGCGACCCTGGGTCTTCTGCGGCAGAGCCTGTCGCGGCAGGAACGGCAGCGTGGCGAGACCGAAGGGCATGTCGACGCCCATTGTCTGGGCGAGAGTTTCGAACTCGCGAACCTCACGGCGGGAATGCAGAACGAAGAAGTCGACCTGCGCGCGATGCGAGATCGCCCGCCTGGTCGCCGGGATGGAGATGCCGGGCAGCCCGCTCACGATGACGGGGCGCACCTCCGAGGCACCGACGATCGCGCGCACCACCACTCTGACGAGAGGTCCCCGCACCGACAGGAGCACGACATCCGGCTTCAGCGTGGCAATGCGAACGGCGAGGGCGGAGAGGTCGAGGATCGGCGGCGCGCCGATCGACTCCGAGGTGCCGGTGAGCGCCGCGGCGAGCTGTTCCCCGCTCGGCATCACCGGGCTCGCGAGCACGACGAGCGAACGCTTCCAGTCGTGCGGCACCTGACCGAGCAGGGTGGCGCCCCACTTGACGTAGGAGTCGGAGTCCGCGATGGCGAGGACGGTGACTCCTGCCGTCAACACAGGCTCCGGTGCCTGTTCGGCGGCACCGGATGGTTCAGCGTGGGTGATCGTCATGCCCGGAGGGGTCAGGCAGAGACGCGGCGGAGCTTCGCCAGGGGGGCGAGCTCCCCCGGGAAGACGCGCTTCACGCCATCACCCATGGCCTCACCGATCACCCGGATGTCGCGCACGAGGTGCTCGAAACCCTGCGGCTCGAGCGACGCGGCGTGGTCGGAACCCCACATCGTGCGGTCGAGGGTGATGTGTCGCTCGACAGCCACAGCGCCGAGGGTCACCGCGGCGATGGAGATCTGCAAGCCTCGCTCGTGACCGGAGTAGTCGATCGGCACCCCGGCGTACCGCTGCTGCAGTGTGGTGATCGTGCGCAGGTTCGCCTCTTCCGCGGGAAGCGGGTAGGTGGAGGTCGCGTGCAGGATCACCAGCTTGCCGGTGCCGAGCACCTCGACCGCACGGTCGATCTGGTCGAGCGTCGACATGCCGGTGGAGAGGATGATCGGCTTGCCGGTCGCGGCGAGCGCCTGGAGCATCCCGATGTCGGTGACCGACGCGGAGGCTACCTTGTGCGCGACAACGTTGAGGTCCTCGAGGAAGTCGACAGAGGGCTCATCCCACGGCGAGGCGAACCAGTCGAGTCCGCGGAGAGTCGCATAGTCGCCGATCTCGATGTACTGCTCGCGGCTGAATTCCACGCGGTAGCGGTATTCCAGGTAGGTCATCATGCCCCAGGGGGTGTCCCGCGGGGTGTTCTTCATGTGCTCTGGCGTGGAGATGTCCGGCGTGCGCTTCTGGAACTTCACGGCCTGGGCGCCGGCATCCGCCGCCACATCGATGAGCTGGATGGCCGTCTCCACGCTGCCGTTGTGGTTGAGGCCGATCTCCGCGATCACGTAGACCGGTGAGCCGGTGCCGACCTCCGAGGTGCCGATGTGGACTGTCATGAGTGCTCCAATTGTGGGGAGTGGGACGGATGCGGCGCGGGGGTGGTGTCGACGAGGGGGGCGATCGCGTTGGCGAGCATCAGCTCATCGACGGTGTCGATTTCGATGCCGGTGCGCTGATCCACGATGGCGACACCGATCCGGCCGAAGAATCGGAAGCGGGCGCGGCTGAATCCCGCCGCTCGCATCACGTAGAAGCCGCCGGTCTCGTGAAAGTGCGGCTCACGATCCTGGCGCCGGGGCCGCGCCGAGGGGTCGTGGTTGACGCCCGTCGCCCGCCCATCGCCGTCGAGCTGCCAGAGGAAGGCGAAGGTCTCGAGGCCGGAGAAGACCACGTCTTCCTGGCCGCTCCGCACCCGCTCGATGGCTTCGCAGAGGGCCGCCGAATCGATGAACGGCGAGGTGGGCTGAAGGAAGACGACGATCTCGGCGGCCGGTTCGATGCGCTCGAGCGCGTGAAGCACCGCCGACTCCGAGGTGGCCCGGTCTCCGGAGAGGTGGGCCGGACGGTCGACGACCTCCGCGCCGGCAGCGTGGGAGGCATCCGCGATCGCGAGATCGTCCGTCGTGACGACTATCCGGTCGATCAGTCCGCAGGAGCGCGCAGCCTCGATCGCACGCACCACGAGCGGGACGCCCGCGACCGTGCGCAGATTCTTGCCGGGGATGCCCTTGGAGCCGCCCCGGGCGGGAATGACTGCGACGATGCTCATCGGTTTCTCCGCTCTTCGAATCTCACGATCTTGCGAGACTAGGAAGGCGAAGCGGACTCCAGTTGGCCACCGGATGAACGGCGAGCGACGGTGCGGTTGCGGATTGTCCCTACACTCGAAATGAACGAGGAAGGCACTGTCGATGAGCACTCCCTTCCCCGACGCCCGTCGAGCGTGGACGGTTCTCACGCTCGGAGTCGCCGCCCAGACCTCGGGCACCGTGTTCGTGAGCGTGCCGGCCTTCCTCATCCCACTGCTCCACACCGAACGCGGGCTGAGCCTCGCGCAGGCCGGTCTGCTCGCCGCGACGCCCACCATTGGAATGGTGTTGACACTCATCGCCTGGGGAGCACTGGCCGACCGCATCGGCGAACGCTGGGTGATCGCGGGCGGTCTCGCTCTTGTGGCTCTCGCCACTGTCGGTGCGCTGCTCTCCACCGGCTATGTCGCCCTCGGCATCTTCTTCCTGCTGGGAGGGATGGCCGCGGCCAGCACCAACGCCGCGAGCGGGCGCGTCGTGGTGGGCTGGTTTCCCAAGGATCGCCGAGGACTCGCCATGGGCATCCGCCAGACCTGCCAGCCCCTCGGCGTGACCATCGCCGCCGTGACGGTGCCGTCTCTGGCGTCCGCCGGCGGCATCGGGGCAGCCCTCATCGTGCCTCTCGCGCTCACCGGCGTCTTCGCCGTCGCCAGCGCGATCGGTATCCGCGATCCCCCGCGGCCGGTGAAGGAGCCCGGCGTTCCCACCACTAACCCCTATCGCTCGAGCGGGTTCCTCTGGCGCATCCACGCGGTGTCGCTTCTGCTCGTCTTCCCGCAGTTCACCCTCTCGGTCTTCGGCTTGGTGTGGCTGGTCACCCAGTTGCAGGTGCCGGCTCTCGCCGCGGGACTGCTCGTGGGGACGGCCCAGTTCGTCGGGGCGATCGGCCGCATCGGCGTCGGCATCCTGAGCGACCGGGTCGGCAGTCGGGTGCGCCCGCTGCGCTGGGTCGCGATCTCGGCAGCCGCCGTGATGCTGGTGCTCGCGGCTTTCGGCGCGCCGAGATGGAGCGCAGCAGCAATCGTCTTGGTGATCGCGATGACCGTGACCGTGGCCGACAACGGTCTCTCCTTCACCTCCGTCGCCGAGATGGCCGGGCCGTCCTGGGCCGGACGCGCCCTCGGTGCCCAGAACACCGGGCAGTTCCTGGCGGCCTCCATCGTTGGCCCCGCGGTCGGGGCGCTGATCGGGCTGGTCGGCTACCCGCTCGCCTTCGCGGCCGTTGCGCTCTTGCCGGCAGCGGCCATCCCGCTCATCCCGGGCGAGGCCGCGGAGCACGACCGGCTCTGAAACCCGCGGCTCCGGAGTGATCGCTCGCCAGCGTGTGGCCTCACCACCCGGCCCCGTAACACTGGAAAGCCGGCCGACGCGCGGAGGATGCCCCGGCGGCCACCAGCGCATCGGCCGGCGCCACGCCAGAGGCGAGAAGACCATGGGCCTCGGTGAGCAGCTCGCAGGCGAGGGAGTCATCAACGCTGGCGGGAGCCGCGATCACGCAGCGCACCCCCGCGTGCAACCAGGCCTGCGACATACCGAGAGCCTCCTGCCCCCAGCGCACCGCGGAGCGTCCCACCTCGCACGCGGAGAGCACCACTACTGTCGGCACGGCAGGCAGCTGGTCCACGTCGTAGCCGAACCACGGGCCGTCCGCGAGGAGGACGCCGGAGAAGAGCGGGTTGTCGGCCGAATGCCGACCGTGTGCCGACAGGTGGAGCAGATCCACCCGCTGCGCGAGGCCGGAGACCGCCTCGCTCGTCGCGGCCGCTCCGACCAGCACCGTTGAGGTCGCCCAGCCGGCCGCGGCATCCGTCACCTCCTCCTCGGCGCGCGTGACTCCCGGCCCAGCGGCGAATCCCACCGAGCTCAGCGACAGGCCGCGTGCACGCTGGGCCAGCCACCGCGTCGCGGAGACCGGCAGGGTCAGCGGTCGACCGCGCAGCGTCGGCAGCAGCGACCAGGGCAGTCCCGCGAGAACCCCGGGCGGCGTCACCACCAGCCGACCGGTGCCGATGCGCTCGCGAACGGGCCCGACGATCAGGCTGTCCAGTCGGTCGAGACGGTGGGCGAGACCGGCGTCTACGACCTGCTGCATCGCGGGCGAGAGTGTCGCGGCGGCCATGTCGAGGTCGGCGAGCAGCCCGTCGAGCTCCAGGCGGATCGGATCGAGCGGTCCGAGATCCACGACAGTCGAGCTGTCACCCGTCACCGCGAGTGCGGTCAGCCGATCGCCCGACCAGAGCACGGCGAGAAGCGCGGAATCTTCCGGGCCGAGCTCCGCCTGCACGCGATCGAGCGTGACCAGATCCTCGAGGCTGCCGGATCCGCGGCCCTCCCACTGTCGCGCGCGGATCGCCGACCTGAGTGCGGCCTCCGCTCGCCCATCTGCCGACAGGGGCGACGGATCGGAGGCCCGCAATTGGCGCAACTCCGCGAGGTCGGCGGCATTCGCGGCATTCGCGGGGGGCCGGAGAGGAACGATCCGTCCGGTGAGGTTTCGTGTGCGCTCCGACCATTCGAAGACCTCGGATGCCCGCCCGGTCGCGACCGCCTGCCGGATCCCGACGGTGATCAATCCCGTGCCGTGAGCGACCAGCGCACTCTGCAGGTCGAGGCTCCCGAAGCTGGACTGCCACTCGGCGAGCTCATCGAGGCCGGTGCGAGCCAGCGACAGCGCGCGCGAACGGTGCCCCTCGAGCACCGCGATCTCTGCACCCACCTGGCGGTGGAGCAACCGAGCGCCGATCATGGTTCCGCGGCCGAGTTGAGCCCCCTCGAGTGCAGAACGTGCCCCCGCGGCATCCCCCGATTGCAGGCGGAGACGGCAGCCGTGAAGCCGCAGCGTGACCGCATCCCCCTCGAAGTGCCGCGCGCCGAGGGCGAGCGCCACCTGCTCGATCTGCTCGAGGAGTCGGCCTGCCGACCCCGCCGAACCGACCGCCCGGAAGGACACGGTGGCACCGAAAGCGAAGGCCTCGGCCCGCAGTGCCCAGCTCTCACTGCCGCGCGCCCGAAATCGCCGGGCGGCACGGCGGGCGAGCGCGGCGGCTCGCCGTGCATCCTCGAAGATCAGAGCCCTGGCCTGGGCGAATTCCGCCTCGGCCTGCGCCTGGCGCAGTCCGCGCAGTCCGTAAGTGCGGGCGACAGCCGCCAACAGCTCGATCGCCTCCGAGGTCATCCCCGCGCTCAGCAGCACCTCCGCGCGGTCCGCATCACAGGTCGCGAGAGCGACCGGGGAGAGGGCCGCGAGCACCGGCCGGGACTCGTCCATCAGGCGGAGGGCGGCGATCAGGTCTCCGGCGAGCATCGCCGCATAGCCCTGGTTGTTGCGGGCCTTGGCCAGCTCCACCGGATCGCCGGCTCGCTCGAACGCCTCGGCCGCCGCGTCGAAATCCCGACCGGCAGCCCCCACCTCCCGGCGGTCGAGAAAGGCGAGGCCGCGATTGAGGAGCACCACGCCCAGACGCGCCGGATCCGAGTCCAGCTTCGACATGGCCCCGGTGAGAAACTCGACTGCCGCATCGCCGTTGCCGCGTCGGAGTTCGATCAGGCCGATCTGGCTGCCGAGCACCGCTCGGGTGTGGGCGCTGAGGCCGGACGCCTCCAACGCCGACCGACAGAGAGCAATCCCGCGGTCTGGATCCCCGGTCTCGGACTCGAGGTAGGCGACGGTGCCGATGATCCGAGCGGTGAGCTCGGCATCCCGCGAGCGCCGCAATGCCTCATCGAGGGCCGTGCGCGCGGAGGCATGCCGCCCCGCGTTCGAGTGCGCGACACCGCGCTGGTACAGGACTGCCGCCGACAGCATGCCCCATTATGGCGCGGCGGCAGTACTCAGCGCGCGGCGGCAGTGACCTTCTGCAGGGCGGCTGTGGCGAGCTTCACCCGCTCGGCGACGGAGCCTGAACCCGCCTGTGGCAGCGGCCCCGCGTCGAGCGCGGATGCGACGGCCCCTGCGATCAGCGGCGCGGCGAAGGAGGTGCCGCTCCAGATCGCGAAACCGCCGCGGAAGTCATCCGGATCAATCGACTCCCGCATTCGGATGCCACTGCCGAAGTCGCTCGAGACGCGGGCGAGGGGCTGGTCGCCTCCGTTGAAGGCCGGCATGGTCGAGAAGACGGAGCCGCCCGGGGCGCTGCACGAGACCCATGGACCGTCATTACTGAACAGCGCCACTGTCGAACCGTTCGGGTTGAGGGCCCGCGCGGCGACGATAGGCACGGCGTCCTCGACCAGATGCACCGGCCCTCCCCCGCCCAGCCACGGCGCGAACGCGGCGGGGAACATCGGACGGTCCGTCGCGTCATTTCCCGCTGAACACACGACCACGGTTCCGCAGCGCCCCATCGACGCGAGCAACTCGTACATCGTGGGGTCGAACAGCCCATCCTCTGGCGTTTCGTGGTAGTACCCCATCGACAGGGAGAACACGTCGATGTCGCAGCCGTCGGTGCGGCCCTGCGCCGCCCGGCCGATCAGCGTCGCGATGGCGGTGAGCGCCGCGACGAGCTCGGACTCGACGATCACGCCGGTGGCGTCCACCACCCGCCAGGTCACGATGTCCGCCTCTGGGCAGGCCTGGTGGATGAGTCCGGCGATGAATGTCCCGTGACCCGAGACCTCGTCGAGCGCTCCATCCAACGGCCCGACCAGGTCGCCGTCGAGCTCCGGATCGGTGGCCGCCCCGACCTGACCGATCGGAACCCCGTCGAGTCGAACCGCGGTGTTGACGATCGGATCGAGCCACGAGTGCGGCCCACAGCCGGTGTCGAGGGTCGCAACCACTGGTCGTCGACCATCATCGGTCGTGCGATCGCGACGATGCGGAGCCGCGCCCGCGTAGGCCACCGGCTGAAGCCCGCCGCTGCCCTGCGAGCCGTAACTGGCGATCGCCCCCACGTCGACGCTCGACCCGGCCGGGTTCGTCGAGTGGAACGGGTTCGTCGAGTGGAACGGGTTAGTCGAGTGGAACGGATTGGTCGAGTGGAACGGATTCACGCCGATCGAGTCGACGGTGAGCAGGTGATCGAGGCCGACCCCCTGAACGGCATCGCGGCCGAGCAGCGCGCGTGCTCGTTGCAGAAGCGTCCAGGCATCCGGAGCCGGCACGGCTTCACCCACCCGCGCCGTGATCAGGAATCGCGAGACGCCGAGCACCCCGGTGGCCCAGGGATATCGGCGCACGCGTTCCTGGCGCGAGGCATCCGGCTCCGGCAGCAGGGAGGTGGCGAAACTCTCGTCGCGCGTCAGGTCCCAACCCAGTTCGCCCGCGACGCGGCCGAGACGCTCGGCATTCGCTGCGACGTCGGCGAGAGTGGAGACGAGGATGCGATCGGGAATGTACGAGCTCGGATAGGCGCGGATACCGTCGACAGTCACCGCCGCCGGATCGAGGATCCTGCCCGCCTGGGCCGGATACCGATCGTCCCAACGGCGACGGGGTCGCGCCCTGCCGTGGGATGCGCCGCTGCCCAATTCGCTGCCGCCCTGCTCGCTCAACCCGATCTCCTTGCCCTTGGTCGATTCCGTTACCCGTGCTCGCTATGCAGTGCCCGTCACACCGTGAAGTAGTCGGTGGTGAAACCCTGCCGCGCAGCCGCGGCCCCCGGCCCGCGCTCGGGCTGGAGCCACATCCGCGTTCGTCCCGCGGGAATGTCGGGGAAATCGAAACGCCCCTCGGCACTCGCAGCGGTGGTGAAGTCATCATCGTCCTGCTCGAGCCTCACCGACAAGGCCGCGGCGGGCGCGATCCACCCGTCGACGCGGCGTCGGCCGTCACCGAGATCGCTCACCCGAAGCATGATCGACCGGGTGCCACGGGCGAATTCGAGAAGCTGCACATCGGAGACCCCGCGCACCCCGACCGCCGCCCCGCTCGACTCGAGCATGGTGAGCATGGCGTACTCCACACCAAGGTCGCGCGTCGCAAGCGCGACGAGCACATCGTCCACCAGCCCGGCCGGCATCGGATCGCGCTGCCGCCACAGCCTTCGAAGGCGGGAAAACAGGTCCTCGTCAGAGAGCGGAGAGTGATCGCGGATCGACATCATGCACCTTCCATCAGCTCGAGGGCATCCCGGAGCTTCGACAGACAGCGTGCACGGGTCGGGCCGATGCTCCCCATCGGCATGCCCAGGTCCTTCGCGATTCTGGAGTAATCGGGCCGCTGCTCGAAGGCCACGATGCGCAGCAGTCGTTGGCATCGCTCGGACAGCTCTCGCACACAGCCCCACAAGCGGTTCTCGCCGTCCCGCGCGATGGCCACGTCTTCGGCGGACGCCTCGTCTTCGGTCACCGCTTCGAGCACCTCGTCTGAGACGGGGATGCTCGCGGCACTGCGTTTGGATACCCGCCAGGCCTCACGGCGCGCGGTCGTGAGGAGCCAGGCGGCGATGGCATGGGGGTCGGCGATCGACCCGGAGCGTTGAACGAGTGTCAGCCATGTGGTCTGAACGACATCCTGCGCCTGGTCCTGGGCAAGACCATAGGCGCGGACGACCTGCCAGAGAACGGGTGTCATGGTGTGGACCAACTCATCCATCGCTCCGGGATCGCCGGAGAGCCAACGGCTGAAAGCCGCCGCGGAATCATCCCAGATGACATGCGACTCCGTCCGGTGGCCCTCGGGTCGGCCGCGGACGGAGTCGTTGTCAGTCATGGATTGAATTCTCATCACCCCTCAGGAGCGCGGCAAGCCCCCACAGATACATCTGCGGACTGATTTCTTCGACCGACTTTCGGCGCAGGCTGTAATCGGCCCTCGCAGACCCGGCCCGGTACACTTGGGGCGCACTCGCGGGAGTGGTGAAATTGGTATACACGCAGGTTTTAGGTACCTGTGCCGCAAGGCGTGAGGGTTCAAGTCCCTTCTTCCGCACAGCGTTTCCCCGGGCGATGTCGTCGCCGCCCAGCCCCACGGCGCGGTCATCGACTACCCTGACACCAACAGACGACTGGAGTACCTCGCCTTGCTGCACAACGCACTCGTTCCGTGGCTCGATCCCACCCTGCTGATCCACCAGGCAGGACCGTGGGCGCTGCTGCTGGTGTGCGCGATCATCTTCGCCGAAACCGGCCTGCTCATCGGTTTCATCTTCCCCGGCGACACCCTCCTTCTCATCACCGGCCTGCTCACCTTCACCGGCACCATCCAGATCCAGATCTGGTGGGTGGGACTCGCCATCGGCCTCGCGGCATTCATCGGCGGCGAGGTCGGCTACTACATCGGCAAGAAGGCCGGACCGCGCATCTTCGAGCGCAAGGAGACGGGGCTCTTCAGCATCGCGAACGTGAAGCGCACCAACGCGTTCTTCGAACGGTTCGGTGGCTCTGCCGTCATCTTCGCCCGATTCGTACCGATCGTACGCACCTTCGCGCCGATCGCGGCCGGTGTCGGAAAGATGAACTACCGCAAGTATTCGCTCTACAACGCGATCGGCGCCTTCGTCTGGGGCGGCGGAGTGACGACGCTCGGCTTCCTGCTCGGCAACATCAAGCCCGTGGCCGATTTCGTCATCAAGTACGTGGATCTCGTGCTGCTCGCCGTGGTGCTTCTCACGCTCATCCCCACCCTCTTCCACCTCTTCCAGTCGAGGCTGAAGGCACGAAGGGCCGCCCGGCTTTCCGGCCGTGCGGTGCCCATTCCGACCGATGCCGAAGTGACGATCGACCAGAAGTACTTCGACCAGAAGAAGGACTGACCGACAGGTCCTACGCCCCCGGGAGTAGCCGGGATTCGTCCGAGAGGATGCCGTCCGGGGGCCGTCGAGGGTGCAAGCTGGTCGCACACCCCTACCAAGGAGCCCTCCCCTCATGCCGGTACCGATTCTCGCGGCGCGCGATGTCACCAAGTCCTACGGCCGGGGGCCCGGTCGTTTCGATGCGCTCAAAGGTGTGTCGCTCGAGATCTACGAGGGCGAGTCCGTCGCCATCGTCGGCAAGAGCGGATCCGGCAAGTCCACGCTCATGCACCTCCTCGCGCTGCTCGATCGGCCGAGCGGAGGGTCCATCGAGCTCTCGGGATCGGATGCCCTCCTCCTCACCGGCCGCACCCTCAACGTCACCCGCAATCGCACCTTCGGATTCGTGTTCCAGCAGTTCTTCCTCACCGGTGGCGCCTCGGTCCTCGAGAACGTGATCCTCCCGCTGAAGATCGCCGGTGTCGGCGTGCGCGACCGCAAGCGCCGCGGACGGGCCGCTCTCGCCCAGTTGGAGCTCGAAGACAAGGCCACCAACAAAGCGAGCGACCTCTCGGGGGGCCAGAAACAGCGGGCGGTGATCGCGCGGGCCCTCGTCAACGATCCGCGCATCATCTTCGCTGATGAACCGACCGGAAACCTCGATAGCGCGACCGGTGCAGTGGTCGAAGACATCCTGTTCGGACTCAACCGGGACAAGGGGATCACCCTCATCGTCGTGACCCACGACGCAGACCTCGCGGCCCGGTGCGACCGGCGCATCTACATCCGCGACGGTCTCATCGTCGACTCCGAGAGCGCGGTGGCCGCATGAGGACCATCGACGTGATCGGCACGGCGATCGAGAACAGCTTCCGCAGCAAGCTCCGCACCACGCTCACGGTGATCGCCATCTTCATCGGTGCCTTCACCCTCACCATCACCAACGGTCTCGGCACAGGCATCAACGACTACATCAACACCACCGTCGCGGCCATCGGCGCCCAGGACGTGCTCACCGTGACGAAGGTGGGCACCGATGCGACCACCTCAGGGCCGAAGAAGTACAACCCCGACCTCCTCGCCTCCAGCGCTGGTCGTCCCGGCAGCACCGTTCAGGCGTTGACGCCCAGCGACATCAGCACCATCACGGCCCTGAAGGGTGTGAAGTCGGTGCAACCGACGCTGTCCATCAGCCCCAACTACATCCAGGTCGGATCCGGCACGAAATACGCGCTCAACGCGAGCGGCGCGGTGCCCGGCATCAAGCTCCAGCTCGCCGCGGGGGCGCAACCGAGCTCCACCTCGAGCGAGTCCCAGATCGTGGTGGCGAAGTCGTACGTGAAGGCCCTCGGCCTCTCCAGCAACTCCGCTGCCATCGGCACGATGGTGAAGATCGGCGTGACGGATGCCGCGCAGAAATCCTCCACCGTCGATGCGACCATCGTGGGCATCTCCGACGCCAGCCTCGGCGCGGTCGCTGACGTGGCGACCACCAACTCCGCGCTCACGCAGAAGCTCTTCGATACCCAGAGCGTCGGTCTCACCGGGTCGGCGAAGGACCGCTACTCGCAGGCATCCGTGCGATTCGATTCCGCCGCGACACCCTCAGAGGTCACCCAGCTGAAGGACCGCCTCACGAAGGCCGGCTACGAGGGCCAGACTGTCGCGGACCAGATCGGCACCTTCAAGACGGTGATCGACGCGATAGTGCTCGTGCTCAACGCCTTCGCGGTGATCGCTCTGCTCGCGGCGAGCTTCGGCATCGTCAACACCCTGCTGATGTCGGTGCAGGAACGCACCAAGGAGATCGGGTTGATGAAGGCGATGGGCATGGGCGGCGGCAAGGTGTTCGGCCTCTTCAGCTTCGAAGCGGTCTTCATCGGCTTCCTCGGCAGTGCGATCGGGGCCGGGATCGCCATCCTCGTCGGCACCGGCGTGAGCGCGGCGCTCTCGGGATCGGTCTTCTCGGCCCTTCCCGGCCTCACGCTGATCGCGTTCAGCCCCGGGTCGATCGCCACGATCATCCTCGTCGTGATGGCGATCGCCTTCGTCGCCGGCACCCTTCCCGCCGCGAAGGCGGCGCGCCAGGACCCCATCGATTCCCTGCGCTACGAGTAGCGCTACCGCCAGTCGTTACGGTGCGGTGGTGCGCTTCTCGAGACGCACCATCGCATCGTGGGCGGAGCGGCGCACTTCCTTCTCGTCGTCCTTGAGCAGCACGGTGAGGGCTGGCAGGTGGCTGGCATCCCCTACTTCGCCGAGAGCCCGCGCGGCGGCACCGCGCACTCGCGCCACCTCGTCGGACAGCATCGCCGTGAGGGCTTCCTGCTCGTCGAGCCGGCGGATGAAGGTAGCGCGGGCGCACATCTCGCGCACCCGCCAGGCCTGGTCGCCGAGTCCGCGATGCACGGCGGATGCCGCGGAGTCGGCCCACACGAAGGTGAGAGCCCGTGCGCCCCAGACCTCTGGCCAGTAGAGGGGCGGGGCTCCATCCAGCACGCCCTGGGCGTGACGCCCGCCAACGATGAGCAAGAACTCCTCGCCCTCGTTACCCCCCATGAGCAGCGAGGCGGAACGGTCGACCACCGCCTGCTCGCCGAAGCGCGCGACGGCGGCGGTGATGCGGTCCCCGGGGGAATCGTCGATCTGGACGGTGGATGCGGAATCGTCAGTCATGGCGGGTTCAACGGTACCGCGCCCGGGCCTATCCCGTGATCGTGAGCCAGACGAGCGCCAGGTTCAGGGCGATCACCAACACCACGATGAGCGACATCGCCCATCGGGCCGGTCGCCGGTTGGCCTGCTCCCCCATCACCCCGGGATCGTTGGTCAGCCTCAGCAGGGGGATGAGGGCGAAGGGGATGCCGAAGCTCAGGAACACCTGGCTCACCACCAGAGCCCAGGTCGGGTCGATGCCCGCCGCGAGAAGCGCGACCGCCGGCACCAGGGTGACCACTCGGCGCACGAACACGGGGACGCGGCGCTTGAGCAGCCCGGCCATGATCGTGGCTCCCGCGTAGCTTCCCACCGAGGTGGAGGCGAGACCGGAGGCGAGGAGCCCGATGGCGAAGACCAGGGCGATCCCCGGTCCGAGCGCGGTTCCAATGGCCGTGTGGGCTCCCGCGATGGTGTCGGTCGCGCCGATCCCGCGCAGGTTGACCGCGGCGAGGAGCAGCATCCCGACATTGACCAGTCCGGCGATGCCGAGGGCGATGATCACGTCCCACCGGGTGACACGCAGGATGCGGCGTCGGGCCTCCGGGGCGGTCACGTGTCCGTGGCGGTCCCTGGCCAGCGCCGAGTGCACGTAGATGGCGTGCGGCATGACGGTGGCGCCGAGCATGCTCGCCGAGAGCAGCACAGAGCCGGGGCCCTCGAATCGCGGCACGAGGCCACCGAGCACGGCGGTGCCGTCCGGCGGGGTGATGAACAGTCCAGCGAGGAATCCGACCGCGATGATCGCGAGCAGACCGATGATCACCGATTCGAACGGCCGTTGGCCGTAGCGCGACTGTACGGCGAGGAGACCGAGCGACACGGCGCCGACGATCATGCCGCCGAGGAAGAGCGGAAGGCCGAACAGCAGGTTGAGCGCGATCGCGCCACCGATCACCTCGGCAAGGTCCGTGGCTGCGGCCACGAGTTCCGCCTGCGCCCAGAACAATCGGCGGGAGCGGTCTCGCATCCGGTCACCGAGGAGCTCCGGAAGGGAGCGGCCGCTCACCAGGCCGAGCTTGGCGGAGTGGTACTGGATCAGTGCCGCCATGAGGCTTGCGGACACCAGCACCCAGACCAGCAGGTACCCGTACCGCGCGCCCCCGCTGATATTCGCAGCGACATTGCCGGGATCGACGTAGGCGATCGCCGCCACAAAAGCAGGGCCGAGAAGAAAGAGGCCGCGGGCCGCCGGGCGGGTGCTGCGGGCGGTGGCGGTCATCCCCGAATTCTAGGTCGGCTGGCCGAGCAGCAGGTCGCGCACGATCGGCATCAGGGCCTCGAAGGCGAGAGAGCGATGGCTGACCGCGTTCTTCTCGTCCGGGTGCAGCTCCGCGGCGGAGACGTTGTAGCCGGCCGGCTTGAACACGGGATCGTAGCCGAAGCCGCCAGCGCCGACCGGCTCGCGCAGCACGGTGCCGGGCCAGCGGCCGAGCTCGACTCTCTCGCGGCGGTCGGGCAGCACGAGCGCTGCGGCGCAGAGGAACTCGGCGGCGCGGTCATCCACCCCCTCGAGGTTCTTGACGAGAAGGCGCACGTTGTCCGCATCGTCCCGCGTGCCGGCGTAGCGAGCCGAATGGATGCCAGGGGCGCCTCCGAGAGCCGCGACCGCGATTCCGGAGTCATCCGCGATCGCGGCGAAACCGGTGTGGGCGGATGCCGCCCGTGCCTTGATCAGCGCGTTCACCTCGAAGGTGTCGCCATCCTCCACCGGTTCGGGCCCGTCGTAGGCCCTGAGGTCGATCCCGTCGAGCCTGCGCCCGAGAATCCTTCGGAGTTCGATGACCTTGTGCGCGTTGTGGGTGGCGAGCACCAGGGGAACAAGCACCGTGGTCATCGAGCGAGACTCTCCACCTGAAGTCTGGTCAGGTCGGCCCCACCACCGAGGGCGAGGTCGAGGAGGGCGTTCAGCTCGGTTCGGTCGAACGGCGCGCCCTCGGCCGTGCCCTGCACTTCGACGAAGAGGCCGCGTCCCGTGACGACGACGTTCATGTCTGTCTCGGCACGCACGTCCTCGGTGTAGGCGAGGTCGAGCATCGGGGTGCCGTCGATGATGCCGACGGAGACTGCAGCGACGCTGTCGATGAGCGGCACGGCCTTCTGGCCGATGAACTTCTTGGTGCGGCCCCACTCGAGTGCGTCGGCAAGGGCAACGTAGGCACCCGTGATCGCCGCGGTGCGCGTGCCGCCATCGGCCTGCAGAACGTCGCAGTCGATCACGATGGTGTTCTCACCGAGGGCCTTCATATCCACGACGGCACGCAGCGACCGGCCGATGAGCCGGGAGATCTCGTGGGTGCGCCCGCCGATCTTGCCCTTCACCGATTCGCGATCCATCCGGTCGTTGGTGGAACGGGGAAGCATCGAGTACTCGGCGGTGACCCAGCCCTTGCCCCTCCCGGTCATCCAGCGCGGAACGCCGTTGGTGAAGGACGCGGTGCAGAGCACCCTCGTGCGCCCGAAGGAGATGAGGGCGGATCCCTCGGCCTGGTCGCTCCAGCCACGCTCGATGGTGACCGGCCTCAGCTGGTCGAGCTCACGGCCATCGATGCGGGGTCCTGATGCGGTCATGCGGTGCCGCCTTTCTGTTTGAGGGTGGGAAGGGTGAGAGCGCCGGTCTCGACGAGTTCGACCGTGGAGACCTCCGGCCCGAGAAAACGACGCACCAGGCGGGTGAACTCCAGCGGGGAGTCACCGGTCGCCTCGAAGACGTGGGTGGGTGCGACACCTGCTTCGCGTTCGAGGCCGTGCCGCACGAGGGTGCGATAGACGTCGAAGGCCGTCTCCTCCGCGCTCGAGACGAGGCTGACATCCTCCCCCATCACGTACTGGATAGCGGCGGACATCAGCGGGTAGTGCGTGCAGCCGAGCACGAGCGTGTCGACTCCGGCGTGCTTGAGCGGTGCGAGGTAGTGCTCGGCGACCTCGAACAGTTCCGGACCGCTCGTCACCCCGGCCTCGACGAATTCGACGAATCGGGGGCACGCCTCGCTGAACAGGGTGAGGTGCGGTGCCGCGGCGAAGGCGTCGTCGTAGGCCCGGGAGGTGATGGTGCCGACGGTGCCGATCACCCCGACCCGGCCGTTGCGGGTCTGCCGAACCGCAGCACGCACGGCGGGCTGGATGACCTCCACGACCGGGATGCCCAGGGCCTGGGTGTATCGCTCCCGAGCATCCCGCAGCATGGCCGCCGAGGCCGTGTTGCACGCGATCACGAGCATCTTCACGCCCTGCGCGACCAGATCGTCGAGCACCTCGAGCGTGTAACGCCGCACGTCGGCGATGGGCTTGGGGCCGTACGGCGAGTGTGCGGTATCGCCGACGTAGACGAGCGATTCGTTGGGCAGCTGGTCGAGCACCGCGCGGGCCACCGTGAGACCGCCGACCCCGGAGTCGAAGATCCCGATCGGCGCGTCATCCATAGGGACCGAGTTTACGCGGGATGCCCTACAGGGCGGTGCGCCGCCGTTCCTGGTCGACCACCTGCTCGCGGTCGCTCAGCCGTCGGAGGCCGGCGAGCGGCTGCGCCATGCGGAAGTTGCCGCGGATCTGCGGTTCCACCCGGTCGAGGAATGCCCAGTAGCCGGCGGTCACCGGGCAGGCGTTCGGGCCGAGTCGCACCTTCGGGTCGAATCGACAGCCGCCGCAGTAGTCCGTCATCCTGTTGACATAGGCGCCCCCGGCCGCATAGGGCTTGGTGCCGACGATGCCTCCATCGGCGAACAGGCTCATGCCGACGACGTTCGCGGGCATCACCCAGGGGGTGCCGTCAACGAACATCCCGATGAACCACTCGTTCATCTGCTTCGGGTCGTAGCCGCGCTGGAGCGCCCAGTTGCCGATGATCATGAGCCTCTGGATGTGGTGGGCCCAGCCGTGCTCGCGCACCCCGCCGATCGTCTGGCTCAGGCAGTTGGCTTCGATGGCGGATGCCTCGAGCTCCAGCACCGCGCGGGGAATCGGCTCCGTCGCGGCGAGGGCGTTGCTGTTCACGTAGTCCTCGCCCAGCCGCCAGTACAGGTGCCACACCCAGTCGCGCCAGCCGCACAGCTGGCGCACGATGCCCTCGACGCTGCCGATCGGGGCCTTCCCGGCGCGGTACTCGGCCTCGACCCGGTCGATCACCTCACGCGGATCGAGCAAGCCGAGGTTGAGCGGCGCGCTGAGCAGGGAGTGCGCCATCGTCCAGTCCCCGGTGAGCGTGGCATCCTCGAACGGGCCGAAGTCGCCGAGGCGACTCTCGATGAAGTCGTCGAGGGCCAGCCGCGCCTCCCCCGTGGTCGCCGAGAATCGCCGCGGGCCGTCGTCACCCACGAGGGTGACCTCGCCGGCGGCCTGCCAGCGATCGAGATCGGCCCGCACCCCCCGGTCGATGTCATCTTCCTCGGGCCACCACGGTTCGGGCAGACCGAGGGTGAGGGCCCGCTTCGGCGGGGGCTGGCGGTTCTCGTGGTCGAAGTTCCACTGGCCGCCGGCGGGAGCATCGCCGTCCTGCAGGATGCCCGTGCGACCACGCACCCAACGGTAGAAGTCCTCCATGATCGGGCGACCCTTTCGGGCATCCGCCCACTCGGCGAAATCCGCCTCACTCGTGACGAAGCCACGGCTCGGCAGCACTGTCGCTCCGACCGATCGCACGAGGCGCCTCGCCGCATAGGAGGTCGGATCGACAACTTCGAGGTCGTCACGCCCCTCCACCACGTCCCGGTAGTGCTCGACCTGGTGGAACTCCACCCGGTCCCCGAGCTCGGCGGCCCGGTGGCGGATCGCCGAGAGGATGAGGTGAGCCTTGGCCCGATGGAGCGGAGCACGGCGCAGCGCGGCGCGGGACTCGACCAGCAGCATCCGCCCGCCATCGTCGAACGAATCGCCCAGTTGGCCGGCGAAGATCCAACGGGTGCGTTCCATCGGTGTCACGGTACACGAGCGAACTGCTGGCTAGGCTGGCACTCGTGACCGATGCCGTATCTTCGCTGCTGACCGACCGCTACGAGCTCACGATGCTGAACGCCGCCATCCGCGCCGGCACTCACGATCGCGACTGCGTGTTCGAGGTCTTCGCACGCCGTCTCTCCGGTGGGCGTCGCTACGGAATCGTCGCCGGCACCGGGCGGCTGCTCGATCTGATCGACGACTTCCGCTTCACCGACCGTGAACTCGACTGGTTGCGCGACAACGACGTCGTCTACGACCGCGCTCTCGACTGGCTGGCCGACTACCGCTTCACCGGCAGCATCTCCGGCTACCAGGAGGGCGAGGTCTACTTTCCCGGCTCCCCCATCCTCGTCGTCGAAGGCACCTTCGCCGAGGCCGTGATTCTCGAGACCCTCGCCCTCAGTGTGCTCAACTACGACTCGGCGGTGGCAACGGCCGCCTCCCGCATGGTCTCCGCCGCGAGCGGCCGTCCTCTCGCGGAGATGGGATCGCGGCGCACCGGTGAGCGCGCCGCCGTCGCCGCCGCCCGCGCGGCCTTCATCGCCGGCTTCGCTGCGACGAGCAACCTCGAGGCCGGCCGGAGCTGGGGTGTGCCGACGATGGGCACCTCGGCGCACTCCTTCACCCTTCTGCACGACACCGAGGAGGATGCCTTCCGAGCCCAGGTCGCTGCCCTCGGCCCCGGCACCACCCTCCTCGTCGACACCTACGACGTCACCGCCGCCGTCGATCTCGCGGTCCGGGTCGCGGGAACCGGACTCGGCGCCGTGCGGATCGACAGCGGTGACCTGCCGGAGCAGGTCGCAGCGGTGCGCCGCCAACTCGATGCGCTCGGTGCGGTCAATACCAGGATCACGGTGACGAACGACCTCGACGAGTTCACGATCGCGGCCCTCCGGGCCGCACCGGTCGACTCCTACGGCGTCGGCACCTCGGTGGTCACCGGGTCCGGCTCCCCCGCCGCCGGTCTCGTCTACAAGCTCGTGGCGCGCAAGGACGCCGCGGGCGACTGGATCTCCGTCGCAAAGAAGTCCCCGGAGAAGGTGTCGATCGGCGGTCGCAAGTTTCCCGTGCGCGAGTTCACCGCCGCGGGCACGGCGAGTGCCGAGGTCATCCACGTCGGGAAGCCGGAGGCCGCGACATCCGCTCACCGGCCCCTGCTCGTGCCGCTGGTTGTCGACGGGGTCGCCGTGGAGAAGTACCGCGGGGAGGCCGGAACGCGGCTCGCCCGGGAGCACCGCGCGGCGGCGATCGCTGAACTGCCGGAGGAGGCATTCCGCCTCGGTCGCGGCGACCCGGTGATCCCGACCCGCTACGCCTGAGGCCCACTGCGCCCGTCACCCACTGCGCCGGGCCGCACCGTCTCCGGTTACTTCTTCAGTCCGTCGTAGATCTCTTTGCAGGTCGGGCACACGGGGAACTTCTCCGGATCGCGCCCCGGCGTCCACACCTTGCCGCAGAGCGCGATCACGGGCTTGCCGCTCAGGGCCGACGCGAGGATCTTCTCTTTCTGCACGTAATGGGAGAAGCGCTCGTGGTCGCCCTCTTCGATCTGCTCCTGGTTCAGGAGTTCTTCGAGTTCGCGGTCAAGCGTGTCCGTACCGCCGCCGCCCTGTTGTGTATCGCCGCTCATGACGCCATTTTACGCGTGCGCGAGAGCCCTTACCGGTAAAGAGCCCAGCGGTGAGGAGTCAGTGTCGCAGCGTGAATGCGAGCAGCTCCGGCGACCGACGACTGTAGATGCGTCCGCCCCAGAGCACCCCGAGGGCGAGCAGGACCAGCCCCATCCCCAGCCCGACCAGGAGTGAGAACGTCGACCAGCTGGTCACACCGGGATGCAGGAGGCCCTGCACGGCGAACCAGAGAGCGGGCGCCGACAGCGCGATCGCCGCGAAGAAGGTGAGGGACTGGATGAGACCCGCGCCGGTGCCGCTCGCCTGGGGCTGCGCGTAGGGGCTGTCGCCCGGGCGCACCGATGGGTAGGGAAAGCGTGCAGAGACCACGCTCGACAGACCGAGTCCGGCCAGCAGCAGACTGGAGCTGACCCCGATCAGCGAGGGGAGCACCCCGTCGTCGCCGGAGATCGCGGCGGCGATCGGAGACCCGATCGCGATCAGCGGGATGCCGATCACCAGGGCCGGCACCATTCTCCCGAGCCGGTCAGCCCATCCCGAGGTATTCGACGCGAGGTGAAGCCACACGGCCGAACTGTCGCTGGCGACGTCGTTGTGCATTGACCAGGCCAGGAACAGGCACATCACGGGAACCGGGAGGAGAGCGAGCACGCTGACGGATACACCGGCGACCGCGAGCACGACCACGAACAGCAGCGGCGCGACCGGCACGGCCAGGAGAGTCGTGTGGTACCGGGCATCGCGGATCCAGTAAGTGATGCTGCGGGCGGCGATCGCGCCGACGGGAGAGTCCGGCAGACGACCGAACCAGCCGAGACCCACGTAGTTCGAGGCTCGCTCGCGTCGCTGAGGGGCCACGAGCAGCCATCCCACCAGGGCGCGCCAGGCCACCCAGAGCAGCCCGGCGGTCGCAGCGGCGATGAGGAGCTTCAGCACGGCCCCTCCGGCATTGCCGGATGCGGCTTCGGCTGGCGCAGACCAGGCCGCCCCGATCGGCGTCCAGCCCGCAACATCCGCCACGGATTTGAGAGCGTCCAGCCCGCCACGATCCCAGTCGACGGAAGCGAGCAGCGCGATCGCCGGGGCGAGAAGCACGAGAACCACGAGCATGATGAGCGTCGTCAGCTCTCGAGCGCGGCGGGTGGCCAACAGGAGGGAGGCGACCGAACTGGAGACTCGTGCAGCGAGAAGGCAGGTGGCGAAAATCAGCACCGCAGAGAAGAGAGCGATGATCACGGACAGCGGATCCCGTGCCCAGGTCACCACCTGCGCGATGGCGACTGCGGCGATCGCGAGTGACGGAAGCCCGACGAGCCCCGCCAGGGCGAGAACTGCCGCGAGACGATTCGCGGGTATGCCGAACAGGGAGAACGATCGAGGGTCGAGGCTGTTGTCCGCGCCGAGGGCGAGAGGCACGAGCAGGAATCCGAGCACGATCGCGGACCCGACGGCCACGGTGATGTCGCCCGCCAGCACCGGTTCCACCCGGCGGAGGGACGCGAAGCCGGCAACCGTGAACCCGGTCGCTCCGATCGCATAGAGCAGGCCGACGACGATTCCGAAGACCTGCAGCGGACTACGGCGAAACGTATTCGCGAGCAGCCGCAGCTTCAGTCCGAGAAACTGTGCAACCACTCCATGCCCTCCGCAGTCTTGCGCCCACCCGCGAGTTCGAGGAATCTCTCCTCGAGCGAACCGCCGCCACGCACATCCTCCATCGTGCCGGTGGTCAGCACCTCGCCGCTCACGACGATCGCCACGAGGTCGCAGATGCGCTGGATCAGGTCCATGCTGTGGCTCGACAGCACCACGGTGCCGCCGGCAGCGACATAGCGCTGCAAGATCGTCGTGATATTCGCCGCGGAAACCGGATCGACGGACTCGAAGGGTTCGTCGAGCACCAGCAACCGCGGCGAATGGATCATCGCGCAGGCCAGTGCGATCTTCTTGGTCATTCCAGCCGAGTAGTCGGAGACGAGGCGTCCGAGGGCATCCTCCAGGCCGAAGGCGACCGCCAGGTCGGTGGAGCGCTGCTTCACTGTTCGTGCGTCGAGCCCGCGGAGCGTGCCCGCGTAGTAGAGGAGCTGGCTCCCGGTGAGGCGGTCGAAGAGCCGCAGTCTGTCGGGAAGCACTCCCATGGCACGCTTGGCGGCCGCCGGATCCATCCAGACGTCCGCCCCGTGCACGAGGATGGATCCCTCATCCGGGCGGAGGAGACCGGTCACCATCGACAGTGTCGTGGTCTTCCCCGCTCCATTCGGACCGACGATTCCGAACATGGTGCCCGCGGGCACCCTGAGGCTCACGTGATTCACCGCGACGGTATCGGCGAACCGCTTCACCAGGTCGGAGACCACCAGCACGGGCTGCCCGACCGCAACGGCCGCGCCCGCGCTGGCAGCGGACGGGGCGAGGATGTCGTCGGGGACCGTCTCGTCCGGCGACGGTTGGACGGCGGTCGTGGTCGGCTTCGCGCGACCAGCAGGCGGGGGTTCCACGGGAGCGGGAGCGGGAGCGGGAGCGGGAGCGCGCACCGAGGTCGAGCGCGGGATCGTCGAACGTGGGGTCGTCGAGCGCGGGATCGTCGACCGCGGAATGGAGGAGCGAGGTCGCGTCGCCCGCGGAATCCCCGACACGGCCGGGGTCGCCGTCGGCTCGACACTTTGCGCGCCAGCGGCTGTGGTTTCGGCGGAAACGGGCTCGGGACTCTCGGGCACGACCGGCTCTGGTGCTTCAGTCGCGGGGACAGCCGAGTGGGGGGCCGTGGGATCGTCGGTGGTCGGCGTCTCTGGTGCGGTGGCAGCCTGGGCTGGCGCTTTCGGGCGGGTCGTCCGCGGAGTTGTCGCCCTCACAGCACTCGATTTGGGCGCGGCGGGCTTCGTTGGCGGAGTTTGAGCGGTGGCTCCCGAGGAGGACGTCTCCTTAGCCGCGGAACTCCGGGGCGTCGCAGGCTTCGCGGCCGATGGCCGTGCCGCGGGCGTGCGCGGGTTGGGCGTGCGGGATGCGGGGGTGCGCTGGGCCGCCTTCGCGGACGAGGCGGAGGCGTCGGAATTCACCCGTGGAGCAGCAGGTCGGCGTGCCCGGGGCGCAGCCCCCGCGGGCTTTGCGGGATTCGCTTGAGTCCCGGAATCGTCGCCGGAATTCGGAGCCGCCGGCTCCCCTGCTGGCTTCTCCTCAGGTTCTAGATCCACCAGTCAACCGTACCAACGCTGACTGGGATGCCTGTGCGAGAACTGGGCAACTCATCACGAATTGAAAACGCCGTCCGCCCACCCCTGTGCCAAATTGGCTCTAAAAGGTAGGGTGGAGCTGCACAACGACGTGTCCAGGCAACAGTCTGGGGATGAATAAACGGTGAATCTCTTCGCAATCGCAACCTAATGACGATTGACGGTCGATCGGATTCGGACACTTGCCCCGGTCAAGACCACAGTCAACTGAGGAGACAAATCGTGAGCACACAGATCGTAATTCTGGCCGCCGGCATGGGCAGCCGTCTTGGACGCTCCCTGCCGAAGCCCCTCACCGAGCTCAGTGACGGCCGCACTATCATGCAGCAGCAGTTCGACAACATCAAGCAGGCCTTCGGCACCAGCGCCAAGGTGACGATCGTCGTCGGCTACAAGCTCGAGCACATCATCGAGGCCTTCCCCGCCGCGTCCTTCGTCTACAACGAGCAGTATGACCAGACCAACACCTCCAAGAGCCTGATGCGCGCACTGCGCGCCTCTGGCCAGGGTGGCGTTCTCTGGATGAACGGCGACGTCGTCTTCGACCCCGAGGCTCTCGTGCGCGCTAAGAAGATGGTCGACGCCGACCAGTCCTTCGTCTCCGTGAACACCGAGAAGGTCTCTGACGAAGAGGTCAAGTACACGGTGGATGCCGAGGGGTACATCAACCAGCTGTCGAAGACCGTAAAGGGCGGTCTCGGCGAGGCCGTGGGGATCAACTACGTCGCTCGTGGCGACAAGGCTGCGCTCATCCGCCAGCTCGGCCGCGTCGACGACCAGGACTACTTCGAACGCGGTATTGAGCTGGCAATCGAGCAGGACAAGCTACGATTTGAGCCGGTAGACATCTCCGACCTCTACGCCGTAGAGGTTGACTTCGCGGAAGACCTCGAGCGGGCGAACCTCTTCGTCTGAGTTCACGCCTCCGCGTACGTCAAGCGGAGTGCGTGACTCTAAGGACCCGTAACGCGTGAGTGCAGTTCTCGAAGCACGCCCCGAGCGTTCGGAGTTCGCGCGCTACAGGCATTCCCTGTGGCTGCTGACCACGCGCGACCTCAAGGTGCGCTACTCCACGTCGTTCCTCGGCTACTTCTGGTCGATCCTCGATCCGCTGGTCATGGCCGCGATCTACTGGGTGGTCTTCACGCAGATCTTCCATCGCGGCAAGGTCGGCGAGGAGCCGTACATCATCTTCCTCCTCACGGCACTCCTGCCGTGGACCTGGTTCAACGGAGTGATCTCCGACGCGACACGCGCCTTCACCAGGGAAGCGAAGCTGATTCGATCGACCAAGATCCCCCGCACGATCTGGGTGTCGAGGATCGTGCTCTCGAAGGGCATCGAGTTTCTCGTCAGCATCCCCGTCATCGCCATTTTCGTGTTCATCACCTTCGCCACTCCCGATCCGGCGAAGCTGCACTGGGAGGTCGCCCTCGTGCCGATCGCGGTGATCCTCGAAGCGGCGCTCGCCCTCGGCGTGGGGTTGATCGTCGCGCCCCTCGTCGTCTTCTTCCGTGATTTCGAGCGTGCGGTCAAACTGGGCTTGCGATTCCTGTTCTACGCCTCCCCCATCGTCTACGGACTCGAACTCGTGCCCCACTGGTTGCAGCCGTACATGGCGCTGAACCCGCTGTCCGGCATCTTCTCGATCTACCGCGCCGCATTCTTTCCCCGCGAGTTGAACTGGCTCGATGTGGCGACGAGCGCCGTTCTCACTCTCGTGATCCTCGGCATCGGCCTGCTGGTCTTCCGGCGCACCATCAAGACCGTGCTGAAGGAGATCTGATGACCACTGTGCCGACGGCAATCACGCCGGTCATCGAGGTGACGGATGCCGGAATCCGGTTCAAGCGCAACCGGCGGTCTCGCCGCAGCTTCAAGGATCTCTTCGCCGGTTCGAAACGCCGCAGCAGACCCGACGAGTTCTGGCCGCTGCGCAACGTGTCGTTCACCGTCGCACCGGGCGAAGCAATCGGGGTCGTCGGGCGCAATGGCCAAGGCAAGTCGACGCTGCTCAAACTGGTCGCGGAGGTCGTGTTCGCCGACGAGGGCAGTGTGCGGGTGGGCGCCGGAGTCGCTCCGCTGATCGAGATCACCGGTGGTTTCGTCGACGACCTCACCGTGCGTGACAATGTCTACCTCACCGCAGGGCTGCACGGCATGAAGAGGTCGGAGATCGACGAGCGGTTCGACGAGATCATCGCCTTCTCCGAGATCGGCGACTTTCTCGACACCCCCTACAAACACCTCTCCAGCGGCATGAAGGTGCGCATCGCGTTCGCCGTGATCTCGCGTCTCGAGGAACCGATCATCCTCGTGGACGAGGTGCTCGCGGTGGGCGACAAAGCCTTCCGCGAGAAGTGTTACCGCCGAATCGAAGAGCTCTTGGAGGGTGGGCGTACATTGTTTTTCGTGTCCCACAATGAAAAAGATCTCCGACGTTTCTGCACCCGCGGCCTCTACCTCGACAAGGGGGCGCTCGTTCTCGACGCGCCCATCTCGGAGGTGCTCGACCGGTACAACGCCGAGTACGGCGTGAAGCCGTGAGCGTGGTGCCCGGTAAGCTCCCGCGAAAGACCTCCCCGCAGGTGGAGAAGGGCGTGGAGCGGCTGCTGTCGGTGCAACGTCCCGTGGTGTTGCTGCACATCCGCAGCATCCGTCGTCGAAATCCGGACGCCTCGCCGGCCCAGGTCATCAGGATCCTCGAGACCCGCTACCTCGCCGCCGTCACCGCCGGAGGAGCCGCCGTGGGCGCGAGTTCGGTGATCCCCGGCGTCGGCGTCGGCATCTCACTGGCCCTCTCCGGCGTCGAGACCGCCGGATTCCTCGAGTCCAGCGCCCTCTTCGCCCAGTCGGTGACCGAGGTGCACGGAATCGCGGTGGAGGATCCCGAGCGTGCGCGCACCCTCGTCATGACGATGATGCTCGGCACCGCCGGCTCCGATCTCGTCAAGCAACTCGCCGGACAGGCCGCCGGCGTCGGCCCGACGCGCGGACGGTTCTGGGGCGAACTCGTCACCAAGAGCCTGCCGCAGGCGGCGATGGGACAGATCGGCGATCGCATCAAGAAATCGTTCCTCAAGCGCTTCGTCGCCACCCAGAGTGCGAGCGTGGTCGGTCGCGCCATCCCCTTCGGCATCGGTGCCGTGATCGGGGGCACAGGCAACCACATGCTGGGGCGCAAGGTGGTGTCCAGCTCACGCGATGCCTTCGGGCCTCCGCCGCCGCAGTTCCCCGTCGTCCTGGAGCCGATCGTGCGCAGCCCGATCGTGCTCACCCGGCGAGCCAGGATCAACCTTCCCCGCTTCGGAAGCGGCACGGCGGACTCCAAGACGCCGAAGACGCCGCGTCCACCGAAAGCCCTGCGGCCATCGAAACCCTAATGGCGTGACCGTAAGGGCGGTGCCCGGGGGTGATCAGTCCGCTTCGTCGGAGTCGGTCTGGAACGGGTCGGCCTCACGTGAGCGCAGATCGTCGGCATGAGCGGAGGCTTCGCGCTCCCAGATCGCGAACATCCGGTCGATCGCGGCGTGGAAACGCCGTGTCGCCTCCCCCGGTGTGGTGTCACCGAAGTGGCGCTCCACCCAGAATTCCAGGCGGTGTCGTGCTTCCACGTCGTGTTGCACGCGATCGACGATGGAGACGATCTCGCTGGACTCCGACGGTGACAACCATTCGGCCGCCCCGAGATAGCCCGATTCGTCGATCTCCGCGTGCGCCGAAACCGGTCGGGTGACGATGAGCGGCTTACCGGTCGCGAGGCGGTCGTAGACCATCGCGGAGATGTCGGTGATCGCGACATCAGCAACCGCAAGCTGCCAGCCGAGGTCCGGCCCGTCGTCGTAGACGTGCTGTGCCGACGAATCCCTGCCGTTCGCCGCTGCGATCGAGGCGATGATCGCCTCATTCGCCCGCTTGGACTCGGGATCGATCACCCCGGTGCGAGGATGCGGTCGATAGAGCACGCGGTGCGTTCCGGTGGCGAGGAGAGCGCCGACCAGGGCCTCGCCGTGGGAGGCGACCGAGCCGTACGCGGCCGAATCGCGGTCGCCCTCCCAGGTCGGGGCGTACAACACGACGGTGCGATCATCCGGCGTGTAGGGAAGAGAGCCGGCGAAGTGATCAGCCTGGGGGCGCCCGATCATGAGGGTGCGGTGGTCGAGATCGAAGTCCCACAGCCGGTGCCGGAGCCGATCCCGCGCCGCCTCCCCCGCCACGAAACTGTAGTCGTAGGCCTTGAACTGGTTGGTCGTCATGTACATCTTGTCGCTCTCACCGTGGTTGATGAAGACGTGCAACATGCGCCCGTACCGGAACATCTGGAAGTTCCTGGAGTTCTGGTTCACATAGAAGACGAGGCGGAGATCCTGCTCGGCGACGAACGCCTCCAGCTCGGACACCGACCTCAGGCAGACGACCGGAACCGGGGATTCATCGAACAGGCTGAGCGCCGCTCCCGGCGACCGGGAGATGATCGCCACCGGAATGGTCTTCGCCAACTCCGCCAGCGGGCCGTACCACTGGCGGATCTGGTAGAGGTTCACCGCGCTGTCCCCGAAATACACCGCGATCTGGATGCTGTGGGGCTTCGGCTTCGGAAGGCTGGGTTGCCGTCGCGCCAGCTCGACTCGGCTGCGGCGGGAGCTGACGAGATTCCGCACGATCCGCGCGGCCGTCTTGACGTCCTTGAGGAGGGGCACCTCTCGATTAAACCAGCCTCCGGTGAGAGCTCCCTCCCATGGCGATCATCCGAGGTGCGGCGAAGACGCGCGAATGGCTCGGCTGCTAGGCTCCCCCCGTGCCCGGGTTCAGCTTTGCGTCGGGGAATGCGAAGAAGCTCGCCGCCCTCCCGCTCTATGCCCTCGGCGCTCTCGCGAGTGTATTCGTGGCGCGGGTCGACGACCTCTGGGTGTTCGGGTGCGGCTCGGGAGTCGGGGAGGGATCCCTCGCCCTCTTCCGCTTTGCGAGTCGGGCGGATGCCGCACTCCGGCTGACCTGGCTCGCTCGCGACGAGCAGGACCTCGCCGCCGCGCGGGCCCTCGGCATCCCCGCGGTGCTGAAGCTGTCGCGCCGCGGTTTTTGGCTCACCCTGCGCGCGCGGGTGGTCGTGGTGACCCACGGATTCGGCGATGTGAATCGATTCGGGCAGCGCGGCGCGGTCGTCGTGCAGCTCTGGCACGGCATCCCGCTCAAGCTCATCCAGCTGGACTCCGCCGCCACCACCCGCATCTCCGTGCCGGTGGTCTCCGCCCAGGTGCGCGGGCTGCTGCGTCGTTTTTATCGCCGCGGCTACCGCAGCATCGCCCTGATGCCCGCCGCGTCGGAGCTGGTCGCCCATCGCTTGCGCACGGCGTTCGCGTTGCCGGCCGAGCGGGTCATCGTCACCGGCGATCCCCGGGACGACGTGCTGTCCCACGGCACGGCGCTCGAGCGAGCGAGCCTCGCGCGGCAGGTGCTCACGGCCGCTCTCGACACCGACCCCGGGGACTCCCGCCTTGTACTCTATGCGCCGACGTGGCGCGACGGAGAGGCGGATCCGGCGGTGCCGACCGACGAGGAGTGGGCGCGCATCGACGCCTGGCTTCGCGATGCGGGGGCGATGCTGCTCGTGCGCCCACATCCGAACGGTGTCGGGGACTACGCGGCGGGAATCGCCGGTTCGCCGAACATCCAGCTGCTGTCGTCCGCCCGACAATCCGATCTCACCCCCGTCCTCGACGCGATCGAACTGCTCATCACGGACTATTCGTCGGTGGCCTTCGACTACTCCCTCACCGGCGGCCCGATCCTCTTCATCGCCCCGGATGAGGAGAACTACACCGGCTCGCGTGGCCTCTATGAGCCTTACCGTGAGTTCAGCGGCGGGCGCGAGGTGCGCAGCTGGAGCGGCATCCTCGACCAGCTGTCCCGCTTCGATTCGGATGCCGACTGGGCGGAGATCGTGCGGGCACATTCAGCCGCGCTGGCGTCACGGCACTTCGCCTTCCGCGACGGGCGCAATACTGAGAGGGTGTACTCCGAGCTCGTGCGTCGCCTGAAGGCGCACCCATGACCCTGCGCTCGACGGCGCCTTCGCTCGTCATCGACACCGTGGTCGTCACCACTGGCCAGCTGCCGGCGATCGTGTTCGAGGGGCCGGGCCTCGCCCCCGCCGGTTTTCGGCTCCGGGCCTCCCGCCAGGTGCTTCCGGCGCAACTCATCTCGCTCGGCTCCCGCTGGTCAGCGCGGGTGCCGCTGCTCGTTTCCACCTGGAACGGCCCGCTGATGCCGGCTCGCTCCGGTCGTTACGCGGTGATCGCCTCGGCCGACGACGGATCCCGGATGCCCGTGATCCTGCCGGCGGAACTGCCCGCATCGCAACTGCTGCCCGCCATCACCCGGGTAACGTTCGCCGCGCCGGAGGCGTCGCTGGCGATCACCCTCTCGTCTCCGCTGTCCGACCGGGAACGCGGTCGACTGCAGCAGGCATCGCTCGAGTCCGACTACCGGGCCACCGAATACGAGCCACTGAACGCGGTCTTCTTCGAGAGCTTCTACGGACAGAACGCCTCCTGCAATCCGCTCGCCATCGACCGCGCACTCGCGCAGCTGCGCCCGGAGGTCGAGCGCTACTGGAGCGTCTCGGATGCCTCGGTGTCGGTGCCGGACGGTGCGGTCGCGCTGCTCGAGGGAAGTGCCGAGTGGTGGCGCATCCGGGGATCCGCCCGCCTGCTCGTGGTCAACGACTGGCTGCGCAAGCGCTATCGGTCTCGGCGTCACCAGACCGTGCTGCAGACCTGGCACGGCACCATGCTGAAGAAGCTCGCTCTCAGCCGCGTGCGGCTCGGTCTGCGGCCGGCGATCGCGACCCTGCGGGAACGGGCCCGCTGGGACATCCTGCTTGCCCAGAATCCCTACAGCCGCGGTGTATTCCGCCGGGCGTATGCGTTCACCGGGCGGGTCTGGGAGGAGGGCTACCCCCGTGACGACGTGCTCCTGACCGGAGACCGCGACCGCATCCGAGCCCGGCTGGGCATCCATGCGGGCGTCACGGTGCTGCTCTACGCCCCGACCTGGCGTGACGATCGGCCGGATCACGTCGACCATCTCGATGTGGCCCACTTCGCGGAAATGCTCGGCGATGACTATGTGACGCTCATCCGCGGACACTCCCGCACCCTGTTGCCCGGCGAGGACGTGCACGCGCCGAACGTGCTGGACGTGACCGGCTACCCGGATGTCTCGGAGCTGTTTCTCGTGGCCGACGCGCTGATAACGGACTACTCCTCGGTGATGTTCGATTTCACCGTCACCGGCAAGCCGGTCTTCTTCTTCACCCCGGATCTGGCGCATTACGCCCGAAAGCTCCGCGGGTTCTACTTCGACCTGATCCCGGTGGCGCCGGGGCCGGTCGTCTCCACGGCCGAGGAGTTGGTGACGCTGGTGCGCGACCGGGATGCCGTTCAGCGGCGATTCGCCGAGAAGTACAGTGCCTGGCGCGAACGATTCAACCCGCGTGACGATGGACACGCGGCCGAGCGGGTGGTGCGCCGACTGCTCGCCGAAGGGATCATCGGCTAGCGTGCCACGGGCGCTGCCGACGGTCAGTCAGATGCCGGTGCGGGAAGTATCGACGGTGTCCCGAGCGCCGCGAATGAGCCCGACGATGAATCCGACCCCCCAGCTCAGGTGCATCGTGGGGAGCACGAGGAAGAACCTCCAGCGGTCCGAGAATCCCGGTCCCCCTGCACGCGAGAAACAGATCAGCAGGAGCAGCACGAGATAGGCCGCCGGGCCGAGGTAGATCAGGGACAGCACGGCGCTCGGCCAGCCGCGGAGCACCCCGGTCAGCTGGAGGGCGAGGGCGACGATGCTCAGGGCGATGGTCGCCACCAACACGGGCGGCGCGAAGAACCGCCACGGATTGCGCGCCGGGTAGCGGCGCACCAGCTCCCCCCGCCAGATCCCCGTCGCCGCGAACTGGCGCACGAGCTTCGGCCAACTCTCTCGCGGCCAATAGGTGACTTCGAGCGAGGGATCGAACCAGACCGAATGCCCGGCGCTGCGGATGCGCAGGTTGAGTTCCCAGTCCTCGCCGCGGCGAACGGACTCGTCGAACAGCTTCACCTCGTCGAGCACCTCGCGGCGCAGCACTCCGAGGTAGGCCGACTCGGCCGGCCCCTCCTCGACCCCGCCGTGATAGCTGCCACCGCCGAGCCCGAAGCGGCTGTTGTACGCGCGCGCCACGGCGGACTGGAAGGGGGTCTTGCCGCGAGCCTTCATCACCCCGCCGACGTTCGCGGCGCCGGTGCGGGTGAGCGTCTCGATCGCGCGGCGGGTGTAGCTGGGATCCAGTTCCGAGTGGGCATCAACTCGCACGATCACCGGGTGGCTGCTCGCGCGGATGGCGAGGTTGAGTCCCACCGGGATGTCGGTCGCGGGGTTGAAGACGACATGGATGCGGTCATCCTTTTCCGCCAGCCGCTGGATGAGCTCCGTCGTGCCGTCAGAGGAGGGCCCGAGCGCCAGGATGAGCTCCGTCGGTCCCGAATAGTCCTGCTGGAGAACAGTGCGGATCGCGGTCTCGATGTAGGCGACCTCGTTGAGAACGGGGATGACATAGGACACTCCGAGCGGGGAGGGCACCTCGTTGGGCATGGGTTCCAATGTCAGGTCGGCCAAGTCGATCGAGCCTATCAGTCGACCTCTACCCGCCCCACAGACGCGAAACGGATGCCTGCCGCCTGAGTTCAGGCCGCGGACATCCGTCTCGCATGGTTCAGAAGGGCACTACTGCTTGAGCGTTCCGAGCGTCACGTCGACGGTGCCTGTGTTGCCACCGCGAACATAGCTGAGCGAGGTCGAGGCGCCGGCCGCGAGGAACCTGACCTGGGCGGTGAGGTCGGTGCTGCTGGTGATCGGCACACCGTTGAAGCTGGTGACGATGTCACCCGGCTTCAGTCCGGCCTTGTCTGCCGCGCCGCCACTGGTGATCTCCTTGATGTTCGCGCCGACCACGGTGCTCGTGCTTGTGGCGGAGACGTCCTGAACGCTCGCACCGAGGAGTCCGTGGGTGGCCTTGCCATTCTTGATGATCTCGTTGGCGACCCGCTGAGCCAGGTTCGCGGGAATGGCGAAGCCGACACCGATGCTTCCGGACTGCGAAGAGGCGCTGGTCTGTCCGGCGCTGGCGATTGCGACGTTGATGCCGATGACTTTTGCATCCGAGTTGAGGAGCGCGCCACCGGAGTTACCGGGGTTGATCGCGGCATCCGTCTGGATCACCGGAAGGGAGATCGTCGCGGAGGCAGTGGTGGACGGGCTCTGGGAGCCGCCCTGGCCCTGGCCGTTGTCGAACTGCCAGAAGTCGAAGGGGCTGCCCGAGTTGGGTGTGCTGGGGTCGCCTCCCGTGCTCGGGGCGGCCGACGAAGCGATCGAGATGCTGCGGTTCAGGGCGCTGACGATGCCGTCGGTGACCGTGTTGTTGAGCCCGAGCGGAGCGCCGATCGCGATCGCGGTCTCTCCGACGTTGAGTTTGCTCGAGTCGCCGAATTCGGCCGGGGTGAGTCCGGTGGGATCCTTCAGCTTGATGACCGCGAGGTCGGCGATTGGGTCGGTGCCGACCACGGTTGCGGAGAAGAGGTGACCGTCTGAGGTGGTGACCTGCACGGCCGGGTTCGAGATCGCGCCGTCGAGCGTGACGACGTGCGTGTTGGTGAGCACGTATCCGTCCTTGCTGAGGACGACTCCCGATCCGGTGCCGGCGGCGGTCTTGCTCGTGACCGAGATGGTGACGACGCTCGGCGCGGCCTTTGCGGCGACAGCGGTGATGTTGTTGACGCTGGAGGTGTCGTTGACCGTGATGTTCTGGGGAGCGCTGTTCGAGACCGCGCTCGAGGAGTTGTTGCCCTGGTTGGACGAGACGGCCCAGGCTGCGACGCCCGCGCCGGAGACACCTCCGACGAGCGCCCCGACAGCCAGGGCCGCGACAATGCCGACCCTGTTGGAACGCTTCGTGTCGACGGGAGCCGCGGGGGTCCAGGCGTAATCACGATCGAGAGGCTGGGTGGGCGATGCTGGAGGCGCGTATGGAGCCGTCGGAGGAGCATCCTGCGGCGCAGCACTGGCCGAGTTCAGTCGGGCCTCGGTCTGCTCGCGGGTTTCGGAATTCTCGGCGGAATTCGAAGTGGCATCTGGGGTGCCGTTTTCCGTGCCGGAGTGGGGATCCTGCGGTGCGTCGGTCATGGGGTCTGCTCCTTCCAAGCGGTGCTAGCCTCCACCGCCAACCTGTGCACTCTATATGGACGCGCTGAGAGCGGGCCGAAGCTTCACCGCACCCGGAGCGGCGACCTCAGCATCCGGGTCCGGACGGTCGCTGGGCGCAATCGCGCCCCACCAGAACGGTGCTCGCATCGCTCGCCGCGGCGACCAATCGGTTCGCCGAGACAGGGATTGTGCCGGTGATGGGGATCCACGGCCCTGCCACGTACTGGTATTCGGCACTGAATTCGATGGCGAGGTCTATCGCGTACGTGCCCGCAGTGCGGTAGACGTGGCTGGTCGGCGTGCGGTCGAACTCCCCCACTCCGGATGACACCCAGCTGGACCCTCTCACGGAACGCGTGGCGCTTGTGCCGTCTCCGTAGGACCAGTGGTACCGCTCGGCAGTGAACCTGACCGACGCCGGCAGGGTCAGCAACAGGCCCGTCTGCACAGCGGAGTCGACGGTCGCGTAGAAGTTGGTGTCGAGCCCGACCACCATCCACCCGTTCGGCTCCATGTGGTCGATCCCTGCGACCGGCTTGAAGTTGATGAGATCGGCCAGCGTCACAGGAACGGTGACCCCGTAGCCGTCGCGCAACGGCGGCGGGGGCGGAGGGGGCGTCGCGGAGCTTCCGCCGCGACCGCCGCTGCCGCCCGCGCCCGCAGACCCGGGTAGGTCGATGGTGCCGCGGATGTCGACGCCGTCGCCGTTGACGGTGCCGCTGGATGTTGGACAACCGCCAACATAGACGTCGGCCTCCGAGCAGGATCCCGCTGAGGCGGTTAAAGCCCCTCCACACAAAGACGCCGTCAGAACGACGAACGATGCAATCACTCCTAAGATCAGGGTTTTTCGCATACTCCACCGTCTGTCCAAGGCTCCCTGGATGAAACAACGAGTCGACTTTTCACCTTGTCCCAATCCTCTGACACTTGAAATGACTGGCGAGCGGGGCGTTGGGGTGAAACGACCGAGGTGCCATTTCTATCGACGACATCGACGTTTGAAACATCTAGACATACGTAAATCACCGCCAGGTTGGTTCCATCAACTGAACTGTTCGAGAGACGTTGAAGAGTGACGTGGTCGAACCTCGAGAGCCCGACCGAGCGCCATTCCTTTGATCGAAATTCCTGATAGCCAGAGAGCGCCGCCGCCAAAGCATCCCCGGTCGCAACAGCGTTGATCCGCTCTGGACCCGCGCCCCCGTCAGCCAAGATCTCGTCTGACACCTTCACGTACGCCGCATACGCCTTCGTCGCCGCCGCGAGCGCCTCCGCCTCGCTTGCGAAGACCGGCGCGCCGCTCGCCTTCGGGGTCCGTGAGGCGGACGGAGTCGTCGGCACGCAGCCGCTCAGCATCAAGGCCACGGCGAGGGTCGCGACGAAGATCCGAGGGATGATCCGCATAGCTACTGACGGTAGGGCACCGGGGGCGCACCCCGCCAGAAGTTTCCACAAGCGGTGCCCGCCCCGTGCCGACCTCGCGCTGGGGAGGAGCTACGGTGGAATCGAAGCCAACCCCCGACCCCGAAGGCGATCCTTGGAACTCAGCGGAGCATGGCAGAGCGCGGCGCGGGGCGCGATGTTGCTCGGTGGCGACGGCGCCCTCAAGCCCACGATCTTCGCCGAGATGTCCGCCCTGGCGATGAGCACCGGCGCGATCAACCTCGGCCAGGGATTCCCCGATGAGGATGGTTCCCCCGAGGTGCTGGAAGCTGCGCGCCAGGCGATCAGCGACGGGTGGAACCAATACCCGCCCGGGCTCGGCTTCCCGGTGCTTCGAGAGGCGATCTCCGCCCATCAGCACCGCTTCTACGGCCTCAGCGTCGACCCCGATCGGGAGGTGATCGTAACTGCCGGCGCGACCGAGGCGCTCGCGGCATCCATCCTCGCTCTCGTCGAACCCGGGGACGAGGTGGTCACCTTCGAGCCCTTCTACGATTCGTATGCCGCCATGATCGCGCTCAGTGGGGCCGTGCACCGCACGGTGCCCCTCCGGGCCCCGCACTTCCAGCCCGACCACGACGAGTTGCGGCGCGCCGTGACGGATCGCACCCGCATCATCCTGATCAATGATCCGCACAACCCCACCGGCGCGATGATGGACCGCCCGACCCTCGAACTGGTCGTCGAGCTCGCCAATCGTCACGACGCTCTCATCGTGACCGACGAGGTATACGAACACCTCACCTTCGGGCAGCCGCATATCCCGATCGCGACCCTGCCCGGGGCCAGCGATCGCACCGTCACGATCTCGAGCGCCGGCAAGACCTTCAGCACCACCGGCTGGAAAGTAGGTTGGATGACCGGACCGCACGACCTGCTGCAGGCGGTGCTCGCCGTCAAGCAGTTCCTCACCTACGTGAACGCGGCGCCGTTCCAACCGGCGATCGCCGTCGGACTCGGCCTGCCCGAGGAGTTCTTCCGCGGGGTGGCGAGCGTGCTCCAGCGCAAACGGGATCTGCTCTCCGCGGGACTCACCCGCGCGGGCTTCAGCGTCAGCGAATCCCAGGGATCCTACTTCGTCGTTGCGGATGCCGCGCCGCTCGGTTTCACGGATGCCGCCGACCTGTGCCGCAGCCTGCCCACGCTCGCGGGGGTCGTCGCCGTGCCGATCAGCGCCTTCGTGACGGATGAGCACAAGAGCGACTACGCGTCACTCGTGCGCTTCGCGTTCTGCAAAAGGGTGGACGTGCTCGAGCGCGCATCCGCCCAGCTCGCTCGGCTCTCGCGCTAAGCCTCCACGGGCACCGCAGCACGGTCGCGCTTTTCGAGCACGATCGTGGTGTAAAACGCGACGTCGGGATGGTCTTCGACGACGACCATGCGATGGGGCTGATCGACCACGGGGTCCCCCGACCGCCGCTGGTCCGTCTACTCGGAAGGAAGAGGATCCGTCGTGACGGGGTGGATCCCGAATCGTCGTAGCCCCAGTGCGGGGTTCACGGTCCTCACTTCGGCGATGCGTGCGGAGGAGATCCAGGCGACGGCGACCGCGGTCTCCTCGCCGATGGTCACGAGTTCGACGCCCATCGGATCCACGATCATGCTGTTGCCGGCTCCGACCGGCGGGGCCTGGTCGGCCGCGGCGACATAGACCGTGTTCTCGATGGCGCGCGCGGTGACCAGTGTGCGCCAGTGCTGCTCCTTGAGGGGTCCACGCACCCACTCGCTCGGAAGCACGACGAGGTCAGCACCCGCATCGACCAGTCGCCGGGTCACCTCGGGAAAGCGGATGTCGTAGCAGGTCTGCAAGCCCACCCGGAGGTCGCCGAGCTCGAAGGTCTCCGGCTCATCGATCGGACCGGGCACGACCCAGTCGCTCTCCCTCTGGCCGAAGGCGTCGTACAGGTGCATCTTGCGGTAGGTGGCGACGAGGGCGCCGTGAGGGTCGATCGCGACAAGGGTGTTGAAGAAGCGGCCGTCGTCCTCCTCGCACGATTCGAGCATTCCGGCCACGATGTGGATGTCGAGAACCTTCGCGATGGCCTCGAGCCCGGCGACGAACGGACCGTCCAGGGTCTCGGCCGCCGCGAGGGACTGAGGCCCCAGCACGGGCGAGAAGTGCGAGGAGTACTCCGGGAACACCACCAGCTTTGCGCCTCGGGATGCCGCGGTCGTCGCGAGGTCACGCAGGTGCTCGAGATTGGCCGCCTTGTCTTCGCCGGGGGCGAATTGTGCGACGGCGATCGCAACGGGTGTGCCTCTGTCGCTCATGCCGCCAGCCTATTCGCCCAGGCCGCGACGCCGGAAAGCCGGGGTCGCGGGCCGCGAGTTGCACTCTTTTGCGGCCTCCTGGGAAATAAGGCCACAAAAGAGTGCAACTCGATGATCGTTGCGCGAGTCGTGGGGTCAGCTCGCCGCGTGGGCCGCGATCTCCTGGCGGTAGGGCAAGAGCTCGGCCTTGAGACCAAGCCCGACGACCCCGACGAGTCGCTCCGCCCGGTAGTAGCCGACGGCGACCGCCCCGGAGAGCTCCCCCTCGAGGATGCGGATGTCGCCATCGGCGAGTCCCGGGAGCCCGTAGGCCTGCAGGCTCATCTCGAACTGGTTCGACCAGAACGCGGGCATGGGCGTGAACCCCTTGGCCACGACCTCGTCGAGGGACCCATCCGCGGCCAGCCATGCGCCGAGTACCGCGCCGGCCCGCTTGCCGGTGTCGGTGGGGATGTTCCAGTGCTCCACGCGACGGGCGACGCCGTCGAACAGGAGGTTGGGAAAGCGCGCGATGTCGCCGACGACGAATACGTCGCGGCTCACCGTTCCATCCGTCGACACGGCGCGGAGCGCGGCATCCGCCAGCACACCGTCGGTGAGGTCGAGGTCGGTGGCGTCCAGCCAGTCCGTGTTGCACTCCGAGCCGATCGCCTCGACCAGCACGTCTCCCGGCACGATCGTGCCGTCATCGAGCTGGAGGCCCTCGAACTGGAACTCGCCGAGCATCGCGGCCACGGTGCGACCGAGGTGGAATGACACCCCGTGCTCCTCGTGCCGTCGGCGGAGCTCGGCGCCGAGCGTCGCCCCGAGCGGGCGGATGAGCGGCTCCGCACCCGGCGCGACGATCGTCACCTCGCACCCCAGCTTGCGTGCCGTCGCCGCGACCTCACAGCCGATGAAGCCGGCGCCCACCACCACGACCCGGGCACCGGGATCGAGTTCGTCTCGCAACGCCATCGCATCGTCGAGGGTGCGCACGCAGTGCCGTCCGGTGATCAGGGGAAGGTCCAGCCGTCGGGCACGCAGTCCGGTGGCGATCACCAGGGCACGCCAGGGGTGCTCGAGTCCGTCATCCGTCGTGACGGTGTGGGCCTCGAGGTCAGTCGAGATGGCACGAGCTCCGAGCATCCACGTCACATCGGCGGTTGCCGCCCGCGCGGGGAAGGCGACGGCCTCGTGAGAGACACCGGTGGACAGCACGTCCTTCGACAGTGGCGGACGGTTGTACGGAGCGTGCAACTCCTCACCGATCACCGTGATGGGGCCGGTGTAGCCCGCGCGGCGCAGGGCTTCGGCGGTGCGGAGTCCCCCCATCGACGCCCCGACGATGATGACGGGCAGAGCGTCGGGCATGGCTCTACTCGACGATTCGGATGGCCTGCATCGGGCAGACATCGACGGCGGCCTCGACGTTTTCGATCTCCGAGTCATCGGCCTCTGCATGGTATTCGAGCTTGTCGTCCTCGTTGAGTTTGAAGAGGTTCGGCGCCTCGAACACACACTGCCCGTAGTGCTGGCAGAGATCCATGTCGACTTCGATCTTGATCACGATTGTTCCTTTACGGTCGACGGGTACAGGTCTTTGGAGGGGGTGCGGATGCCCCGGAACTCCCAATCGCCTCCGAGCGCGGTGGAGACCACCTCTTCACTCTCGGTGGGCTGGGCTCCGACGTCAGTTCGGATGGCCGTGGGTCCGGTGACGATCAAGTTGCGCAGGGTGCCGAGGCCCTCCACCTCCACCTCCACGACATCCCCCGGCTCGACCGGGCGGGAGAACGCGGGAGTGCCGGAGAAGAGCAGGTCACCGGGACTCAGGGTGATGGTGCGCGCGATGTCCGCCACGAGGTAGTTCATGTCCCACTCCATGTTCGCGGTGTTGTCGTCCTGCTTGACGACACCGTTCACGAGGGTGCGGATCTGCTTGCCGCGGAAGTCCCAGCCGCGCACGAGCCCGGGCCCGACCGGCGCGAGGGTGTCGCTGCCCTTCACCCGCAGCATCGAGCCGGCATCCGTGTCCCGGAAGTCGTGGAGGCCGAAGTCGTTGCCGATCGTGTAACCGGCGATGTAGTCGCCGGCCTCGTCCGGGGAGACGTTGCGGCAGGTGCGACCGATCACGATCACGATCTCGCCCTCGAAGTTGAGCCACTTGCACCCCTGTGGACGCACGACCGAACCACCATGGCTGTTGAGTGCCGTCACCGGCTTGTGGAAGTAGGTCGGCGCCGCGGGAAGCTTCGTCATGAACTCGTCGGTGCGGCTCGCGTAGTTGAGGTGCACCGCGATGATCTTCGACGGCACCGTTGGCGGCAGATGCTGCGCGTCCTCCACGCCGACCTCGCGCCCATCCGCGGCCACGAGGGTGTCACCGTGACGCACCACCTCGGTGGCGAATCCGTCGAGCAGGATGCGGCGGGTCTCGACTGTGCTCGATCCCGTGGACGATTCACTCACGCGACAGCACCAGGTCCTTCGCCGCGGGGAATCCGCCCTCGGGACGCGGGAACCAGACGTGCACCTGGCCGGTGCCGATCGAGTTCTCATATTCGCTGTAGAGGGTGCCGGGAGCCGTGCAGGCCTCCTCGCCGATCGCGCCGATGGTGAGCAGCCAGTGGCCGAACATGCCCTCGGGGCGCACCTTGTGGAACGCCGGCATCGTCTCGAGCACCTTCGCGTGGTCGCCGGCGGTGAACCAGTCGAGCCGCTCATAGTCGGCCACGCGGGCGGCCTCGGAGAAGATGTGGCTCGGGTCGGCCATTTCGTGCTTCCGCAGCTCGCGGAGCTTGTAGAAGGTATGGGAGAGCGCACCAGAGGCCAGCAGGATCACGCGACGGTCGCTCTTCGCGATCGCCTCGCCGATGGCGCGACCGGCACGCAGGAAGTCTTCGTCGGTCGCGGTCTGGCAGAGACTCACGCTGATCCACTTCTTATCGGGAAGTCCCTCGCCGAGGTACTTCCAGAGGTTGATGGTGGCGTACATCACCGGAAGGTCGGGGTCGTCGATCGGAGTGATCCAGGTGCCGTTCTTCTCATCCTGGGCGGCGATGAGCTCGGCGAGTTCCGGGTCTCCCCGGTAGTCGAACGGCACTCCGTGCATGCCGCGCGGCAGCTCCTCCGAGGTGAACAGCCCGTGGCGGCGCTCCTGCGCGGTGACGAGGAACTCGACCGTCGAGGCCCAGTGGCTGTCGAGCACGATGACCGTGTCGTAGTCCGCGGTCTCGAAGACATCCGCCCGCAGCTTCTCGAGGCCCGAGACCAGGGTGGAGTCCTTGCCCTCGTTGAGCTCCATGCGCGTCTTTTTCGGCAGCATGATGGTGGGCACATGGGCGATGAGGCCCACCCCGACTACTTCACCCATGAGCTATTCCTTCCAACCGTTGGGAGCGACGACCGTGTTCTTCACGTCCGCATAGAAATCGAATGACCAGGTGCCGCCCTCGCGACCGACCCCGGACTTCTTCGAACCGCCGAAGGGCGCTCGAAGGTCACGCACGAAGAAGCAATTGACCCAGATCGTGCCCGCGACGAGTCGGGTCGTGATCGCCTCGGCGTGGCTGCGATCGCCGGAGACGACCACCGCCGCGAGACCGAACTCGGTGCCGTTCGCCAGCTCGATCAGCTCCTCGTCGGTGGAGAAGGTCTGCATGGTGAGCACCGGTCCGAAGACCTCCTGCGTCACGATCTCGCTCCCGGGTGTCGGTTCGTCCACGAGGGTCGGACGGAAGTAGAGACCGCCGAGCCCGGAATTCTGCTCGCCACCGAACACGATGGTCGCGCCATCCGCCTTCGCGCGGTCGACGAAACCGGTGATGCGTTCGAAGTGAGTGAGGTGCACCTGCGGGCCGATGTCGCTGAGCGGATCCCGAGGATCCCCCTGCACGAGCGACTCGACCTTGCGCGTGAAGGCGGCGGTGAACTCCGAGGCGATGCTCTCGTGCACGAGCAGCCGTGTGCCCGACAGGCAGACCTGCCCGGCGTTGTCGTACTGTTCCACCGCGAGGGATGCCGCGAGCTCGATGTCGGCGTCGGCGAGCACGATGCAGGGGCTCTTGCCCCCGAGCTCGAAGCTGCAGGGGGTGAGGTTATCGGCGGCCGCACGGGCGATCGACTTGGCCGTGGGAACGGAGCCGGTGAAGGAAATGCGGCTGAGGGCGGGATTCGCGACGAGCGCGGCCCCGGCCTCGGCCCCGTAGCCCTGCACGACGTTGAAGACACCGTCGGGCAGGCCGGCCTGTTTCGTGAGGTCGGCGAAGAAGGATGCCGTGAGCGGAGTCCACTCGGCCGGTTTGAGCACGACGGTGTCGCCGGCGGCGAGCGCCGGGGCGATGCGCCAGGTGGCGAGCATCAGCGGAGCATTCCACGGCGTGATGATCGCCGCGACACCCGAGGGATCCCAGGACACGTGGTTGTTGTGGCCGCGGGTCTCGAAGTCGTCATGCTTCAGGTTTTCGACCAGCCAGTCGGCGAAGAAGCGGAAGTTGTGGGCCACCCGCGGCATGACCCCGCGCAGGTTGCTCCGCAGCAGCCCCCCGTTGTCGAGGGTCTCCATGGTGGCGAGCGCATCGACGTTCTGCTCGACCAGGTCGGCGATGCGGTGCAGGATCGCGGCGCGCGCGGTTGGTGCGGTGGCCGCCCAGCCGGGGAAGGCTTCCCGTGCGGCCTGGACTGCCTGCTGCACCTCTGAGCCGGTGCCTCGCGCGATCTCGCCGAGGAACGAGCCATCGATCGGAGACGTGTTGGTGAAGGTCTCGGCGGATGCGACGCGAACCCCGCCGATGTAGTGCCGGGTGTCGACCGCGACGCCCGCGACCTCGATGTGGTGGGACGTCGCGCTTTCGGTGCTGGTCATCGAGCCGCCTCCCGTGTCGAAAGACTCCTCGTTAAGTCATTCGGATGCTAATGAACGACCATAGCGAATCCGCGAGGGGTCTACAACCACCCCGGCGGCTCTTACTCCGGCTTCTCCACGTGAGCGGTCACGAGACGGAGCATCTCGGCGAACTCGTCGCGGCGCGAGGGATCGATCGGGGTCGCGATGTGCTGCTCCTGCAGGTTGAACGCCGGGAAGAGCGTGTTCATCAGGGTGCGACCGTCCGCGGTGAGCCGAACGACCACCAGGCGCCCGTCACTCGCGCTCCGCTCGCGCTGGAGCCATCCGCGCCCCTCGAGCGTCGAGAGCACACCGGTGAGGGTCGCCTTGGAGAATCCCCCCTCGAGGGCGATCTGGCGGGTCTCGATCGGCTCCCAGATCCAGGTGACCCAGAGCACGACGAAGGCCGTCCACGAGAGATTGTTCTCGGAGAGCACGGTGCGTTCGAAGTGATTGCGCACCGCATTGGCCGCGCGGAACAGGTTCGAGGCGACGGCCATCGCCGAGTAGTCGAGTCGCAGGTCACCGAGGCGGGCGTCGACCTGGCGCTCGGTCTCGGCAAGCGTGTGCGCTCCGGCCATCGGGACTCCTTCTCACAGACGATGCTGACTCCGCTCACTCTAATTGACCGTCCGCCGCGCTCCTCCTCCCTGTCGCGCGACGGCAGAATGCCCTATCGTCGGGTATAACTTGTTCGTGTCCGAACAACATCCCCTGAACTGATAGCGAGGATTCAGTTGACTTCAACGACGAATGTCACCTTGGCCGATCTGGATCTCTTCGAGACCGGTGACCCCTGGCGGGTCTTCGACGAACTCCGCGCGAACTCGCCGGTGCACTGGGACGAGGAGGATGCCCCGAACCACGGCTTCTGGTCGCTGACGAAGTATCACGACATCGTTGGCGTGCTCCGCGACACCGAGACCTTCTCGAGCGAACGCGGCACCGTCAACCTCGAGGAGCTGGATGACGAGCAGATCGAGGCGCGCAAGTCCATGCTCGAGACGGATGGCGTTCGGCACCGCTCCCTTCGCCGGCTCATGCAGGGCGAGTTCACCCCGAAGGCGGTCGCCGGCTACGAGACCTTCCTGCGCGGCCTCACGGCATCAACTCTCGACGCGGCGTTCGCGAAGACCGAGTTCGACTTCGTGGCCGAGGTCGCCGCCGACTTCCCCATCCGGGTGCTGGCCCGCATGCTCGACGTGCCCGACGCCGACATCTACAAGCTCATCGACTGGGGCAACCGCATGGTCGGCAACACCGATCCGGAGCACACCGACGTGCTCGCGCACTCGGAAGAGAGTGAGAAATTCCGGCTGCTGCCCTTCCGCTCGCCCGCCGCCCAGGAGGTCTTCGACTACGGCAACGAGCTCGCCAGGCAGCGCCGCGGTGGCGACGGCACCGACCTCGTGTCGCGACTGGTGAACCAGACGCCGATGGACGGCATCCCGCTGAGCGAGCGCGACTTCAACAGCTACTTCCTGCTGCTCGTCGTCGCCGGAAACGAGACCACCCGTCACACCATCACCCACTCGATGGACTACCTGATGCAGAACCCCGACCAGCTGGCCCTTCTGCAGGAGAAGCCGGAACTCATCCCGTGGGCCGTCGAGGAGTTCCTGCGCATGGCGAGCCCCGTCTACCACTTCCGCCGTACCGCCACCCGCGACACCGAGATCAACGGTCAGGCCATTGCGGAGGGTGACAAGGTCGTCACCTGGTTCGCCGCCGGCAACCGGGATCCGCTGGTCTTCGACGATCCCTACCGCATGGACGTCACCCGCAACCCGAACGAGCACATGTCGTTCGGTCGCGGCGGTCCGCACATGTGCCTCGGCAATGCGCTCGCGCGGCTCGAGATCCGCGTGATGTACGAAGAGCTGCTCCCGCGCATCACCGGCATGCAGCGCACGGGCGAGGTCTCGAAGCTGCGAAGCAACTTCGTCAACGGCATCAAACGGTTCCCCGTGAGAGTCGAGCTGGCGAGCGCGAAGTGACTGTCGATGACCACTCGATCTGGGGGGACGAGACCGCGACGGTGAAACTCGCCACCGATTGGGCCGCACGACGGCTGGTGCGGGAGACCGATCCCCAGTCCACCGCCCGTTCGGCCTCCGAACTCGCGGCGGCGGCCGGCCCGACGATCACCGCGACGGGAATCGGAGCGGATGCCGCGCTCGAGGTCTTCGACCGCGTGCTCGAACCCGCCACCCGAGCCCAGGACGACCCGCTCAACCTCGCGTACATCGCCGCGGCACCCACCCGGGCCGCGATCGCCTTCGATCTCGTCACGAGCGCCGCGAACATCTTCGGGGGGCTGTGGGAGGCCGGAGCGGGAGCGATCTACGCCGAGAATGAGGCCCTCGCCTGGATCGTCGGTCTGCTCGGCTGGCCGGAGGGCGCGGGCGGATGCTTCGTCTCCGGCGGCACCTCCGGCAATCTCTCCGCGCTGATGACCGCGCGCGAGACCGCGAAGTCCCGCCGCGGCGGTCGGCCGGCCGGCGGCTGGCAGCTCGCCTGCACCGCCAACGCGCACTCGTCCATCCGCTCAGCCGCGAAAGCGCTCGATGTGGAGGTCGTCGAGGTGCCGATGGACGCCAGGGGACACCTCACCGGCGCGGCGCTCAGAACCGTGCTCGAGCACTCCCCCGACGTCTTCGCCGTCGTCGCCTCCGCTGGCACGACGAACGAGGGGCTCGTGGACGACCTCGCCGAGGTCGCTGCGGTCGCCCACGAATTCGGGGTCTGGCTGCACGTCGACGGCGCCTACGGCGGGGCGGGACTTGCCGCGCCGAGCGTGCGCGCGCTCTTCGACGGCATCGAGCAGGCCGACAGCTTCATCGTCGACCCGCATAAGTGGCTCTTCGCCCCGTACGACTGCTGCGCCCTGCTCTACCGGGATCCGGCCCTCGCGCGGGCGACCCACTCGCAGCACGCGAACTACCTCGACCATGTGGACCGCGAGTCCTGGAACCCCAGCGAACTCGCGCTGCACCTCAGTCGGCGCGCCCGCGGACTCCCCCTCTGGTTCAGCCTCGCCACCCACGGCACCGACCGCTACCGGGATGCGATCGAGGCGTCCCTGGAGACCTCGCGTGCCGTCGCGGCGGCGATCCGGGCATCCGACCACCTGCGGCTCGTTCGAGAGCCCGAGCTCTCCGTTGTGGTCTTCGACCGTCCCGGCTGGCAACCCGCCGACTACGAGGCCTGGTCGCATGCCACGGCCGTCGAGGGCACGATGCTCTGCGTTCCGACGACTCTCGACGGGGAGACGGTTCTTCGGCTGGCGTTCGTGAACCCGGCGACGGACGCGGCGCGAGTGATCGAGATCCTCGACACCCTGCGTTAGCGGCTCGGATCCAGCCCGGCGACCCGGTCGAGGTAGGCGTCCACGAGGGTCGCGGTGCGGGCGAGGGCCGACGGCTCTTCCGCACGGGTGTGGGCGAGCATGGCATCCGGGTCCTGGCCGTCAGCGAGCACTTTCTCGGTGCCGCCAGCGTTCAGCCAGCCCTCCAGGCTCGCGGCGGTCAGTTCGGGGTGGAACTGCACCGCGAGACTCCTGCCGAAGGTGAAGGCCTGGCTGGCCGATGCCGTTCGCGCGATCTCGCGCGCGCCGGCCGGCACCGTCCAGCGGTCGTAGTGGAATTCGAACCAGGGGCCGGATGCCACGAGCTCGTCGTCGTCGCTGTGCAGCACCGTCCAGCCGATCTCCGGCCGCATCGCGGTGGCGACAGCTCCGCCGAGGGCACGGGACATCAGCTGGCCACCGAAGCAGATGCCGAGCACCGGGATGTCGGCGTCGAGGGCGCCCCGCAGCCAGCTGATCTCCGGCACGAGCCACCGGCCGATGCCCCGGTCATCCCAGGCGCCCCACGGGGCACCCATCGGCACGAGCAGGTCGTAGGCGGAAGCATCCGGGAATTCGAAGTGCACGTTCGGGCTGCCGGCATGGTGTTCATCGACGATGAGCACCTCGTCGACGTCGAATCCCCGCTCGCGCAATCGCTCGGAAACCGGGCCGGTGGGGCTCACATGGTCGTGCTGGATGAACAGCGCGCGCATGGGCATCCTCTCCCCCGCTCGTGGTCGAACGGAAGCCCGCGAATGTCACGGATGTCGTCGTCGAGACGGATTTAGCCCTAGTATCGCACTAATCGTTCAGGGCCGAACGATTTATTGGTGGAGGATCAATGACTATCGACGCAGCCGCTCTTCGCACGGATCTCGAGGCGAAAGGGATCGACGTTCTGCGCCTGATCTATGCCGACATCCTGGGGATCACGCGATCGAAAGACCTGCTGGTGAGCCAGCTCGAGCGCACGGCCGCCAACGGACCCACCTTCTGCCAGGGCGTCTGGGTCACCACCACCCGCGGCGGAGTGCTCGACGGTAACGACATCATGTCCGACGGGCTGCAGGACCTCGTGAGCCGCATCGACCCGAGTTCCGTCACGATGATGCCGTGGGAGCCGGGGGTGGCCTTCGCCATCGCGGACGCCTTCGAGCCTGACGGTTCCGCGAGCGCGCTCGCCCCGCGATCCGTGCTCCGCGGCGTGATCGCGCAGTACGCCGCGCTCGGGCTCACCCCCGTCGTCGGCCCGGAACTGGAGTTCTACATCGCCGAGCGCGCCGAGAACGGCGACTGGCAGCGGGCCCTCAGCCGCACCGGACGCGTGTACACGACCGGCGCCTGGGTCGACCCCGACGGCACCTTCCTCCATCTGATGCGGATGCTCGACCGCATGGACATCGGGGTCGTGGCCGGCAACCACGAGTTCAGCCCCTCGCAGTACGAGATCAACCTCTGGCACGGCGAGGCACTGCGCGCAGCCGACCGCACGTTCCTGTTCAAGACCGCGATCAAGGACATCGTTGCGCGCACGGGCAAGCTCGCGACCTTCCTCGGCAAGCCGTGGAGCGACGAGGGCGGAAGCGGCTTCCACCTGCACTTCTCGGTCGTCGACGCCTCGGGCAAGAACCTCATGTGCGAGCCGGATGGGCAGCTCACGACCACCTCGAACCGGCTGATCGCCGGCATCCTCGCGCACGCCCCCGCCCTCGCGGCGTTCACCAATCCGACCGTCAACGCCTACAAGCGGCTCGGACCGGACACCCTCGCGCCCTACCGCGCCAACTGGGGCCATGACAACCGCAGTTCGATGGTGCGGGTGCCGCCGGAGCGCGGAGCCGGCACGCGGCTCGAGGTGCGCATCGGCGACGGTGCTGCCAACCCCTACCTGATGATCGCCGCGGTGCTGGCGGCCGGCCTCGACGGGCTCACTCGCGAGCTCGAGGTGCCCCCGACCGCGGACGGCTGGTCGTACGAGAACGAGTCGTCCGCGATACTGCCGACCACCCTCGCCACGGCCCTGGATGCCCTCGACGCCGACACGGTACTGCGGGAGGCGCTCGGCGCGGCCGTCGTCGACGTGTTCAGCATCCTGAAGCGTGACGAGGTCGAGCGCTACGAGCGGGCCTGTGAGGATCCCGGCACCCGGGACGTGACGCGATGGGAGCTCGACGAGTACCTCGAGGACTACTAGCCCTCAGGGCTCGCGCGTCACACGGCGCGCGAGCGGTCCTCCACCAGGTCTCCCCCGGCGAAGGTGACACCGAGTTCGCGGTAGTACCCCCCGAGGATCTCGTCGACGGGCAGGATCGAGTGCAGCTCGTCCCAGGGCGAATCGGCGAGCGAGAGTTCGGCGTCCCCGCGCCAGGCCGGGCCAAGGTCGGCGTCGGTTCCGCCCATGCTCACGAGCTGGTCGAGCGACAGACCCTGGCCCTGGCTGATCGACGGCATGAAACGGTTGTGCAGCATCCGGTGTCCATTGACGAATCCGTTGTCTTCGGAGGGTTCGCGCAGCGTCACGACGGCGGAAGCCAGGCGGTGATCGTAGGCGGCAAGCGAGGCGCCGATCTGCGCTCCCGCCTCGAGCCGCGGTGTCGCCTTGCCGTGCGAGAACAGTCGCGTCACGTGCACTGAACCGAGCTTCTTGGGGTAGCCCTGGAACCATCCGCGGCCGATCGCGAAGTCCTTCGTGACCCAGATGGCGACGCAGCGGCTGTAGGTGACTCCCCGATGAGAGCAGCGAACGACGACGAAGGCCTCGAGGTACTGCGCGCGCACGGGGTCGAGGAGTTCGAGGCCGCCCTCGCTGCAGGACTGCCAGTCGGCCCAGATGATGGCGACGGCACCCGGACGGTCGGGGGCGAGGTCGATGTCTGGCGGCAGGAGGGCTCGCACATTGGCGGGATCGGTGAGGTATTCGACGGTCAGAAGCGTCCCGGAGTAGTACCACGGCGGCTTCGGCACGAGCGCGCTCGCTCCGGTGGGGGTCAGCGGGGCGAGAAATCCGTTCAGAGCAGTCATAGCGCCAGAGTGTAGCCCAGATCCCGGCTTGTTCGTATCCGAATGAAATTCTCCGAATGACTTGACGACGGGGCCGAGGTTCGCCATTGTTAGCTAACTCGTTCGGATACGGACGACTTGCGTACCCACCCAGCATTTCAGCCCGAACTCAACGAGGAGTATCGCAATGGCACTCGCCCAAGACACCCCCGCTTCCGAAATGGACGCCCACACCTCTCTCAACAAGGGCCGACTCGGCACCGTCGGCATCGTCTTCTTCGTCGTCGCCGCCGCCGCCCCTCTCGTCGGCATGACCGGTGCAGTTCCGGTGGCCATCGTGCTCGGCAACGGCGCAGCTGCCCCTGGCGCCTACCTCGTCGTCGGCATCACCCTGCTGCTCTTCAGCGTCGGGTACGCCGCGATGAGCCAGCGGGTCACCAACGCCGGCGCGTTCTTCGCCTACATCGGCCGCGGTCTCGGTCGCCATGCCGGCATCGCCTCCGCATTCGTCTCGATCCTCGCCTACGTGGCAATCCAGCTCGCCATCTTCGGATTCTTCGGCGCCGTCATGGCCGGCCAGGTTGGCGTCCTCCCGTGGTGGGCCTGGTCGCTCATCGCCTGGGCGCTCGTCACCGTGCTCTCGCTTCTGCGCGTGGATGTCGGAGCGAAGGTGCTCGGTGGCCTCATGCTTCTCGAACTCACGGCTCTCGTGATCACGTCCATCGTCATCCTCGCCAACGGTGGACCAGAAGGCATCAACTTCTGGGCGTCGTTCAACCCGACGGCGATCATCGCGGGAGGACTTGCGGGTTCCGCCGGCATCGCCTTCGCCTTCGCCTTCGCCTCGTTCATCGGCTTCGAAGCAACCGCGATCTACGGCGAGGAGTCCCGCGACCCGAAGAAGGTGGTGCCGCGCGCCACCTATCTCGCGGTCGTCGTGATCACGGTGCTCTTCGCCCTGACCGCCTTCGCGATGGTCACCGGAATGGGCGCCTCCCGAGTCGTCGAAAAGACCGTCGAACTGTCGACGGTGGCCAAGGTGCCGCTCGCGGCCCCCGCAGAAGTGCTGTTCTCGCTCGCCACCCAGTACGTCGGACCGTGGATGGCCACGGTCATGTCGATCCTGGTGCTCTCGAGCCTGTTCGCCGGCCTTCTCGCCTTCCAGAACGCGGCCAGCCGTTACCTGTTCGCGATGGGTCGCGGCGGGGTGCTTCCGGCGCGACTCGGAACCGTCAACGGGCGCGGAGCGCCGGCCGCGGCATCCGTCGTCACCTCGGTGATCACCGGAGTCGTCATCGTGATCTTCGCCGTCTTCCAGCTCGACCCGGTGCTGAACCTCTTCTACTGGTTCAGCGGGCTGTCCGTCGTGGCGATCGTGCTCATCGAGATCCTCGTCTGCATCGCGATCATGGTCTACTTCCGCCGCAACAAGGGCGACGAGAACGTGTTCCAGACGGTCATCGCGCCCGTGCTGGCGACCGTCGGCCTCGTGCTCGGGGAGTACCTGCTCATGTCACGCTTCGGCCTGCTCGCCGGAACTGTTGCCGAGGGCGTGGACCCGACCGTCACCCCCTGGGGTCTCAGCGTGATCGGCTGGGTGCTCGTGATCCTGCCCTTCGCCCTCCTCGGCATCGGGTACCTGGTCTCCCGCGCCCGCACCTCCGTGAACGAGGAACTGCTGCGCGACGTCCTGTCGTAGCTGCTCGCGCAGTAGCGTGTCGATATGCGATGGACGGGTGAGGTGGAGCGCGGGCGCTGGTATCGAGAGCGCCTCATCGAACGCTGGGAAAGCATCCACTTCGTCATTCCGAGCGGTTTCGATGCCTACGCACGCGTCTTCCACCCCGCTGAGCGCGACCGCCTCGCGGCCCCGGAGACTTGGCGCGGATGGCTGCCGGGTGACACTCACCTGGGGGAGATCGAACGGGAGCGGGTGAGCTGGGCGACAGTCGCGACGGCCTTCGGCACCACCATGCATCCCCTGGCGCAGTTCGACCGGCTGCGGGCGGGCGATCCTGATCGCAACAATCACTTCCTCGATGCGAACGACTGGCGATATAACGAACCTCGGCAGGGACGCCTGGATGCCGCATCCGTGACCGCGCTCGCCCGGCATCTCGAGGGACACACCGCCACACCCCACGCAGGAATCATCGCCGTGTGGGAGGGCTGGGGCGGCATGTTCCGGCCGGGCGGCGCCGAGGAGGGCACCTTTTTCGAAACACCGTGGCGCAGGCACCTGATGTTCGATGCCGGCGTCAGCGAGCTCGCCGCTGCCGCTTGGCCGGAGTCAGCCCCCTGGGTGCGGCACGCGTGGGATGCGGAGGGCCCCAGCATCATCTGGCCGGACGACCTCGCCTGGGCATCCGCGACCGAGGTCGACTTCGACTCGACGATCGTGGCCGGCAGCCGTGCACTCATCGATGAGCTGGTCGGCAGCAGCACCATCGAAGCGCTGGAGATCGACTCGACTGCCGACCTGACTGTGAACGGGGATCACCTCAACTGAGATCGAGCTTTCACGCTGTCGTCGTGCGCGCCCTGGAAACCGGAGCGGCTCCGTGCAACACCGGGCCCGAAGCTCAGCCCGCGGCCGAAAACTCTGCGGGACAGGTGACCTGTCCGCCCGTTTCCGCGGCGTGCGGGCGGCAGCCCTGGCGAAGGCCCGCCAACAAGAAAGGGCCGCCAACGCAGAAGGCCCAGAATCGCGAGGATTCCGGGCCTTCTGGGTTTTACTTCTGTTGCATTTTTCCTCTGTGGGTGGTTCCGGAAATCTAATTTCCCCCGTAATCATTGGGCAGTTTCTCTGCCTTCGTAGCCTCGTTCCAGCCTTAGCCTCGAATCTTTCCAGGCTGCTTGTGGGGAGCGATCTTGAGAGCCCAGTTTCCTCACCAGATCGTCCGTTGATAGTGGCGCCAGTGCGCGTTTGTCGACCTGATTATTCGGGGTGCGCTAGCGACCGCGGAGGTGGGGCGGGCGGGACGGGTCCATTTGCCGGTCGGAACAATGATTGCCCGACGTCGTCTGGGTTTGGAGGTCGTCCTTCACAGTTGTGTTTCGAATCCGCGCCGCGAACTGTTATCGGTGTTCGGGTCGTCGCCGAAAACCATCTCGCGCCACATCTCGAATGAGATTCCATTTTCGGGCAGCGATGCGTTGCTGGCCCGATAGATCGCGTCGAGGCGTTCACTCTGGGTGAGTACCGTACTGAACGGACTTACCTGGCGCATATCGATCGAGCGTCGGTCGACTCCCAATAGCCGAGAGCGCAGGCCCTCCATATTGTTAGTCACCGCTAATGTTTCCCATTCGTTGAGCCACGATTCGCCAGAGTCCCCGCGCACGTTCGCTCGAAGGCGGCGCAAATTTCCGGGGACGACGCCGAGCACTGCGGCTGGGTTTTCCAAGAGTCTTCTAAGCACTTCACGATGAAGTTCAAGTGAAACGCGTTGCTCGCGACGGTCCATCCTGGCACCCGATCGGACCGTCTCCTCAAGGAACTGGCGCATCGACAACAGGTGCGTCTTCGTGAGCCCCTCTGCCCGTTCTAGTTCTATCAAGAGGGACGACACGGGCAAGGCGTTCAGGGTTTCTTTGCCTTGGCTGCCCATGTCAGCGTCGACACAAATGAACCGTGACGGAGACTTCCCGAGATCCCGAACGATGGCCTCAACCTTCGAAAGATACGGGGAGCCGGTCATGCCGGACGGGGCGACCAGTAGCGAACGAGATTTTTGGAAAGACCCGATAGCGGCTGTCAGCAGCGAGATCGAGTGTTCTTCGTTACCCGTCGTGAGAAAGACGAGTTCCAGGTCGAAGTCTCCCATCACCCGTTCCAGCGCCGCCCGTACTGCCGGGGAGATGGTGAGTGTTGGCTGCGGATTCTCGCCTAGCCGGGACGGTCCGGTCGCAGGGACGGTGGTGCTGGGTTCTCCGCCACGAGGATTACGGTTCGGAGCGATCACACCAGCGACGTCAAGGAACAGCGTGCCGCCAAGGATGTACGGTTCCGGCATAGCTGCCTGGAGACCGGCGCCTTTCGGATCGTTCGACTCCGTGTGCATGCCGCTAGCTTTGCACCCACCCAAGAAATCTGCTGAGCCCAGTGATAACGAAGATTTCCCGGACACGTGAGTTGGGTGCAGAGCATCCCAGTGAGTCTCAAACTGGGGGTACCACACGACCAGCAGACGTCTGCTGTCTCTTCGACGTCGGCGCTCGGGGCGCGGGAGGTAGTGCGTGGAAAATACTTTCCTCCAACGGAGGGAACCGTGGGCTGATAAAACCCGTCCTCCGAGCTGTTCTGTTGACCTGCGGATCACGATTCGGCGTTCGTGGGAGAGTCCCATCCTGCCTCTGAAACCAGTTCGCCCCGCACTTTCACACCTCCGCGAGCGAGATCTCAGTAGGCGCTGCCGCGATTGTGGCGGGTGTTGGAACCGCTGTGGCCGCTGGTCTTGCGGATGTATTCACTGGAGGAGTCGCTATTCTGGCATCGGCGGGAGAGGCCCTCGCCGTTGCTGGCCTTGTGAGTGGTGGAGTACTCTTCATCGGCGACGGCATCAACAGTTGTAATAGCTCTGGGATCTCGCAATGATCGCGAACAATTCAGCGCAGGCTTGGAAGGAGCGCCTTCTATGCCATCGTTATCGGGAGCAGGCGGTATGAGGACGGCAAGCGTCGTTGTATTTGTGGCATTCGGCATAGCAGCGTTGGGGATGGTGGGGCTCACCATATCTGCCTTTATGGGTTCGTTCTCCTGGATATCATGGGTCGTCGGTCTGGCGATGACTGCTTTGATCGGTTGGCTCGCATTTCGGACGAGGCGGCGAGTGAATTCGGCTATTTCTACCGCCAAGGCTGAAGATGATCGATCCCGTTCGTAACGGAGCGAGCCCCACAAGTGTTAGCCACCATGCCCTGAACTGCACCTAGACTGTCGTATCCCGAACATGGGTTCCTGAAACGCACAAATCATCGCAGCGCGGCGGAGTGGGCATCTGCTAACAAGGATGACTCCGTTTGACCACCACTGGCGGACCCCGACAGGATCCGAGTCACATCATTCCTATTTGCCCCGCCGCTCGCCGGAGGAGCATCAGTCGTACCGTTCTAGCGAGATCAATGTCGGGTACGAGAGAGCGTGAATCATGGTCAAAGTAGTCCTTTCTGCACCGCTTGAAGCCCTTCCCGACCTCATTCGCCAAGCGGTGGAAACTATCCCTCGAGCCACCCTGATCGAGGTGCGCCCGGACGGTGCGCTTGTTGCCCGTAAAACGAACTTCGCCATAGCTTCAGAATCGACCCGCTTCTCTTTCCACAGCCGGCCAAAAGGCGGAAGTGAGGTTCGAGCCGAGTCCAGCAGTGGAGGCGCACTCGGATTTGTTTCCTATCCCGAGGTGGTGGCTGAGACCGGCCGTGCTGTGCTCGACGCGCTCGTTCACTTGGATAAGTGAACACCATGCGGACGAATCAGAACAGCATCGACATTAACTAGGGGGTCGCTGTTCGGATAGGTGACATCTGAGTTCGCCTGCAAGGTATGACCATTTTCGCAGCGCGGGTTCCGCTTCCGGGCGCCCTTCCGGTCGAACTCGGGCCTCCACCGCGCTCCCGAGATGGTCTGGAAAGCCGCCCGGTGATGGTCCCTTCGGCGGACCGGTTGCACGCTTCCCTACCAGCCCGCTCGCTCCTTCAAAATTGTTGCCGTCGCAGTGATTGAACTTCCTGAGTTATCCACGACGAAGTGATCGATCGAAGCAACTCGGAGGATGGCTGCAAGTTCCCCTGCACGCCCTAGGTGCCATTCCAGGTCGGAAGCGTTGTCGGCATGGCGCAATCTGAGCCGTCTTGTCAGGGTGGCAGCGTCGGCTTCCAGCCGACAGATAAGGAACCCGCTACTCTGCAATGCGGCTTCGTACCGCGGTATCTCGCTGGCTTCCTCGACAACGCCGGCGAGGATGAAGTGCTCGACGCCGGCACGGCGATAGTTGACGACAAGGTCGCGCAGATTCGCCATTTCCAATTCATGATTGAAGCGGTCGCCTTTGGGCGGTGGCCATGCACGGCTGATTTGGTCCAAGTCGATCACAGCATGATGGTGGCCACTTTTCGTCTCCAGCGTGCTGAGAGCTTCGGCGACGGTCGACTTTCCGACGCCGACTGTCCCGTTTAGAAATACGCTGTCGATCATTTGTCGAGACTCTCACACCGCATGGTTCGCTGAACGTTCGTGATTTGCGTTGACAAGATAGGCGACTAGCTCGCCAGGTCATAAGTCGGACCAGGTTTCACAGACCTCGACTAGGCCGGATGAACTCAAAAGCCGGACTTCCACCGTAGTGACGTCCTCGACGTACCAGCTGATCTGTACGGCGCCTAGATTGGTGTCGATGAGAATCTGTTGTTCGTGTCCAACGGGAGAATTCACAACGATCGCGGCGACTGCTCGCCCAACGGTCCCTGCGAGGTCTCCTCGGACTCGCCGCGCAATGTGAGTGACGAAGTCTGGCCAATCACTCCTATCGAGCGACTTAGACCATTCAACAGGGTTCGGCGCGAGGACCGGGGTCGACCGATCGGTCAGAGCTTTGGCGAGGCGTCTCCGAGCCGACTCATACTTACGTCCCTGCGCGGCTACGTCCCGGCTCGACTGCCACGTTTCCCAAGGCATCTCGCCTGTCCCTGGGGATGCGAGTATGTGCTGCTCAACGGTGGGAAGGACGAGATTCGGCCTGGCGAACTGAAATGCCGTCCGCCCGAACATGCTGGCGAGCCGCGCTTCGCCTGGCGGGGGCGGGGACGTGGGGTCGCGCCAGGGCAATGCCGTTGTCTTGATCAGAACACCGCCTGTAGACAGAACGCGCGCTCCGTCCTGCTCAGCAAGGTGCGGGTACATCACGACAAACGCGGGACCGAAGTAATTCAGCCAGAAGACACCCGGCAAATCTGCCGTCACTCTATTAGGCGAGTGACTGTTGAGGGCCGAGTCTGCAGCCACGAAGCCATAGGACGCATCGATCGCGAGAGCTAATTCCTCGAATAGTGCGGCTGCTTCGCTCACACTGCCCGGGCTTTCCATGGTCACGGGCAGCCAATCTTGTTCGATGTCGTGACCGACGAGCAAATATTCATATTGCCCGGCGCGGGGTGACTCCAGCGGGGTGCCGAACCATTTTCCTCTGCCGGGCAGTAGGTCGATCGAACCGCATTCAAGGTCGGGGTATCGTCCGTTTCGGCGGACGGTCTGCCATTCCACCGGTAGGCCGTGGTCGCGAATTACGGCCTCCAGGGATAGACCAACTGTGATTCGAGCCGGGTCTCCGCCGACCTTGATTGGCCGAAGGGTCGGATGGGCATCGAACGCGCGCCCCACCGCGGCCGCCCGATCACTGGTCATTTCCGCGAAAGAGTTGAGCGAGAGCCTCAGACCGTCCATCAGGCCACTCTGGCAGAGAACTGAATTCGCGCGATTCACGTTCCCCCACGGGCACCGTCGGACGTTGAGTTCCTTGTTGCCGTCTTGGGAGCCTTCGAGAGCGGAGCGCGCGTAGGGTGACGTTCATGAATAGACGGTGGATGCGACTTTCAAGGCTTCAGTGGGTCCTTCTCGTCGCTCTGGTGATCTGCCTCCTCGGCGCCCTTGGTTCTCTGATCTGGAACTATCCGATCTGGCCGTTCTCGCTAGTTGGATCTGCGTTGATCATTCTCAACTTCGTCATGAGCACGAGGGCTGGACTCAGTGCCCCTGTGGACGGAAGGCCCGACCTCGACAAGCGCTACCGCTAGGCCTGCGACTTCTTGGCGGGCCTCTCGGCAGGGGGTTACATTTTGGGTTGCCACACCGGCGATGTGCCCATTGTCGGTGTTTTGCCTCGCGCACCCCATCCAGGATTGAGGTGCAGCTGCGATCCACCTTCACGAGGTCCAAAGGACCGCCCGCTGGACGTTCCGCATCCGGACACAGCTCTGATGTGAGGGGAACGCGGGTTGGCGTGATCCGTATGTACCTCTAATGCGACCCATTGGTAGCCTTCGCGAATGGATTTCACCTTTGACGCTAATAACGATTCGGCGTATATCTCCTTCCTCACAAAGGAGAGTCGATGGAGTCGGGCCGTACGATCCGAAACCCTCCTCGATACCAACGTACGTGAAGATATAGTCCTGGACTTCGATGATGATGGTCACTTGATCGGGCTGGAGTTCCTCACTGCTCGCCGAAACCTGAGACCCGAAGTTCTCAAACAGGCACGGCAACAAGGTTGAGCCGAGACGAACTTGTCCCAGATACCTCGGAGCAGGAGGGAACCCGTGGTGATAAAGCGCCCTAGGATCGGTGACGTTTTCACGATCCCGACAGGAGATGGTCGGTTCGGCGTCGGCCAAGTCGTCGCGACCTACGGGAAGGACGCCTACTTCTTCGCTGTCTTCGGACCCCTACTGTCCGCCGCCGACTTGCCAACCCGGCTTATCGAGGTCCTGGCCGGTCCCGTCGAATTCCTCACCCTATCCTTGGACGCCAAGATCCACGCAGGCCATTGGAGGGTGGTGGACTGGATTCCCGTTCGTGACGATCTACCGCTTCCCGCGTTTAAAGAGGCGGTGGCGTCGGCCGACCATTTCGATGTAGTGAATTACTCGGGCTCTCAGCGACGGCGAGCAAACAAGGATGAGGTTGCCCGACTGCCCAACCGGAAGATCGTCGGACCCGCGCGATTGGAGCGAGCGCTCCGGGCCAGCGCGGGTATTGAGCCCTGGCTGGATGCGTTCGACGAACTCAGGCCACGTGGGCTGACCTCCAGGGAAGCCTTCCGCTGACGCGCTTCCCAATCCGCCGTCGAGTGGGCTGACTCACCGCCTATTCATAAAGATCAGGCTCCCTGGATCGGAATGACACGAAGGTGGGCGGTACGCAAAACAGATCGAGCAAGTGCTTGCGCTTCACGCGTCGCCAACATCGGCTCTGACCAAATTCGTTGACGATGGATTGCGGCACTCAAATCAAGCGAAACGAATTTCTCACCAGCAAGTCCCGGGAAGCGAGTGACTCGGTAACTCGCTGAGATGGCCTTCAACTCTACGGTCACAGCGCCAGTTGACGTTCCCCTTACGGGCGGCCGATCGGGGCGAAAAGTGGTCTCAAGCGCGTTCTTGCGCCGGCGGGAAATTTCGTCCGCTCATCGTCCCGCCTGCGGCCGCTTTCGAGCCGAGGTCAGGCTTAGATGCGATTCGAGCAGGACCTAGGGAGTGCCGATGATGATGGCGACGATGACGGCCGTCCTTCAGGATTCAGGTTGGTCATGCGAGCTGTGTGCCGTGAAATGCTGCGATGGCTTCGGTAGCGTGGTTGGTACGGATGTAGAAGGTAGCGCCGTCCGATTCCCTGGTGATGGCCAGCCCAGGACCGCCGGAGAAGAGAAGCGCCCACGTTCGGCCTGGCACTCGTCGCAGGCCGAGGCCACCGAACTTGACCGGATTGAGGTCGGCCATTGTCATTTCTTTGATGTCGTCACGCGGAATACGTTTCTTCCAGATTGGCCAGAAAGCCAAAGTCACCTGGTGCCCTTCCACCTCTAGCGTGATCCTATTGAGGATGCTGATGATGCCGAAAGCGATCAGGAGAAACGCACCCAATAGTGCGCTAATGGCGGCGTATGTTTGACCGCTGAAGAATGAGGCGCCGGAGATCACAAGAACCACGACCATGAAGACAGCGGCAACGAGCATGAAGACTCCACCGACGCGCATCCATGGTCTCGCGGCGGTGCTCTCGCTAAAGGACTGCGATCCGCCGTTCGCCTGCAGGGGGTGTGAGCCGATGATCATCGTCGCCGTCTCCCTCGCCAGTTAGGGGATTCACGCTACACCGGTGGTGCACATGAGGTTCCGCTAACGGGCGGCCCATCTGGCTAAAACGTGGTGCCCAGGGCGCTCTCCTGAGCGCTCGAAATCCCGCCCGCTGGTCGTCCGGCTTGCGGGCAGTCGAGTACGGCCTCGGAAGCATGCTAAGTGGGGCGGGCTAAAGTTCTCTGGGCGTACCTGAGTTGCAAGTGATTTTGAGCTGCAAGGAGGGCGTTGGACCTTATTGTGCGCGCCGCCGGGTTGCGGCGCGCAGTGCGTAGTTACGCTTCGAGGCGGTTCCGACGTCGACGTGTGATAAGTAATGCGCCGAGGCCGAGGAGGAGCAGGAAGATGCCAGATGCTGCGGTGGGGCCCGGGTTTGCGCCGGTGAAGCCGAGTATTCGGGCAAAGACCGACGGGCTGACGTGGACTGCGAATGTGGTTTGGCTCGCAGCGTAGGACGGGTCCCCCGAGTACGCGGCTAGGACCGTGTGTGTGCCGGCGGCGAGGGCAGTCGTCGTGCAGGAGGTCGCGGGCAGGGTGGCGGTGCAGAGAACCGCACCGTTCGAGGTGAAAGTGATGGTGCCGGTCGCTGCCGGCGGGATTCCTGTCGCGTTCACTGTGGTCAGGTTTTCAGACCCGCGCAGGCTGGCAGTTCCGTTCCCGGCGACTGCGGTGGGCTGCGGGGCAACTATTAGGTTCACAGTGGGCCCCGTCGCAGGGACATGGTTTGCGTCGCCGCTGTAGGTCGCGGTGATCGTGTAGTTGCCACCGGCGAGGTTGGAGGCGGTAGCGCAATTGGTAGTCGGAAGTGTGGCGATGCAGAGTACGCTGCCGTCGGAGGCGGTGTATGTGATCGTGCCGGTCGCCCCAGCTGCCAGGCCCGAGGTATTCAGGGTGGCGGAGGTGCCGTGGACCGTTGTCGCGTTCGGGCCATTGTTGACCGTGGCCAGCAATGTGCCTGCGACTTTCGTCACCTCGAAAGCGATCGGCGTGGTGGCCGCTCCCTGGTGGTTTGCGTCACCCGAGTAGGTGGCGGTGACTTCATAAGTTCCGGCGGCAAGACTGGCCGGTGAGGCGCAGGAGACCGCCGGGAGGGTGGCCGTGCAGAGCACCGTTCCATCCGCGGTCGTGTAGGTGATCGTTCCGGTATCGGTGGTCGGGATGCCGCTGGTGGCAAAAGTCGCGGTGGTGCCGAATGGAACGGACGGGTGGTCGACGGACGCGACGATCGCGGGAGCCGCAACCGGGGTCACTACGAGCGTCGGCTGGTTTGTGCTCGTCGACGCGGCATGGTTGGCATCACCGGAGTAGGTGGCTTCCACGGTGTAGGTGCCGGCGGCGAGTGTCGCGTCCGTGGCGCAGGAGGTTGCGGGCAGAGTTGCGGTGCAGAGGGTAGCGCCGGTGGAGGTGTCGGTGAATGTGATCTGACCGGTGCTTCCCGCGATCACCCCGGTCGCTGACAGGGTTGCGGTACCGCCGTAAACGATGGTGCTGGTAGCGGCACCGTTCACGGCTGCCGCGAGGGTCGTAGTCGCCCGATCTACTTGCAGGGGTGCGGTGCTGGCCGAGTCGGCCGCCGTGTGGTTGGCGTCTCCGGCATAGTGCGCGGTGATCGCATAGGTGCCTGCCGGAAGGGTCGTCGCCGTGGTGCAGGAGGGTGTGGCCGCGGTGGTTGTGCAGAGCACGGTGCCGCTCGCGTCGGTGAAGGTCACCGCTCCGGTAGCTCCCGCGGGCATTCCGGTAGCGGTGAGTGTTGAGGCGCCGCCGTAAGAGATGTCAGCCGGAGATGCGGTCACGCCGATGGTCGAGGTGGCCTGGGTGACGGTGGAAGTGGTGGTCCCGGAGGATGGTGCGTAGGTGGCGTCGCCCGAGTAGGTGGCGGTGATGGTCTGTGCGCCGATCGGTCCAGTCGCGGTCGCCACGCAGGTGGCGACTCCGGCGGTCACCGGTGCTGCGGCGCACAGTGTCTGGCCGGTGGTCGTATCGATGATGGCGACGGTGCCGCCATCCGGCACGGGGCCGACGTTCGCGGTGATGGTCTGGGACGTGCCGTACTGCGTGGTGGCGGGAGACACCGCAACGGTAGTGGTCGTCGGAATTTTGGTGATCGTGACGGACGATGATGTCTGCACCGCTGTGGCATCCGTCGAGGACACCACCGAGGAGATGGACAGCGGGGAAGCACTTGCCGGCCCGGTCGCAGTGAACGGCAACACCAAGGCAGGAAGCGCGGACCCTGCGGCGATTGTCCCCGTGTATGTGCAGGACTCTGTTTGGCCATCTATTGTGCAGGTGTAGTCGGTGCCCGGGTAGGCGGTGGGGGTGATGCCGGTGGGGAACGTGGTGGTTACCTGCACTGGGGCACTTTCCGGACCGCCGGCTGCGGCCACCGCGGGCGACACCGTGTAAGTGTCGGTCGCACCCGGTGCTGGTGTGGAGTTGGTCACGGCGGACGTTGCTGTCAGCGTCGGTACCGGCCCGGCGAGGGACTGTGCGCTGAACTGGTTTATTTCATGCGTGTCGGTTGAGCCGCCGGTTGAGGCCACCCATCCGTAAGTCAGCTTGAACGGCAGGCCGGTGTTGGAATCGAACCACGACGAAGGGATAAGACCGGTATACGCATTCGAGCGAAGGTCAGGAAGAGTGCCGCTGACAACTGTCTGGGAGGCGGCGCCGATGGTTTTGAAAACGATCGCATACGAGCGGGCAGGAACCGAGACGGAGGAGAGTTTGCTGGTCCCAGCCGAAGCGACCGCGACGGCCGCGGAGTTGATCGCAACCTCCACCGGCACATCTGAGTTCGCTCGGGTTGTCCCTTCCAGAGCGGTGCGGCCGCCCAAACTCGAGTTGTAGCCGGGCAGCACGCAGTAGCCAGCGGCATTGTTGCCCGGGCCTCTCACGGTCACGTTCGTTGGCTGGGTGCTGTTGCCGGGGGCGGAGCTGCAGCCGGTCCCGTCGAAGCCGGAGTTCAGGAAGTTGCCGTAGGCATCCAACCCCAGACCGAGGTACCCATTTGCTAGGCCGCTGCTGGCACCGGTGGCACTGTAGCCGAGGGAACCGCCCGCCTGCCCGATCGCTGTCGGCACCTGCGGGTTGTAGGGGTCGGTCACTGCAAGGTAAAACGCGATGCCGTCTGCGCCGTTGCCGCCGTATTGGTAGGAGTCGAACGCGACATCAAGGCCTTTAGATATTGGCACTGACTGGGTAGCACCCACCCCACCCTCCAGCCCGTTGCCCGCAGTGGTGAGCCGCAACGCCCCGCTACCGACCGAGTCTGTCGCTGGGTTCGCACATCCGGGCACGTTCGCCGCGGCATCTGTCCCCGCGGTCAGGCAGGCCGAATTAGCACCAGCCGGAGCGGTTGGCTTGATGTATCCGGGAGCTGTCGCGCCAGTGAAACTTTGGGTCGCGAACACCGTCTGCGGATTGGCCGCCACTGCCGCCATGCCGTTAGACAAAGACACAGCCACCAGAGCGGTCGCTGTGGCGAGGACAACCACGAATCGTTTCACCTTGGTCGACGGAAGAGTGGGCTGCTGCGGGTCAAGTCCCAAGTAGTGGTGTAACTGCTGATCCTTCGTTTCAGGCGCTGAGGGCCATGATCGTGTCGGTGTTCACCTCGCTTCCGGTGTCGGCAACTGCTC
>NZ_JBEPTM010000009.1:0-115467 GCF_040549525.1 Frigoribacterium sp. UYMn621 | reverse complement strand
ACCCCCAACATGGACCCCGACGAACGCGACCGCCAAATCCGCCTCTGGAAAAAAGCCGTCACCAAAACCTTCGACTGGGTCGACGGAGACGTCAAGTAACAAAACGCAAGCCGATCGAGCCCGTCGAGATCCTCGCGCCGCACCTACGGCCGCGGGGCTCGGCGGGCTCGTTCCGTGAAGACTGAGGGCCGGCCGATCGGCTCTCAGGCGTTGGTGGCGGCGATCCAGTCGTCCAGCTTCCGAGAAGCCGCACCGGAGTCGATAGCGTTCGCCGCGACCTCGATCTTCGCCCGGAAACGATCGAGGATGCCGAGCTGAAGCTGCGCGGGATCCCGCGCGAGGTCGAAGGCCACGAGTCCGGCGGCGGCGTTGAGCAGCACGATGTCCCGCACCGGTCCGAGCTGACCGGCCAGCGTTGCACGCGCGACTTCCGCGTTGTGGGCACCGTCTGCACCGAGCAGATCGGAGATCTCTGCCCGGGGGATGCCGAGTTCGAGAGGGTCGAGGTCGTGCTCGGTGACCGAACCGCGCGACACCTCCCAGATGTGGCTGTGTCCGGTCGTGGTGAGCTCATCGAGCCCGTCATCGCCGCGAAAGACCAGCGCGGTCGCGCCGCGGGTGCGGAACACGCCGACGACGAGGGGGACCTTATCGAGATGCGCGACGCCCACTGCATTGGCCTCACAGCGGGCCGGGTTCACGAGCGGACCGAGGAAGTTGAACGCGGTCGGGATCCCCAGCTCCCGTCGTGTCGGCCCCGCGTGGCGGAATCCAGGGTGGAACAGTGCGGCGAATGCGAACGTGATGCCCGTCTCGCCGAACACGCGCGCGACTCCCTCAGGATCGAGCTCCAGATTGATGCCGAGAGCGGCAAGCACATCTGATGATCCAGATGCCGAGCTCGCGGCACGATTGCCGTGCTTCACCACCGGAACGCCGGATGCCGCGGCGACCACCGAGGCCATGGTCGACACGTTCACCGTGCCGTATCGATCGCCGCCGGTGCCGACGATGTCGAGGGCCATCGGGTCGACCACCAGGGGAAGTGCGTTCTCGAGAATCGCGTCGCGGAATCCGACCACCTCGTCGACGGTCTCTCCCTTGGCCCGCAGGGCGACGAGGAAGCCCGCAAGCTGGGCGGGAGTCGCGTCTCCGTTCATCACCTGCTGCATGGCCCATGATGCTTCGCTGATAGCGAGGTCTTCACCATCCAAGAGTGCGCTGAGAATGCTGGGCCAGGAGAGGTCGGAAGGCATGACTGCGATCATAGCGATGACCCTTGGTGAGCCTGATAATTTGACCGAACTACCGCTGCGAATGAGAAATGAACTCGCCGTGATCAGCCATAATGGACAAGTGACCAGCACCTCGATCTCTCCCGGCCTCAGCGCTCCCGTTGTCAATCGACCGAGCGTCGTCGCCGTCGGCACCATTGTCTGGTTGGGCAGCGAGGTCATGTTCTTCGCCGGCCTCTTCGCCATCTACTTCACTCTGCGTTCCACCTCTCCGGAACTCTGGGCCGCTGAGACACCGAAACTCAACGTTCCCTACGCGCTCACCAACACGATCATCCTCGTGGCCTCCTCGTTCACCGCGCAGTTCGGCGTGTTCGCCGCAGAGCGCCTGCAGAAACGACGCACCGGCCCCAGCCCCCTCAAATGGGGCATGGTCGAGTGGTTCTTCGCCAGCTACGCGCTCGGAGCGATCTTCGTCACCGGCCAGGTCTTCGAGTATGCGAACCTCGTGAGCGAAAATGTCTCTCTCGCCTCGAACTCCTACGGTTCCGCCTTCTACATCACCACCGGATTCCACGCCCTTCACGTCACGGGCGGCCTGATAGCAATGCTGCTCATCATCGGCCGTGCGTACAGCGTGAAAAACTTCGGCCACAAGGAGGCGACCTCGACCATCGTGGTCTCCTACTACTGGCACTTCGTCGACGTGGTGTGGATCGGGTTGTTCCTGGTCATCTACGTTCTGAAATAGTTCGAATCCATCCAGAGGAACCAGGGATACACCACAGCATGGCGAAGAACAGCAAGACCACCGGGGCCGGCACCATCGGCCGTCGAGGTCGGCGTCATCCACTTGCCACGATCGCTCTGATCACCATCGGGCTAGTCTCGACGGGCGGCGCCTACGCGCTGTTCAGCAGCACGGCGTCGGCAGAGACCTCGTCGGTACACACGCAGGCGTCGGCGGATGAGGGGAAGAAACTCTTCTCGTCCAACTGCGCCACGTGCCACGGCCTGAATGCCGAGGGCGTCGACGGCGTCGGACCGAGTCTCTACGGCGTCGGAGCGGCATCGGTGAGCTTCCAGGTGGGCACCGGCCGCATGCCGCTGGCCAACCAGGGTCCACAGGCGGAGAAGAAGCCGGTGCAGTTCACCGACAGCCAGGTCGCCTCGCTCGCCGACTATGTCGCCTCCCTCTCCCCCGGTCCCGCAATCCCGTCGGAGAAGTACCTCAAGGCCGACGGCAACGCGTCGACCGGAGCCGAGCTGTTCCGCATCAACTGCGCCATGTGCCACAACGTGGCCGGCGCGGGCGGTGCGCTCACCGAGGGCAAGTTCGCCCCGGCTCTCTCCGGGGTTCTTCCCGTGCACATCTACGAGGCCATGGTCACCGGCCCGCAGAGCATGCCGGTGTTCAATGACACCAACCTGACGCCGACGCAGAAGGCCGACATCATCACCTACCTGAAGTACCTCGACAAGAACCCGTCCCCGGGCGGATTCGACCTCGGCAACCTCGGACCGGTGTCAGAAGGACTCTTCATCTGGATCTTCGGCCTCGGCGCGATCGTCGCCGTCACCATCTGGATCGCGGCAAAGGCGAACTAGTCGCCCAGGTTCCGTCCGGCTCCACGCTCCACTTCACCGCACGACAAGAATTCTTGCACCACCGAAAGGACCCAGAATGGCACAGCACGACGACGGTGGCACAAACGCCGCTGCCGGGTCGGCCGTAGTCCGAAGCGAACCCCCCCTGGCCAAATCCGGCACGGCAGTCGTACCTTCTGACGCCTTTGAGAACCCGGGACTCCCCCCGCACCGCCTGCGCGCCACCGACCTCGATCCTCAGAAGGATCGTGTCGCCGAGCGTCGCGTCTACTCGCTGTTCTTCCTCTCGATCGTCGGCAGTGTCTTCGCTGTGGCGGCGTACGTGGCGTTCCCGATCATCCCGGGCAACACCAACTCCGTGCGCCTCAACACCGTCTTCCTCGGACTCGGAATCTCGCTCGGGTTGCTCGCGATCGGAATCGGCGCGATCTACTGGTCGAAGAACCTCATGCGTGGCGATGAAATGTCGGAATCCCGTCATCTCACTCGCGGAACCGAGGCCACCCGCGAGAAGGCCGTCGAGATCTTCAAGCTGGGCAACCAGGAGTCCGGATTCGGGCGTCGCACTCTCATCCGCAACAGCCTCATCGGTGCCCTCGTCGCATTCCCGTTGCCGGCAGTCGTGCTGTTCCGTGATCTGGCTCCCGCCGCGGATCCCGTTCCCCAGCTCGAGCACACCATGTGGGCCAAGGGAACTCGGCTCACCCACGACCCGTCCGGCACCCCGATCAGGGCTGCGGATGTCACGATCGGATCTGTCTTCCACGTCATCCCCGAGGGGCTCAACGACAAGGAAGATCGACTCGAACAAAAAGCGAAGGCTGCAGTCCTCTTGATGCGCCTCAAGCCCGCGGATCTCAACATCTCCCCGGGCCGTGAATCCTGGAATTACGACGGAATCGTCGCCTATTCCAAGATCTGCACCCACGTCGGATGTCCGGTAGCACTCTACGAGCAGCAGACGCATCACCTGCTCTGCCCGTGCCACTCCTCCACCTTCGACGTCACCAACGAATGCGAGGTCATCTTCGGTCCGGCTGCACGCCCGCTGCCGCAGTTGCCCATCGCGATCGACTCCGAGGGATATCTCGTCGCGCAAAGCGACTTCCACGAGCCCGTCGGACCGAGTTTCTGGGAGCGAGCATGACCGTCACTGAAACCAAGCCCGCTGCCGCCCCGACCGTCACCGAGACGCCGACGGCAGCAGCACCGAGTCGTGGAGCACGATTCACGGGGGCTGCAGCGAACTACATCGACGAGCGCACGAGCATCTCCGGACTGGTCAAGGAACTGGGTCGCAAGATCTTCCCCGACCACTGGTCCTTCATGCTGGGCGAGGTCGCTCTCTACAGCTTCGTCGTGATCCTGCTTTCGGGCACGTTCCTCACGTTCTTCTTCCAGCCGTCCATGGCGGAGGTGACCTACAACGGCTCCTACGTGCCGCTCAAGGGCATCCAGATGTCGGCCGCGTATTCGTCGTCGCTCAATATCTCGTTCGACGTGCGTGGTGGGCTGCTGTTCCGCCAGATCCACCACTGGGCTGCGCTCCTCTTCGTGGCATCCATCGGCCTTCACATGCTCCGCGTGTTCTTCACCGGCGCGTTCCGCAAGCCGCGTGAGATCAACTGGTTCATCGGTTTCGTGCTGTTCGTGCTGGCGATGGCCGAGGGATTCACCGGGTACTCGCTTCCCGATGACCTGCTCTCCGGCAACGGCCTCCGCATCATCGACGGGATCATCAAGGGCATCCCGGTGGTCGGAACCTGGATCTCCTACCTGCTCTTCGGCGGGGAGTTCCCCGGCACCAAGCTCGTGGCGATGTTCTACTCGATCCACATCCTGCTGCTTCCGGCCATCCTGGTGGCGGCTCTCGGTGCCCATCTCCTGTTGATGATCGTCAACAAGCACACCCAGTTCGCCGGACCGGGACGCACCAACGACAACGTCGTTGGAGTGCCGATCATGCCGATCTTCGCCGCCAAGGCCGGAGGCTTCTTCTTTGTGGTCTTCGGAGTGATCGTCCTGATCGCCTCGTTCTTCACGATCAACCCGATCTGGACCTACGGGCCCTACGACCCCTCCCCCGTGTCCGCCGGTACCCAACCGGACTGGTACATCGGATTCGCCGACGGCATGCTCCGTCTGATCCCGCCGGGGTGGGAGGTGGTGTGGTTCAACCACACCTACTCCTTCAACATCATCGTGATCACCGTTATCCTCATCGCCTTCCTGGGGATCGTCGCGACGTACCCCTTCGTGGAGGCCTGGATCACGGGCGACAAGCGTGAGCACCACATCGCCGAGCGACCGCGCAATGCGCCCACTCGTACGGCGATCGGCGCGGCGGGAGTCACCTTCTACGCGGTGCTCTGGGCGGCAGCCAGCTCGGACCTGATGGCGACGCACTTCAAGATCACGATCGAGGGCGTCATCCACGTGCTCCAGGTGCTCTTCTTCCTCGGCCCGGTGCTGGCGTTCTTCATCACGAAGCGCGTCTGCCTCGGCCTGCAGAAGAAGGACCGCGAGATCGCGCTGCACGGCTTCGAGTCCGGCCGTATCGTGCGACTTCCCGGCGGCGAGTACATCGAGGTGCACGAGCAGCTCGACGATTACGAGCGCTGGCGCTTGGTGAGTTTCAACGAGTACACCCCGTTGATGATCCGCCCGGATGCCAACGGTCGCATCTCCGGAGCCCAGCGCACCCGCGCCGCGCTCTCCCGCTGGTTCTTCGAGGATCGCATCGCGCCGGCCACGAAGACCGAGGTGGAGCGCTCCGGACACCACTAGCTCGCTCCTGAGCGACGAACTCGAAGCCCCGGCCAAGCATCATCGGCCGGGGCTTCAGTCGTGCAGGGGCGCGGGTCTGGCGCGACCGGCCGACATGGGGCACGGGCGCGCACACGCGACCTGCCCCGCTGAGGCCGGTGATCCCTCCGCGACACACGGCGCCAGGCTGCCGTTGCTGGACAACGCCGGCGAGGCTTGTTCGGGACGCAGACCGCGCAGGGACACTGCCCGGGGATCAGCGCAGGAAGAGATCCCTCTACAGCAGTGGCACGAGCGACTGCGTTCAGTCGCTGACGAAGCTCTTCTTCAGGAAGTCGGAGGTCGAGCGGTAGTCGAGTCGCTCATAGAACCGGGCCGCATGACTGCTGGCCACGGTGAGCTGACGGACACCACGGGAGCGGCACTCGTCCTCGATAGCCGCCACCAGAAGGCTGCCAAGGCCACGATCACGCGCGGGGGTATTCACCGCAAGCTCCTGCAGCTGGGCGGAGTCGCCGTTCGTGTAGAGCAGCCGCTCGATCGTCGTATAGGCGTAGGCCGAGACGACGCCGTCCAGTTCGGCCACGAGCAGCAAGTGGTCCCTGCTCGGCTCAACGCCGTGCGCGAAGGCCTCGGCGAAAGATTCGCGGTTCGGCCTCTCGCCGATGCCGAGCTGCTCGACGAGAGCGAACACCGCGTCACGATCGGCGGGCGAGGCCAGACGCACGGTGGTTGGGCTAGCGGGCGAAGTTTCCGCGGTAGTACTCATATACCCACCCTACGAGACTGATGATGGTGATCGCGGCACCAATGAAGGCAATCCACACCCCGATCGCGATTCCCATGAACAGCAGCGCCCCACCGGCGGCCAACATGATGGGCCACCAGCTCCAGGGGCTGAAGAATCCCTGCTCCGGGTCCCCGTCGTCGATGTTGGCGTCCAGGCGATCCTCCGGCAGCAAGCCTCCGACGGACTTATTGGTGCGCCCGAGGTAGAAGGCGATGAACGCAGAGAGAATTGCAGAGAGCCCGAGGGCTACCGAACCCACCCAGTCCACCGGAGTAGCAATTCCCCGCCCCTGTGACCCAGCAAGCTGAGTAATGTACCCGTCACCGTGCTGAATGATGCTCCACACGGTATAGATAACGTCCACAGTGAGGAAGAACCCGCAGAGAATCCAGAAAATTCGAGCTTGGGCGTTCATAGTTCTACTTCACCTGTCCGTCGGCGACATCGTAGGTCGCTGCTTCCGGGGCGTCCTTGAACGGGCCGGCCCCGCCGATCCCGACCGGGATCCCCGCTTCGGGGTGGTTGAGATCGAACGCGGGAGACTCCGAACGGATGCGCGGAATAGACGTGAAGTTGTGGCGCGGCGGCGGGCACGAGGTCGCCCACTCGAGCGAACGTCCGTAGCCCCAGGGGTCATTCACCGTCACGCGCGGTGCCGTGCGGGCGGTGATGTAGACGTTGAAGATGAACGGGAGCATCGAGACGCCGAGGATCATGGCTCCCACAGTGGACAGCTGGTTCATCCAGGTGAACCCGTCCTGCGGCTGGTAGGTCGCGTAGCGACGCGGCATCCCCATCACTCCGAGCCAGTGCTGCACGAGGAAGGTGGTGTGGAAGCCGATGAAGAGCAACCAGAAGTGGATCTTGCCCAGCCGCTCGTTGAGCATCTTGCCCGTCCACTTGGGCCACCAGAAGTAGAAGCCGCTGAACATGGCGAAGACGACGGTGCCGAAGACCACGTAGTGGAAGTGAGCCACGACGAAGTACGTGTCCGACACATGGAAGTCGAGGGGCGGCGATGCGAGGATCACGCCGGTGAGCCCGCCGAAGGTGAAGGTGACGAGGAATCCGATCGCCCAGAGCATCGGGGTCTCGAAGGTGACGGAGCCCCGCCACATCGTTCCGATCCAGTTGAAGATCTTCACGCCGGTCGGCACCGCGATGAGCATTGTCATGAGCGAGAAGAAGGGCAATAGAACGGAGCCGGTCACGTACATGTGGTGAGCCCACACCGTCACCGACAGTGCCGCAATGGAAATGGTGGCGTAGACGAGTGTCTTGTACCCGAAGATCGGCTTGCGACTGAATACCGGGAAGACTTCGGAGACGATTCCGAAGAACGGCAGGGCGATGATGTAGACCTCGGGATGACCGAAGAACCAGAAGAGGTGCTGCCAGAGGATCGCACCACCGGCCTCGACGTTGTAGAGGTGGGACCCGAAGACGCGATCGGATCCGAGAGCGAACAGCGCCGCGGCAAGCACCGGGAAGGCCATCAGCACGAGGATCGAGGTGACGAGGGCGTTCCAGACGAAAATCGGCATGCGGAACATGGTCATGCCCGGCGCACGCATCGTGACGATCGTGGTGATGAAGTTGACGGCTCCGAGAATGGTGCCGAATCCGCTCAGGGCGAGTCCGAAGACCCAGAGGTTGCCTCCCAGCGACGGCGAGAAGGTCGTGGTCGATAGCGGCACATAGGCGAACCATCCGAATGACGCCGCACCCTGGGGGGTGAGGAACCCGGCGACGGCGATGAGCGAACCGAAGCTGTAGAGCCAGTAGGCGTAGGCGTTGAGACGCGGGAAGGCGACATCCGGAGCGCCGATCTGGATCGGCATCAGGAAGTTCACGAAGCCGGCGAACAGCGGCGTCGCGAACATCAGCAGCATGATCGTGCCGTGCATCGTGAAGAGCTGGTTGTACTGCTCCTTCGTTGCGACGATCTGCAGGCCTGGTTCGAACAGCTGGGCGCGGATGACCAGCGCCATCACTCCACCCAGCAGGAAGTACAGGAAGGAGGTGATCAGGTAGAGGTACCCGATCTTCTTGTGGTCGGTGGTGGTGATCCAGCTGACCAGGATGTTGCCCTTGGGGCCCACCCGCGAGGTCGTGAACTGGCTGTTGCTCGTGCCGCCCACTGTCGGAGTCGGTGCGGGTGCTGTCGCTGTGCTCATGGTGATCGCCCTACTTCTCGGCCGACGGTGCTTTGTTGTCAGGCTGGTTCGTGTTCGTGTTGTACTCCGGGCCGAGGATTCCGGTCTGGCCCTTGTCGGCGAGGCTCTGGATGTAGTCGTCGAATTCCGACTGCGTCACGACCTTCACCTGGAACAGCATCAGCGAGTGGTAGTCGCCACACAGTTCCGCGCACTTGCCTTCAAAGGTGCCGAGCTTCGTCGGAGTGACGTACTCGTAGTTGTCCTTGCCGGGGATGTTGTCTTTCTTGTATAGGAAGTCGATGACCCAGAAGGAGTGCGCGACATCGCGGCTCTCGATCTTGATCTGGACGCTCTTGTTGACCGGCAGGTAGAGGGTGGGGATCTTTGAGCGGTCGATGCTGCCATCGGCGTTCTGGAGCTCCTGGGCCTGGATGCCCGGGGAGTTCACGCCGTTGCCGCCGGGACCGACGCCCGGGTAGTTGAAGTCCCAGGCCCAGCGCTTGCCGTAGACCTCGACCTTGACGTCGGGGTTCTTCACGACGTGCTCGATCGAGTTCTGCTCCTTCGCCGTGAAGGCGAAGAAACCGAGCACGAGGATGAGCGGCACGATCGTGTAGAAGATCTCGATCGGAAGGTTGTAGCGCAACTGCACCGGCAGGCCGGTCTGGCCCTTGCGGCGCCGGTAGACGACTGCAGTCCAGATGATGAGACCCCAGGTGATGATGCCGACGGCGAGCAGCACGATCCAGGACGTGACCCAGAGTCCGGTGATTCCCGAAGTGTGGTTGGTCGCGCCAGCGGAGCCTGCGGGGAGGAAGCCCCGAAGCTGCTGCTGGCTGCAGCCGGCCAGAATGACGACGAGCGTGACAGCGATTGGAGCTACTGCCCATCGAAGACGGCGGTTGGAGCGCACCTGGAACCTCTCGGATGACACGGACATACAGGACAACTGCTGGGACGAATCTCAGCTTATTTGGTGCTCCAAGCCTACTCCGCAGGACGCGCGCTCTCGGACGGAATGGGCACCCGAACCGGCAATTTCCCCGCATTCGGACAGCAAAAAAGGGAACCGCCCCAGGCGATTCCCTTCTCTGGATGCCGCGTGGGAGCCCGCTGTTAGCGTGCTCCCACGGCGGGCAGGACCCTAGTGGAAACTGTCTCCACACGCGCAGCTGCCAGAGGCGTTGGGATTGTCGATGGTGAAACCCTGCTTCTGGATGGTGTCTTCGAAGTCGATGGTCGCGCCATCGAGGTAGGGCACGCTCATCTTGTCGACGACGACCTCGACACCGTCGAAGTCGACGGTGGCGTCGCCGTCGAGCAGGCGCTCGTCGAAGTAGAGCTGGTAGATGAGGCCGGAGCATCCGCCGGGCTGCACGGCAACGCGCAGGCGGAGGTCGTCACGACCCTCCTGCTCGTAGAGGCTGCGCACTTTCGTGGCTGCGGTGTCGGTGAGGCCGACGCCGTGAGCGGAGGCCTCGGACGTCGTCTCGACGGACGTGGTTTCAGTCAGCGCGGTGTCGGTCATGACAACTCCTTAGGGTCGGCGAGTTCTGTTATCAAGTCTAAGCATCGGATGCTGGATATTGTTCCTGCGTGCTGCGGCGCGCGTCTCACTGGCGTTCGTTGAGTCGCGCCAGCAGCACGGCCTCGGTGAGGATCGCCCGCTGGAACACTCCGAGATGCAGGGACTCATTCGGGCTGTGCGCGCGAGAGTCGGGATCCTCGACGCCGGTCACGAGGATCTGCGCCGCGGGGAACATCTCGACGAGGTCGGCGATGAAGGGGATCGATCCGCCGATACCGGTCTCGACGGCCTCGACTCCCCAGGCATCCGTCATCGAGGTCTTCGCCTCGGTCACCGCCCAGCCGCTCGTGTCGACCAGGAATCCGTTTCCGGTGTCCACGTCGTCGATCTCGATGTGGGCACCGAATGGCGCGTTCGAGCGGAGATGGCGCTCGAGGGCGGCGAAGGCCTCGGTGCCCTGCTGGCCGGGGGCGATCCGCGCGCTGATCTTGACGCTGACCGAGGGGGAAAGCGTGTTCGAGGCGTTACCGACGCTCGGTGCATCGATTCCGGTGACGGTGATGGCAGGCTTCGACCAGAGGCGGCTGAGGATGGTACCGGAGCCGATCGGAGCGACGCCTTCGAGAAGGGCAGCCTCGTGGCGCAGCTGCTCCTCGGGGTAGTCGGGTGTCGCGGCCTCCCGCGAGGCGAGGCCCTCGACGGCGACGGACCCGTCTTCGGCGTGCAGGGTGGCCAGCAGCCGGATGGCCGCGAGCATGGCATCCGGAACCGCTCCCCCGAACATCCCGGAGTGCGAGGCGTGCTCCAACGTCGACACCGTGAGCCGGAAGGTGACATTGCCGCGGAGACCGACGGTGAGGGCCGGGGTGTCCACGTCCCAGTTGTCGGAATCGGCGACGACGATGACGTCTGCCGCCAGTTCGGAGCGGTGCGCGCTGAGGAAGTTGGTGAACGATCGCGAACCGAACTCCTCCTCCCCCTCGATGAAGAGCGCGAGCCCCAGGTCGAAGTCCGCTCCCACGGTCTCGACGAAGGAACGGATCGCGGCGATGTGGGCCATCACACCGGCCTTGTCGTCGGCGGCGCCGCGACCGTACAGGCGGTCACCCCGCACCGTCGGCTCGAAGGGGAGAGAGTCCCAGTCCTCGTCCTTGCCGGGCGGCTGCACGTCGTGGTGGGCGTACAGCAGGATGGTGGGCCGTCCATTGCGGGCGGCGCGGGTCGCGAGAACGGCGGGCTGGCCGAGCGGGGCATCCGCCCCCGTTCCGATCGGGGCACGAGCCACCTGCACGGTCTCGAAGACGCCGAGCCCGGTGACGAGGGCGGCGACGGCATCCGCACTCTCGCTCACCGGCTGCGGATCGAAGGCCGCCCAGGAGACCGAGGGGATGCGCACCAGTTTCGACAGCTCGGCGACGGCGACGGGGAATCCGCCGGCGACTGATTCGCGGAGAGTCTGGAGGAGTTCTGGACGTGTGGCCGCTGAAGAAGACATGAAGGTAATCTTAAGCAGACATCGATCGGTAGGAATCTCCAGTGGCCAAGTCAGACAGTTCGAGCAAGACCGACCCGGCGGCCGGTTACGACCTCAACACCGACAGCATTTCGAGCGGCAAGGGTCACGCCACGCCGACGCGCAAGGAGCGCGAGGCAGCGAACATGCGCCCGCTCGTGTCGAGCGACCGCAAGGCCGGCAATAAGGCGTCCCGCGCCAAGATGAACGAGGCGCGCGAGAAGGCGCGCATCGGCATGGCGAACGGCGATGAGAAGTACCTGCCGACGAAAGACAAGGGTGTGCAGCGACGCTACATCCGCGATTACGTCGACGCCCGCTGGAGTGTCGGCGAACTGATCATCCCGGTGATGTTCCTGGTGATCATCCTCACCTTCATCAACAACGCCGTGGTCCAGTCGATCGCCATCTTCGCGCTCTGGGGATTCTTCCTCATCGCCGTGATCGACTGCATCGTCGCCGGCGTGCTGATCCAGCGCAAGCTCACCGCAAAGTACGGGGAAGACAAGGTGCAGAAGGGCAACCGCTGGTACACCGCCATGAGGGCTCTCCAGCTGCGTCCCATGCGCCTTCCGAAGCCGCAGGTGAAGCGCGGAGCCTTCCCGACCTGAGTGTCGCGGCCGAGGGTTCTGCGGCAAGGTTTTCGTCCCGGGAGAGTTTCGACCGGTTCGGACCACGGGCTGCCTGTCGTCCCGCGCACTCCGGGCGACTGCGGACACACCGGGCCGGCGCGCCCGCCCCGAATGTCCGTATGCGCCCGGATTCGCGCGAGTGAGCCTGTCAGGAGCGGAGTTTCTCCAGCCCGCGGTTGACCGAGCGGGCCCACAGTGGTCCGCGGTAGAGGAACGCGGTATAGCCCTGCACGAGAGTCGCACCGGCGGCGAGGCGTTCGGCGACATCGGCGGCGGTGTCCACTCCCCCGACGGAGATCACGCAGAAGTCCTGCGGCACTGCGGTGCGGATGATACGCAGGACCGCGAGCGACCGGGCGGCGAGTGGGGCACCGGAGAGCCCTCCGGCTCCCGCAGCCTCGACGATCGCGGCATCCGTCACCAGTCCGTCACGGGACAGGGTCGTATTGGTGGCGATGATGCCCGCGAGCCCGAGTTCCACCGCGAGTTCGGCTATTCGTCGCACCTGGTCGTCGGTGAGGTCCGGCGCGATCTTCACGAGCACGGGGGTGTCTCCCGCCGCGTCATTGACGGCGGTGAGCAGGGGGGTGAGCTTGTCGAGCTCCTGCAGTCCCCGCAGTCCAGGAGTGTTCGGGGAACTCACGTTCACGGCGAGATAGTCGCTGACCGGAGCGAGCAGGCGAGCGCTGACGAGATAGTCGGCGATCGCGTCATCCACGTCCACGACGCGGCTCTTGCCGATGTTCGCGCCGATGACGGGGCGGATGCCGCGGGCGAGCTCGCGCGCGAATCGAGGGGCCGCATCCGCCGCTCCGCGATTATTGAAGCCCATGCGGTTGATCACCGCGCTGTCGGGGATCAGGCGGAACAGGCGCGGGCGGTCGTTTCCCGGCTGCGCGATCGCCGTGATGGTACCCACCTCCACGTGGCCGAATCCGAGCTGGCCGAGGCCCCGGATGGCGCGGCCGTCCTTGTCGAAACCGGCGGCGACACCGAAGGGTGAGGCGAATCTCAGGCCGAGGGTGTCGACCGCGAGGGAGGGGCCGGGCCGACTGAGCCGACGGAGGATCGCGCCGAGTCCGATGCGAGGAAGCCAGCGGATCACGTCGAACGCGAGGTGGTGCGCGGTCTCCGGGTCGAGCCGGGTGAGGACGAGCCTGAAGAGTAGTCGATACATGCCAGGTTCAGGCTACCGGCCCGGCGACCGCCTTCAGTTCTCGGAGACCTCTGCTGAGGCGTCGTGTTCGACCCGGAGGAGCGTGATGGCCGCCTCGAAGTCCTCGAGGGAGTCGAAGCCCTGGTACACGCTGGCGAAGCGCAGGTAGGCGACCTCGTCGAGCTCCCGCAGTGGTGGGAGGATCGCGAGTCCGATGTCGTTGGCATCCACCTGGGACGCCCCGGTGGCACGAATGGTCTCCTCGACCCGCTGGGCGAGCATGGCGAGATCCGTGTCGGTGACCGGTCTGCCCTGGCAGGCCTTACGCACGCCGGAGACGATCTTCTCCCGGCTGAAGGGCTGCACGACGCCGCTGCGCTTCACGACGTTGAGACTCGCGGTCTCGGTGGTGGAGAAGCGTCGGCCGCAATCCGGACACTGGCGGCGGCGGCGGATGGACATGCCGTCGTCGCTCGTTCGCGAGTCGATGACACGGGAATCGGGATACCTGCAGAAGGGGCAGAACATGGTGCTGACAGGATACCGCGCCACGGCTCACCCGAGGCATGCGCTACCGTTCGGTGAACCGCGCAGTGATCGCGGCGGCGTGCGCCGGCAGGTCTTCGGCGGTCGCCAGCGCGACCACCCTCTCTTGCACAGCCTTGAGTGCGCCGCGGTCGTAGCGGATCACCTGCTGGGGGCGCAGGAAGGTGTAGGCGCCGAGCCCGGGAGTGAATCTCGCCTGCCCTCCGGTGGGGAGCACGTGGTTCGACCCGGCGAGGTAGTCGCCGAGGCTGACGGGCGAGTGCGCTCCGAGGAAGATCGCGCCGGCACTCTCGATGAGATCGAGCACCTGGCCCGGATCGGCGGTCTGGATCTCGAGGTGCTCCGGACCGTAGACGTTGCTGAATGCCGCCGCAGCCACCATGGTGTCGACGAGCACGACTGCCGACTGGACCCCGCGAAGCGAGATGTCGACGCGAGAGCTGTGCGGCGTGAGGGGGGCGAGCCTGAGGAGCTCCTCCTGCACACGGTCGGCGAGGTCCACAGAGTCCGTGACCAGCACCGACGCGGCGAGTTCGTCGTGCTCGGCCTGGCTGATCAGGTCGGTCGCGACGAGAAAGGGATCGGCCGTGGCATCCGCGATCACCAGGATCTCGGTGGGCCCGGCCTCGGAGTCGATACCGACCTGGCCGCGCACGATGCGCTTGGCCGCGGCCACGTAGACGTTGCCCGGGCCGGTGATGACCTGCACGGGATCGAGGCTGAGACCGGGCACCCCCCAGGCGAAGGCGCCGATCGCCCCGGCGCCGCCCATGGCGTAGACCTCGTCGATGCCGAGAAGCCCGGCCGCTCCGAGGATGGTGGGGTGGATGTTTCCGTCGAACTGTCGTTGCGCCGGCGAGGCGAGCGCCACGGAAGACACCCCCGCGACCTGGGCTGGCACCACGTTCATGACGACGCTCGAGGGATACACGGCCTTGCCGCCGGGCACATACAAGCCGACGCGGGCAACCGGGCTCCAGCGCTGGATGACCTCGGCGCCAGGCCCGAGAGTGGTCACGCGCGGCGAGGGCAACTGGGCTTCAGAGGCGGCCCGCACGCGCACGATCGCCTCTTCGAGGGCGTCGCGTACCGGAACGCTGAGGGCCCTCACGGCTGCCGAGATGTGCGCGACATCCTGCCGCACCAGCGCCGGACGCACGCCGTCGAACCGTTCGGCCTGGTCGAGAAGGGCCTCCTCGCCCCGCTCTCGCACCTCCGAGATGAGCTCCTGCGCGATTGCCGACGCGGCGTTTACGTCGGTTAGTGACCTCGGAACGAGGGCGAGCAGTTCGGCGCGGCTAGGCTTAAGTCCCCGAAGGTCAATGGTCTGGATCATGGCGAGCCAATCCTAGGGGACCCTCTCTGGCACCTTCGTGGGAGTCACCTGACCGCCAGGGGAATATCGCCAGTCGAGACAGAATTGATAGCCGTATGGATGAGACAGCGCCCGTGATCACCCCGGAAGAGCCGGACGGTATCGCCGCGTTCAAGCACGCCTTCCGTCGGCATGCCGCCGGTGTCGTCGTGATCACCGCGCTCACCCCCGAGGGCAAGCCCGTCGGATTCACCGCGACATCGCTCGCCTCACTCGCTGCCGTGCCGCCGCTCGCGACCTTCAACATGGCGAAGGTGGCCAGCGCGTGGCCCGCCGTCGCCGGAACGGACTGGGTGGCCATCCAGACCATGGGAGCCCGGACGCGTCACTTGGCCGAGCGGATGTCCGGCGACCACGACCTGCGCTTCGAAGGCGACCACTGGGCGCCGGGACCGCACGGCCTCCCGATCCTCGAGGGCGTCACCTCGTGGATGGTCGGGCGCATCGTCGAGCGCTTCCCCGTCGCCAACAACGTCGTCGTCGTCGTGCAGGTCGAAGAGGGCGCCCTTGGCGAACCGGATGCCGCGCTGCTCTATCACGAGCGCACCTACCTGAAGCCGGGCGAGACGGTCTAGTCGACACGACGCCGCGCGCCCTCGCGTGTATCTGGACGTGGCCGGTGTGCTCCTAGGGGTATCGGCACAACCACGTCCCGATACTGAGGAGGATTCCATGACCACCATCGATTCCCGCGCCACGAGCCCGCAACTCGACAGCACAGAGCTCGACAGCCCTGAGCTCGACAGCACTGAGCTCACCCACACCGCGTTCGACCGGACCTCGGCCGATGTCGACTCGTTCACCGACACTCTCGACCTGCGCGATGTGGCCCTCGCCTACGCGCCCTCGAATCGCTACATTCCGTCCCACGTATGGTTCCGCACGATCGACACCCTCAGTCCCACCAAGACCATCGGCCTCGGGCGCACCAACACCACGCTGATCATGCCAACGATCGTGCAGACGGACGCCGCGACCCCCTACGCGGGCTTCGACCGCACGGTCACACCGAGCCGCAACCCCGTCGCCCAGGCCCATTTCGAGCCGGGCGCCTACGGCAACACATCTCCCGCGACTTACGTCATCTCCTTTGCTGTGGAGACATTCGGCCCAGTCACCTTCACCGTTCAGGGCCTGTCGTTCCTGCCGGGCGTGTCTGGGCTCGGTTCGAGAGTGGTGAACGGCACCGCGTCGATCTCGGTGGCCTACTCGAGCCTTCCCGCGAACCAGCCGGTGTACGCGTACATCGAACAGACCGCCGGCGCTCGGTGGAACTGGTATTCCACCCGCATCAGCTATCCCCCGATCGTGCTTCAGCCCTGACCGTCAGACCACGCAGTTGGGACCGAGGAGCGACTTGAGCTCGCCGTAGAGGTCGGCGTTGACGGACACCGGGAACGGGATCTCGAACACCCGCGCTGTCTCGCCCTTGACGAGCTTGAGCCGCACTTCGGTATCGCCGGAATGCCGGATGAGCACGTCGTTCAACTGCGTCACCACATCCGTCGTCGCCCGGAATTCGGGCATCGAGATCGTAAGGGGGCCCGACCCGAGGCTCTGGCCGAGATCGGGCGTGAACATGCTCGACGCGTGCAGGTTCATTCCGTCGTCGCGCATGCTGACCCGTCCGCGCACGACGACGATGGCATCGTTGGTGAGGGCTGGCGAGAACTCCTGGTAGGCCTTGCCCAGGAACATCACCGTGATCTCCCCCGCGAAGTCTTCGACAGTGATGAGGCCGTACTGGTTGCCGGAATTTCGTGCCGTGCGATGCTGCACCGAGGTGATCAGTCCCGCAACTGTCACATGTTCCCCGTCGCCGGCGACCTCTCCCGCGAGAACCTCGGTGATCGTCGAACCGGCGAGCTTGGCGAGCTGGAGCTCGAGACCGGCGAGCGGATGATCGGACACGTACAGCCCGAGCATCTCGCGCTCGAACGCGAGCTTGTCGCGCTTCGACCATTCGGGCCGGTCGGGCACCTGGTTGACGGCCTGGGGCTCGTCCCAGAGGCTGTCGAAGTCGAAACCGACCTGGCCGTTGGCTTCGGCCCTCTTGTCGCTCACCGCGGAGTCGATGGCATCCTCATGGATCTCCAGCAGCGCCCTGCGGGTCGCAGCCGTCGAATCGAAGGCACCCGACTTGATGAGTGACTCGACGGTGCGCTTGTTCGCCACCTGGATCGGCACCTTGCGCAGGAAGTCGTGGAATGACTCGAAACGGCCCTTCTCCTCCCGGGACTTCGCGATCGCCTCGACCACGTTCGTTCCGACGTTGCGGATCGCGCCGAGCCCGAAGCGGATGTCGCCGACGCCGCCGATCTCACTCGGCACCGCGGTGAAGTCCCCGCTCGACTCGTTCACGTCCGGAGCCAGCACCCGGATACCCATGCGACGGCACTCGCTCAGATACATGCCGAGCTTGTCCTTCGAGTCCCCGACGCTCGTGAGGAGCGCCGCCATGTACTCGGCGGGATGATTCGCCTTGAGGTAGGCGGTCCAGTAGCTCAGCACGCCGTAGCCGGCGCTGTGGGCCTTGTTGAAGGCGTAGTCGGCGAAGGGCATCAGGGTGTCCCAGAGCACCTTCACCGCCTGGGCGCTGTAGCCGTTGCCGGTCATCCCGGCCTCGAAGTCGGCGTACTGCTTGTCGAGCTCCGACTTCTTCTTCTTGCCCATCGCCCGCCGAAGAACGTCGGCCTGGCCGAGGGTGAATCCGGCCACCTTCTGGGCGACCGACATCACCTGCTCCTGGTAGACGATGAGGCCGTAGGTGATGCCGAGACTCTCGCGCAGCGGCTCCGCGAGCTCGGGATGGATCGCATCGATCGTCTGCAGGCCGTTCTTGCGCAGCGCGTAGTTCGTGTGGGAGTTCATGCCCATCGGACCCGGGCGGTACAGGGCGATGACCGCGGAGATGTCTTCGAAGTTGGTCGGCTTGAGCTGCTTGAGCAGCGAGCGCATGGGCCCGCCGTCCAACTGGAACACGCCGAGCGTGTCGCCGCGGGCGAGGAGGTCGTAGGTCTTCTGGTCGGCATCGAGGTCGAGATCTTCGATCACGAGTGTGGAGCCGGAGTTCTTCTCGATCATCCTCAGCGCGTCTTCGATGACGGTGAGGTTCCGGAGCCCGAGGAAGTCCATCTTGATGAGTCCGAGGGACTCCAGCGGGGGCTGGTCGAACTGGGTGATGATCGCGCCGTCGTCTTCGCGCTTCATGATCGGCAGCACGTCGATGAGCGGCTCGGCCGAGAGGATGACCCCCGCGGCGTGCACTCCCCACTGGCGCTTGAGGTTCTCGATACCCTGCGCCGTCTCGAAGACCGTCGCGGCATCCCGGTCCGTCTCGAGCACCGCACGGAAGTCCGCGGCCTCCTTCCAGCGCGGGGAGGCCTTGTCGAGCACCTCGCCGAGGGTGATGTCCTTGCCCATGATGGCCGGGGGCATCGCCTTGGTGAGCTTCTCGCCCACCGAATAGGGCATGCCGAGCACTCGAGCCGAGTCCTTGAGGGCCTGCTTGGCCTTGATCGTGCCGTAGGTGACGATCTGCGCGACCCTGTCGTCGCCGTACTTCTCGGTGACGTAGCGGATGACCTCACCGCGTCGCCGATCATCGAAGTCGACATCCACATCGGGCATCGATACGCGCTCGGGGTTGAGGAACCGCTCGAAGATGAGGCCGTGCGCAAGCGGGTCGAGTTCGGTGATGCCCATCGCGTAGGAGGCCATGGACCCGGCGGCGGATCCACGCCCCGGCCCGACGCGGATGCCCTGCGCCTTCGCCCAGGTGATGAAGTCCGCCACGACGAGGAAGTAGCCGGGGAATCCCATCTGCTTGATCACATCGACCTCGTACTTCGCCTGGGCGAGATGCGCCTCCGATGGCGCATTGTGGAAGCGCCGCAGCATGCCGGCGTTCACTTCCTTCTCGAACCAGGTGGCCTCGGTCTCCCCTTCCGGCACCGGGAAGCGCGGCATGAGGTTGCGGTGTTCGAAGGTCACGTCGCACCGCTCGGCGATGAGCAGCGTGTTGTCGCAGGCTTCGGGATGATCGCGGAACAGGTGTCGCATCTCGGCGGCCGACTTGAGGTAGAACTCGTTCGAGTCGAACTTGAAGCGGTTGGGATCGTCGAGCGTCGAGGCGGACTGCACGCAGAGCAGCGCAGCGTGAGCGGTGGAATCGTGGGCGTGCGTGTAGTGAAGGTCGTTTGTCGCCAGCAGGGGGAGGTTCAGGTCTTTGGCGAGCCGCAGCAGGTCCTCCATGGTGCGGCGCTCGATATCGATTCCGTGGTCCATGACCTCGGCGAAGAAGTTGCCCTCGCCGAAGATGTCCCGGAAATCGGCCGCGGCTTGTCGGGCCTCCTCGTACTGGCCGAGACGCAGCCTCGTCTGCACCTCGCCTCCCACGCAGCCCGTGGTCGCGATGATGCCACTGCTGTAGGTGCTGAGCAGCTCCCGGTCCATGCGCGGCTTGAAGTAGTAGCCCTCGATCGAGGCGAGCGAGGAGAGCCGGAACAGGTTGTGCATGCCCTCGTTGTTCTGCGAGAGCAGTGTCATGTGCGTGTACGAACCCGAACCGCCGACGTCATCCTGGTTCTGGTGATTCGCGCCCCACTTCACCCTGGTGCGGTCCTGGCGCGCGGTGCCGGGCGTGATGTAGGCCTCGGTGCCGATGATCGGCTTCACCCCGTTCGCCGTCGCCTGCTTCCAGAAGTCGTATGCGCCGAACATGTTGCCATGGTCGGTCATCGCTATGGCCGGCATCTCCTGCTCGGAAGCAGCCTTCATCAGCGGGCCGATGCGGGCGGCACCATCGAGCATCGAATATTCGCTGTGCACGTGCAGGTGCACGAATGAATCGTTGCTGTGGGGCAATTCCTGAGCCTTACTGACCGGGGGTGGGCATCCAGCTTAAGCCTCGGTCAGTCGCCGCGGAGCACGTCGAGCGCGTGTTGCAGGTCGGCCGGATACTCGCTCGTGAAGAGCACCCTCTCCTGTGTTCCGGGGTGCGTGAAACCGAGCTGTTTCGCGTGCAGCCACTGCCGGGTGAGGCCCAGTCGCGCGGAGATCGTGGGGTCTGCTCCGTACATCGCATCGCCGACGCAGGGGTGCCGCTGGGCGGCCATATGAACCCGGATCTGGTGAGTACGGCCGGTCTCCAGGTGCACTTCGAGCAGGGAGGCGCTGGGAAAAGCCTCGAGCGTCTCGTAGTGAGTCACGGAGTTCTTGCCGTCCGAGGTGACCGCGAACTTCCAGCTCGACGACGGATGCCGCCCGATCGGCGCATCGATAGTTCCGGAGAGCGGATCCGGATGTCCCTGCACCACAGCGTGATAGATCTTGTCGACCTCGCGATCGTGGAACTGCCGCTTGAGTTCCGTGTAGGCGCGTTCACTCTTCGCCACGACCATGAGGCCGCTCGTGCCAGCATCGAGGCGATGCACGATCCCCGCGCGCTCCGCGGCACCCGATGTTGAAACACGGAATCCCGCTCCCGCAAGCGCCCCGAGCACTGTCGGGCCGGTCCAGCCCACGGAGGGATGCGCCGCGACGCCAACGGGTTTGTCCACCACCACGATGTCGTCATCGTCGTACACGATGCCGAGGTCTGGCACGACGACGGGTTCGATCGAGGGAGCGACCTTCGGCTGCCAGGTGACCTCGAGCCAGCTCTCGGCCCGCAACCGATCCGATTTGCCCAGGGTGACTCCGTCGGCGACGACTCCCCCGGCTTCGGCGATCTCCGCGGCGAAGTTGCGCGAGAAGCCCATCAGTTTCGCAAGGGCGGCGTCGACACGTTCCCCGGCGAGCCCGTCCGGTACAGGGAGGCTGCGCGATTCCATGGGGAGGCCTACTTGGTGTCGGGGGTGTGGATGTCGGTGTTGGCGTCAGCGGTGTTGGCGCCAGCGATGTGGGAGTCGGTACCGGTGTCGCTCGCAACGCCGGGGTGACGCTCGGATGCCTTGCGCCCGTCGAGCCCGATTCCTCGAAGCGTCAGCAGGATGAAGAGTCCCATGCTCGCGACGATGAACGAGTCTGCGATGTTGAAGATGGCCGGAAAGCCCTGCACCTGGATGAAGTCGACGACGTGTCCGACGCCGAACCCCGGCTCGCGGAACAGGCGATCGGTGAGGTTGCCGGTGGTGCCGCCCAGGAGCATCCCGAACAGCACCGCCCAGCCGACCGAACGGATGCGGCGCGCGAAGCCGATGATGAATATCGTGACGGCGGAGGCCGCGATGGAGAAGATCCAGGTTGACCCGCTCGCGATCGAGAAGGCCGCACCCGAATTCTTGACGAAGTGGAACTGCAGCAGCTCCCCGATCGCCTTCACCTGCTCCCCCTCCGTCAGGTTACTGACGATGAGGAACTTGGTGAACTGGTCGAGACTGTAGACGACTACCGCGACGAGGGCCAGCGCGATGAGGGCTCGGACGCTGACCGCCGAGCCGCTGACCTTAGACGCGGGATCCTTCGCCTGCGGTTCAGTTGCCGCCAAAGCCCTGGAAGCTGGCAGGCGGCGACTGCACACCGTCGGACGAACCGAGGTCGTAGGATCCGCTGGTTGCCGGCACGCTCTCGTACGGCGCCGCGGCGACCGGGGCGGAGGCGACGGGGGCCGGGGTCTCGGGGGCTGCGGCGGGCTCGGTGGCGTCGAGCTCCTTCAACTGGCCCTCGATGTAGCCCTTGAGCTTCTGGCGGTACTCCCGCTCGAAGGTGCGCAGGTCTTCGATCTGGTGCTCGATCGTGGTCTTCTGCTGCTCGAGAGCGGCCTTCTCGTTGTCGAGCTGGGAGATCTGCGAACGCTGTGCCGCCTCGGCCTCGCTCACGACCCGAGCGGCGGTGGCGTGGCCCTCGGCAATGAGCGCATCGCGCTTCTCGATTCCCTCGCGCACGTGCTCCTCGTGGAGCTTGCGCGCCAGCTGCAGGAGGTTGTTGGTGCTGCCGGAGTCGATCGCGTTCTGCTCTGGCGAGGGGTAGGCGATCGGAGCCGGAACCGGTGCGGGCACAGGCTCGACGGGAGCGGCGACCGGGGTCTCTCCGAAGCGGGGCAGAGCCTGGGCGAGCTGGCCCTGCTCGGCCGGGGCCTGAGGCTGCGGTGCCTCGGTGAGGGCGGCGGGCTGCGCGGCATTGCGCTGGAGCTCGCTGATGCGGGACTCACCGGCGACGAGGCGCTGGCGCAGCTCCTCATTTTCCTGGTTGAGACGGCGAAGCTCAACGACGACCTCGTCCAGGAAGTCGTCGACCTCGTCCTGGTCGTACCCCTCACGGAACTTGGTCGGCTGGAATCGCTTGTTGACTACATCTTCAGGCGTAAGTGCCATGGGTGCCACCTCAAAAAACTCATCTGGTACAGCGCTAATAACAGTCAGCTAACGCTAGCAAACTGACGGCGTCATCGGGTCGAGATGCCGCGTGGTGTTCGACCACGCTCCCAGAGTACACAGGGAGTGCTGTGCATCCCGGGCTACGGCGCGCCGTACCCCGAGCGGCCGGGTGGAAACCGGTGTCGGATGCCTCAGACGCTGAGAGCGGATGCGACCGAGAGCAGGATCAGAGTGACGATCATCACGATGCTCCAGGCGAAGTCGAGCGCGAATCCGCCGATGCGGATGGTGGGGATCACCCGTCGCACGAGTGAGATGGGCGGGTCGGTGAGGGCGAAGACGAACTCGGAGACCACCAGTCCCAAGCCGTGCGGGCGCCATCCCCGCGAGAAATTACGCACGAGATCGAGGATGAATCTGCCCCACAGCACGAAGAAATACAGCAGCAGCAGGTAATACGCGATGCTGGCTGGGATGGCGAAGGGGTTTGAGGTCACGTTGTCAGACTAGGGCGCGCGCGCCGGGAGCAATTACCGGGAGCGTCTTATTGGATGAGGACTGGCAGGATCGCTCAGGACTGGGCGAAGAACGACGCATCGACGTCGGATTCGACGGAGGCCTGGTCTCCGCTGACGGCGACGTGCGCCGGAGACAGCAGGAAGACCTTGCTGGTGACGCGCTCGATCTTGCCGTAGAGCCCCTGCGACAGTCCACTGGCGAAGTCGACGAGTCGACGCGCCTCCGGCTCGCTCATCTGGGAGAGGTTGATGATCACCGGGATGCCGTCACGGAACGCCTCGGCGATGGCCTGGGCGTCCTTGTACTGGCGCGGGTGGACGGTGAGGATCTCGTTCATGTCGGAGTGTGAGGCATTCTTCTGTGATGGAGCACGGCGAAGGGGTGTGACGGGAGCACGGGTACCGGAGGACTGCGCAGCCTGGGGAGACTCACGCACCTCGCGGGCGACAGGTGCCGGAGCCACGGGGGCGGCGTCCTCGTAGTCGAACTCCTCATCGGCGAGGCCAAGGTAGACCATGGTCTTGCGAAGTGGGTTAGCCATTACGTGCCTCCTGTGGTGGAACTGATGAGTTCAGATTAACCGGGGGTCGGTCGGTTTCCCGTGATTGCGGAACCAATCCGCAGGTGTGTCGCGCCCTCGAGAATGGCCTCGCGGTAGTCGCCCGACATTCCGGTGGAGATGAAGCGTGCGCCGGGCGCGAGTCGCCGCATCCGCTCAGAAGCCTCGCGTACCCGCACGAACGCCGGCCTCGGATCTTCACCAACGGGGGCCACGGCCATCACGCCGAGCAGTTCGAGCCCCGGAGTGGCGAGCACGAGTTCCGTGGTCTGCTCGAGGTCGGCATCCAGAATCCCCCCGCGGCCGGGATCATCGGTGAGATTGAGCTGCACGAAACACTCGATCGTCGTGCCGTCATCGCTGCCGAGCGCCTCGATGACGGAGGGCCGGTCGAGCGAATGGACGGAGTGCGCGTAGGCGCGAACCTGCTTCGCCTTCTTGCTCTGGAGTTGGCCGATGAAGTTCCAGCGCAGATCGAGATCGGCGAGTTCCGCTGCCTTGGCCTGGGCCTCCTGGTGTCGGTTCTCGCCCATCTCGCGCACCCCGAGGGCGTACAACTCCCGCACCAGGGAGGCGGGATGGAACTTGGTCACGACGATGGTCGTGATCTCGTCCACCCCGCGTCCCGCCTCGACGGCGGCAGCAGCGACACCCGCGCGCACCTCTTCGAGGCGCTCCGCGAGGGTGGGACTACTTGAGGAAATCGGGGACATCCAGGTCGTCATCGCCATCATCGAACACCGGGTCTTTCGGCGCGGTCGGCACTTCGGACTCCGCGGCCCAGTTCGGCACACTGCTCGTCTCCGGTTCGAGGGCGCCGGTGGCGGCGGGCGCTGCCGCAAAGACAGGCGCGGACGCCGGGACTTCACCGGTGCCGGCGCGACGTTCGTCCTTCTTCACGACGGGCTCTCCGCCGTCGAAGCCGGCAGCGATCACCGTGACCCGCACCTCGTCGCCGAGGGTGTCATCGATCACCGCACCGAAGATGATGTTGGCCTCGGGATGCACGGCCTCCTGCACGAGCCGGGCAGCGTCGTTGATCTCGAAGATTCCGAGGTTGGATCCGCCCTGGATCGAGAGGAGCACCCCGTGCGCCCCATCGATGGATGCCTCAAGCAGCGGGCTCGCAACCGCGAGCTCTGCGGCCTTGATGGCCCGGTCCGCGCCGCGGCTCGAGCCGATGCCCATGAGCGCCGATCCGGCCCCCTGCATCACCGACTTGACGTCGGCGAAGTCGAGGTTGATGAGGCCGGGGGTCGTGATGAGGTCGGTGATGCCCTGCACGCCGGCGAGCAGTACCTGATCGGCCGTGGCGAAGGCTTCGAGGAAGGAGATGCCACGGTCGCTGATCTCGAGGAGACGATCGTTGGGCACCACGATGAGGGTGTCGACCTCCTGCTTGAGGGCGGCGACTCCCACGTCCGCCTGCGCGGCGCGGCGCTTTCCCTCGAATCCGAACGGACGCGTGACGACACCGATGGTGAGAGCTCCGATGGACTTCGCGATGCGGGCCACGACGGGCGCGCCTCCCGTGCCGGTTCCGCCGCCCTCTCCCGCGGTCACGAAGACCATGTCTGCGCCGGCGAGGGCCTCTTCGATCTCCTCCGCGTGGTCCTCGGCGGCGCGACGGCCGACCTCGGGGTCGGCTCCAGCGCCGAGTCCGCGGGTGAGTTCGCGTCCGACGTCGAGCTTGACGTCCGCGTCGCTCATCAGGAGCGCCTGGGCGTCGGTGTTGATGGCGATGAATTCGACGCCGCGAAGGCCGAGTTCGATCATTCGGTTGACGGCATTGACTCCGCCGCCGCCTATGCCGACGACCTTGATCACGGCTAGGTAGTTCTGGTTCGTTGTCACGTCCGGCCTCCGGTAGGAACTTTCAACCTTTACCTGAGCCTTAAAGTTATGCTCAGTATAGGTTTCTTGTTTCGAAGTTAAGGGGCGCGGCGCGATGCCGCCGAGAGGCCGTCCAGCGTGTCGCCAAGTCGCGGCGAGATTGGCGTCAGTTGCCGCCGAGCACCGGATGAGTCGGAGCCGACACGTCGTACTTCGTGGTCGTGCCGCCCACGGTGATGACGGCGGCGAGCACCTTGGCCTTGAGTGCGGACTGCTCCGCACTCCCCCACACGACGGTCTGGCCGCCGGTGAGGGTGAGGGTCACGTCATCCGAGGTCTGGGCGGTGACCGTGTCGACCTTCTTCAGCAGGTCGGACGGCAGGGCGAGAAGCACACCGACCGCCGCGGTGAAGGCCGGGCTCGTCTTCGTCGCCGAACCGAGCTCGATCAGCGGCAGCCCGGGCTGCCGCTCCGCCGCGGTGTCGATGACGATCCCGGCCGGGTCGACCACGGAGAATCCATCCGAGGTCGCGAGCGTGGCGATCGGCGCTCGCTCGGCAATGCGGATGATCAGGGTGTCCGGCGGCACCGTCTCTGTCACGAAGCTGCGGATCAGGGGGAACTTGCCGAGCGCCCGAGTGATCGAGCCGAAGTCGACGAGGGCGAGGGGCCGGCCGATCTGGCCATCCACGGCAGCACGAACGCTCGCCGCGCTCACCCGGGATGCGCCCTCCACCCGGATGGTCTTCAGCGAGAGCAGCGGGGAATACACAGCTCCGGTGACGAAGCCCACGACCAGAAGGAGGGAAAGGCCGCTCACGATCCAGGTGATGCGCCTGCGCCGGGAGCGGCGGGTGAATCGTCTCGCCTCCCCTCGCTCGTAGGCACGGCGCGCCCTCTCGGCACGCTTGAGATCACGGCGGGCCGCCGCGTCGAGAGGTGCTTCGGACGAGGGAGCCCGTTTCATGCGGCCCGGCGGCTTCGAGCGACTCTGTGCACTCGGCGCCTCCGGTGCGGCTGGGATGGCCGGGGTCGGGGACACGGACGGAACCACCGGCCTCTTCACGGAAGACTTCTGCGCCACCGGCTTCTGTGCCGAAGGCTTCTGCGGGGAGGGCATCCGGGGCGGCGTGGCTCCGGAGGTCGAACCCGGCGTGCGATCGAATCCTTCCGGCCTCTTCATCGGGGCCCGCCTTCCGTCTCGCCCGGCGGCAGCGCAAGGGTCTCAAGGAGCCGGGGGATGATGCGGTAGACATCGCCGCCGCCCATCGGGATCACGAAGTCACCCTCGCGCGCGATCGAGGCGGCGAAGTCCGCGGCATCCTGCCACTCGTCGAAATAGTGCACGCGCGACTGGTCGACGAAGAGACGGGTGATGAGCTCCCCGGTGACGCCCGGCTCCGGGTCCTGGCGGGCGCCGTAGATCGGCACGACGATCGTGATGTCCGCAAGCGACTCGAAGGTCTCGGCGAATTCGGCCGCCATCTGCTTCGTGCGCGAATAGAGGTGAGGCTGGAAGATCGGGATCAGGCGTCCGGCCCCGACGACTCCGCGCGCGCCGGACAGGGCGGCCCTGATCTCCGTCGGATGGTGAGCGAAGTCGTCGTAGACGCTCACCCCCCGCACCGTGCCGCGCAGTTCGAAGCGCCGCTCTGTCCCCTCGAACAGGGCGATCGCGTCGAGCGCGGCCTGCGGTTCGAGACCGAGCGAGACGAGCACGCCGAACGCTCCCGCGGCATTGATCGCGTTATGGAGCCCTGCGACACGGAGCCTGGTCGCATAGTCGGCACCGCGATAGCGCAGGGTGAAGGCGACAGTCTCGGTGCTCTCGATCGAGTGCAGTCGGATGTCGGCATCCGCATGCTGCCCGAATGTCAGCACACTGCGATCCCCGAGGTGAGTGGTAACGGAGACCGCTCGGGCATCGTCACTCGAGATGACGACCCGTTCGGAGGCCTTGCGCGCGAACGTCACGAAGGCCTGTTCGAAAGCCTCCTCCGAGCCGTAGTGGTCCAGGTGGTCCGGGTCGACGTTCGTGATCAGCGAGATAGCGGTGTCATAGAGCAGAAAAGAGCCGTCCGATTCATCAGCCTCCACGACGAAGACCTCGCCGGTGCCGGTGGCGGCGCTGACGCCGAGCGAGCGGATCACTCCCCCGTTGACGAAACTCGGATCCATCTCGAGCGCGAGCATCGCCGTCACGATCATCGCCGTCGACGTGGTCTTTCCGTGGGCTCCCGCGATCGCCACCACGCGGTGATTGCGTGTGAGCCAGGCGAGGGCCTGGGCGCGATGGACGATCGGAAGGCCCCGTTCGCGCGCGGCCAGGAATTCGGGATTGTCTTCGGCGATCGCTCCGGTGACGATGAGGGTATCCGCGCCGTCGATGTTCACGGCGGAGTGACCGATCGCCACCGCGACTCCGCTCGCGCGAAGGGCTTCCACAGTTTCCGTCGCGCGGATGTCCGAGCCGGTGACCGGCAGCCCGGCCTCGAGGAAGAGACGGGCGATGCCGCTCATGCCGGCGCCGCCGATGCCGACGAAATGCACCCTGCCGAGGTCGTCGGGCACGGATTGGGAGAAGTCTGACTTGATCACGCGGTCAAATCTACGGTGGAGGCGCGGGCATCCCCGACGAGGTCGACCATTCGATCGGCGCCGTCGAGCACACCGACCGGCAGTGTGCGCGCGGCCATGGCGGCGATGGCGGCACGGTCTTCCAGCAGTGGAACCAGGTGGTCGAGCACCCAGCGCGGGGTGAACTCCGCGTTGTCCACGATGAGCGCCCCTCCGGCATCCACGACATCGCGGGCATTGAGTCTCTGCTCGCCGTTGCCGATCGCCAGTGGCACATACACGGCGGGCACGCCGAGCGCACTGAACTCGCTCACTGTCGCCGCTCCGGCCCGGGCGACGGCAAGATCCGCCGCGGCGAGGGCCAGGTCCATCCGGTCGCAGTAGGGCACCATCAGGTAGTGCGCCAGCGTGGTGGGCGGCAGGATCGACCGCTCCCCCGTGACGTGAAGGATCTGCCATCCCGCGCCGATGATGGTCGCGGCCGACTCGTTCACGACCTCGTTGAGGTGCAGCGCGCCCTGGGACCCACCGGTCACGAGGAGGGTCGGCCGTGACGGGGAGAGTCCGAAGAACTCGAGGGCCTCCCATCGCTCTGCCGGTCGGTCGAGCGACTCGATCTCCCGGCGAAGGGGCATGCCGACGAAACGGCCATGCGGAAGACGGGCAGAGCGGAAGGCGGTGCCGACGAAGCGGGTGAGCCGGGCACCGAGCCGGTTGGCCATCCCCGGCCGGGCATTCGCCTCGTGGATGGCGATGGCCACGTTCTCTCGCCGAGCGGCGAGATAGGCGGGGGCGGAGACATAGCCGCCGAAGCCCACCACGACGTCGATGCGATGCTCACGGATCAGGCCGCGGATGTCGCCGACGAGCCGACTGAATCGGCCGGGGAACCGCAGCGCATCCCCATTCGGACGGCGAGGGAATGGCAGGCGGGCGACGACCAGGAGCTGATAACCGCGCGCCGGCACCAGCCGTGATTCGAGACCCTCCGCGGTGCCGAGGACGAGGATGACCGCCTCCGGGTCGCGGAGAACGAGCCGGTCGGCGACGGCGAGCAGGGGGTTCACATGTCCAGCTGTTCCCCCGCCGGCGAGGAGATACCGCGTCACCTCAGGCGACCGCCGGTCGCAGTCGTCGGCGAGGCGTTCGGAGCGTGACGCGCGAAGGACAGCACGATTCCGATGCCGAGGAGCGTGGTGACGAGGGCGGACCCTCCCGCCGAGATCAACGGGAGCGGCACTCCCAGCACGGGTAACAGCCCCAGCACCACCGCGATGTTCACGAAGGCCTGCCCGATGACCCAGATGAGCACCGCGCTCACGGCGACCCGTGCGAAGGCGTCGGTGGTGGGGCGCGCCCTGATGATCCGCACGAAGGTGATCGCGAGCACGAGGAGCAGAACCAGCACGAGGATGGCGCCGATGAGTCCGAGCTCTTCGCCGATGATCGCGAAGATGAAGTCGTTGTCAGCCTCGGGCAGCCAGGACCATTTGAGTTTGGAGTTGCCGAGCCCCACCCCGAAGATGCCACCGGAGGCCAATGCCCACCAGCCGTGCACGGTCTGCCAGCAGAGTCCGTTGTGGTCGGTGTCTGTCTTGCAGCCGTTGACGACAGCCGCGATTCGGGAGGCCCGGGAGCCCGAACCGAGCGCGATGGCGGACCCGGCGATCGCCAGGGCCACGAGGGGAATCGCGAAGAGCCGCAGGCTGACCCCGGCGAAGAACAGGGTGGCGAAGACGATCGCGAGAAGGATGATCGCGGTACCGATGTCGCCGCCGAGCACGACGAGCCCGATCGCGATGCCGGCCGGGATGAGTGGCTTGACCAGCTCACGCCAGTCGTCCAGGCGATCCTGCATGCCCGAGAGTGACTTGCCGAGCCAGAGCACGAGGGCCACCTTGATGAGCTCGGAAGGCTGGGCGGTGAAGCCGCCGATGTTGATCCAGTTGCGGTTTCCGTTGATATCGACGCCGATGTGCGGCACGAAGACCAGCAGCTGGAGTCCGATGGCGATGACGAGGAATCGACCGGCCCATTTCTTCCAGAAGAAGGCGGGCAGGCGGGCCGAGATGAGCATCAGGGGCACGCCGATCGCCGCGAACAGAACCTGGCGAACGAAGCCGTTGAAGAAGTCGCCGCTCGCTTTGAACGACTCGACGGCGGAGGAGGAGAGCACCATCACCAGTCCGAAGACCACGAGGAAGAGTGTCGTTCCGAGAAGAAGGAAATAGCTGCCGGTCTCGGCAGCGAAGAGACGCTTGACGGTCACCACGGCGGCGGGACCGCGGGATTCGTTCTGTTCTGCCGGACGCGCACCCGGGTCGGGGCGCGCCGCCGGCCTAGTCTTCGCCCGGGGTCGCGGAGGGCTCGTGGTCATTCGTGCCCTCTCCGCCTGCATCTCGTGCTGTGTCTGCCTCGCGCACCGCGTCGGCGAATCGGTTGCCCCGGTCGGCGTAGTCGGTGAACTGGTCCATGGATGCGGCCGCCGGAGCGAGAAGAACTGTGTCCCCGGGCTGGGCGACCGCGACCGCCAGTCTCACGACTGTCGGCATCACCTCTTTAGTGTCAGCGGTGTCGACCTCGAACAGGGGCAGCGATGGCGCGTGTCGCAGGAACGCGTCGCGAAGCACGGAACGGTCGGCGCCGATGAGGATGACCGCGCGCAGGCGCGCATGGTTCGCGGACACCAGTTCGGTGACATCCACTCCCTTGAGCAGTCCGCCGACCACCCAGACCACGGACTCGAAGGATTCGAGCGCCGCCTGGGCCGCGTGTGGGTTCGTCGCCTTCGAGTCATTCACCCACCGGATGCCGTCGCGGTCGAGGATCGTCTCTGTGCGGTGATGGTCCATGCGGAAGGCACCGAGCGCCGCGCGGATATCGGCCGTCGGTACATCGAAAGAACGGGCGAGGGCGGATGCGGCGAGCACGTTGGCGATCATGTGGGGCGAGCCGAGACCCACGGTCTCGAGTTCGTGCACCGTGGTGATCTCGGTAGCCGAGTGCCAGCGGTCGGCCAGGAAGGCGCGGTCCACCACGATCTCGTCGACAAGACCGACGTCGCTCGGGCCAGGCAGCCCGCGCCCGAAGCCGATCGCGCGGCATCCCTCCACCACCTCGGCCTCCTCCACGAGTTCTCGGGTGGTGTCGTCCTCGAGGTTGTAGACGCAGGCGACCCGGGTGCGCTCATAGACGCTGCCTTTGGCGGCGCGGTAGGCCGCAGCCGAACCGTGCCAATCGAGGTGGTCGTCCGCCACGTTGAGACACACGCTCGACCATGCAGACATGGAGTGCAGGTAGTGCAACTGGAAGCTGGAGAGTTCGACGACAAGGGCATCGAAACCGATCGGGTCGCGCACGGCGTCGAGTACCGGAATGCCGACGTTGCCGCAGGCGATCGCCCGCTTGCCGCCCGCGACGAGCATCGCGGTGGTGAGCTGCGTCGTGGTCGTCTTGCCGTTGGTGCCGGTGATGGCGATCCATTCGGCGACTCGACCCGAACGATCGCGCAGTCGCCAGGCGAGTTCGACATCCCCCCACAGCGGCACACCCGCGTCGATCGACCACGCGACGAGTGGATGCGACGGGGCGAAGCCGGGCGAGACGACGACGAGCTCCGGGGCGAAGGTTTCGAGCTCGGTCTCCAGGTCGACGACTGCGAGGCGCACCCCGATCACCTCGAGCAGGTCGGCAATCTCCCCGTCGGCACGGTCTGCCAGCACGACCAGCTCGGCTCCGAGCTCGGCAAGCGTGTCGGCGACCGAGAATCCGGTCATGCCCAGCCCGAGCACGGCCACCCGCAACCCCGCCCAGTCGGCATTCCATCCGGTGAGGCCGGACACATCATCCGCAGTGCGCGCCATCAGGGAACCCGGGAGAGCCATTCGAGGTAGAAGGTGCCGACACCGGCGGCCACGAAGAGGCCGGAGATGATCCAGAACCGCACGACGATCGTGACCTCCGCCCAGCCCTTCATCTCGAAGTGGTGATGAAGCGGACTTGCGCGCCAGATCCGTTTGCCGCGCGTGACTTTGAAGTAGATGCGCTGCACGATCACCTGCCCGGTGATCACGAGGAACAGTCCGCCGATCAGCACGAGGAGGAGCTCGGTGCGGGAGAGGATCGCCAGAGCGGCGAGAGCCCCTCCGAGGCCGAAGGATCCGGTGTCGCCCATGTGGATCTGGGCCGGAGCGGTGTTCCACCAGAGGAAGCCGATGAGCGATCCGACGATCGCCGCCGCCACCACCGCGATGTCGAGCGGACGCGACACGGTGTAGCACTTGAAGAGGTTGCCGCTCTCGGCGATCGTCGTACTGAAGCAGGACTGGTTCGACTGCCAGAAGCCGATGATGATGTACGAGCCGATGGCGAGGATGGACGACCCGGCGGCGAGACCATCGAGCCCGTCGGCGAGGTTCACCGCATTGGTGGTCGCGGTGGTGATGAGAACGATCCATGCGATGAAGAGGACGATCCCGAAGGTTGCGCCGAACACCACGACGAAGTTGAAGTTGAGGTCGCGCACGAAGGAGATCGCCGTGGAGGCGGGCGTGCGGTTGTTCGCGTCGCGGTACACGATCGCGATGATGCCGAACACGATGGCCACGATCACCGTGCCGACGATCTTGTACCAGCCGGCGAGCCCGACGCTGTTCTGGCGCTTGACCTTGAGGTAGTCGTCGAGAAAGCCGATCAGGCCGAGACCGGCCATCATCGCGAGCACCAGGATGCCCGTGCCGGCGACGGAGTCCCCGCCCACGAGGTGACCGACGAAATATCCCACGATCGATGCGGTGATGAATACGATCCCGCCCATCGAGGGAGTGCCGCGCTTCATCACATGCGCCGTTGGGGTGTCGGCACGGTAGAACTGTCCGAGCTTGAGCCACCGGAACGCCCTGGCGAACAGCGGCGTCAGCAGCAGGGTGAACACCATGCCGACGCCGCCCGCGGTGAGAAGCGCTATCACTCAGGTCACCTCGCCGAGGCGGTCACCGAGAAAGCGGAGATTGGCGGACTTCGACGATTTCACCAGCACGACATCGCCCGCGCGCAGGTCGTCACTGAGGTGCTGATAGGCCTCGTCGGCGGTCGCGACGAGCATGGACTCCCCGTCCCACGAGCCCTCGAGCCCCGCCGCGTTGTGGATATGCCGGGCGCCGTGGCCGACCACGATGAGCTTCTGGATGTTGAGGCGCACGACGAGGCGCCCGATGCGGTCGTGCTCCTCGTCGGAATAGGCGCCGAGGGCGGCCATCTCGCCGAGAATCGCGATGGAGCGCTGCCCGGGTTCGATGATCTGCGCAAGGGTCTTGAGCGCGGCCGACATCGAATCGGGGCTGGCGTTGTAGGCGTCGTTGATCACCACGATGCCGTCTGATCGGGTCAACACCTCCATGCGCCAGCGTTCGGCGCGCGGCACGGTTTCGAGCGCGGTGATGGCGCTGTCGAGGTCCACCCCGAGCTCTCGCGCGACCGCGAGAGTTGCGAGGGCATTCATGACATGGTGTTCGCCCAGGATCCGCAGCTGTACCGGCCGGTGGACGTCGCCGACGATCAGCGTGAATGCCGTGCCGGAGGCGGTGGCACGCAGGTCGTCGCCGCGAACATCAGCGGTGGCATCCAGTCCGAACCAGACCGGGCGGGCCTGGGTGAGGGCTGCCATGGCGGCGACACGTTCGTCGTCGACGTTGAGGATGGCGACGGCGCCGGCCGGGAGCTCGGTGACGATCTCGGACTTCGCCCGCTGGGTCTGCTCGATCCCGCCGAATTCGCCGGCATGGGCGAGCCCCACCTTGAGGACCACCGAGATGTCCGGCACCGCGATGCCGACGGTGCGGGCGATATCCCCGATGGCGGATGCCCCCATCTCGATGACGAGGAAGCGCGTGCCGAAGTCGATGGAGAGCATCGAGAGGGGCGCGCCGACCTGGTTGTTGAAGGAGCCGGGAGGGGCGATGGTGGCTCCGGCCGTCTCCAGCACCGCGCGCAGCATGTTCTTCGTGGTGGTCTTGCCGTTGGATCCGGTGATCCCGATGACCTTGAGGGCGCCCTCTGCGCGCACGCGAGCCACGACGAAGCGGGCGAGATCGGCCAGGGCCGTGAGCGTGTCGGGCACCACGACCTGGGACACCGGCAGCTCGAGTTCGTGGTCGACGATCAGGAGCACCGCGCCGTTGTCGATCGCGGCCTGCGCGAACAGGTGTCCGTCGGAGACTTCCCCGGGCAGCGCGATGAAGATCGATCCCACGGTGACAAGTCTCGAGTCGGTCTGTGCCGATCCGGAGATATCGTCGAAGTCGTGGCTTCCCGGCGCGAGGCTGAGTGCGCCGCCGACGGCCGCCGCGAGATCGGCAAGAGTGAGCGAGATCACTTAGGCCCAACCCGCCTCTCGCAGTGCCTCGCGGGCCTCCGCGCGGGCGGAGTACGGCGTGCGTTCGCCCCGGATGTCGCGGTAGTCCTGATGCCCCGGGCCGGCCCAGAGGATGGAGTCACCCTCCTGGGCGAGCGCAACAGCAACGCGGATCGCCTTCTCGGGGGGACTGACCTCGTGAAGCTCCGCCTGGTGCTCGGCGAGATTCGCGCCCTCGATGAGGGTCGCCCGGATGGATTCCGGGTCCTCGAAGCGCGGGTGGTGGTCGGTGATCACGAGAATGTCGGATCCCTCGGAGGCGACCCGGCCCATCTCGTGCCGCTTTGTGGCGTCACGGTCGCCATCGGCGCCGAACACCATGATCACGCGGCCGGTGGTGAACTTGCTCACCGCGCCGAGGGTGTTGAGGAAGGCATCGGGACTGTGACCGAAGTCGACGTAGACGCTCGGTCCACGGTCCCCGGAGACCCGTTCGGTGCGACCGGGGATGTAGGCGTCGATGCCGTGCTCGATTGCCTGGCCGATGGCCTCGAGCTCGAAGCCCGCCTCCACGAGCATCACGATCGCGAGGGCAGCGTTGGCCGCCATGTGCCAGCCGATGAGGGGCACGTGGGTGGTGATCGAACGACCCTCCGGGCCGGTGAGGGTGAATTCGACCCCGGATGCGCGCTCGTCGAGGATCTCCACGTTCCACTCCCCCACCACGCCGGGAGTCGCAGAGATCGTGGTCACCGGGATGCGGGACCGGTCGACGACCTTCGCGCCCCAGGCCGTGTCGAGCGAGACGACTCCGCGCTTTCCGCGCGCCGGGTCGAAGAACCCGAGCTTGGCTTCGAAGTACTCGTCCATGTCGGCGTAGTCGTCGAGGTGATCGTGGCTCAGATTGGTGAAGGCCACCACATCGAACATGAGCCCGTCGATGCGGTTCTTGGTGAGAGCCTGGGCGCTCACCTCGACCGCGACCGCGCGCACCTCGCTCTCGCGCATCCGGGCAAGGAGGGCATGCATCTCGCTCGCCTCGGGGGTGGTGAGCCGGGAGACGACGCTCACATCGCCGATGTGACGCTCTGCGGTGGACGAGAGGCCCGTCACGAGCCCGAGCTGCTTGAGGATCGCCTCGAGGATGTAGGCGGTGGAGGTCTTGCCGTTGGTGCCGGTGATACCGAGCATGAGCGGCGGATGCTCGTTGGTGCGGTACACCCACGCCGACACGTCGCCGAGCGCCAACCGGGGCGACTCCACGATCACGATGGGAAGGCCGCTGTCTGCAGCCAGCTGAGCTCCAGCCGCGTCGGTCAGCACGGCGACCGCACCGCTCTCGGCGGCCTGCGCGGCGTACTGGGCGCCGTGACTGTTGAGACCCTGGATGCCGACGTACAGGTCGCCATCCTGCACCTCGGTGGAGCGCAGCGTGACGCCGGTGATCTCGACGCCATCGAGCGAGCCGACCGATTCGAGCCCGAACTCGGAGACGAGTCCGGCGAGAGGCCTGGCCAGCGGATGCTCCGGTCGAAGAACCGGGGGGATCCGTGCAGTCACAGCGTCTACTTTCTTACCAGGTCGTCGCCGGATAGGTGGATGGCGTTGTCGACGGGGGCACCCGGTACTTTGTGAGCACCTGGGACATGATCTTCTTGAAGGTCGGCGCCGCGGCGGCCGAACTCTTCATGGTAGCTGGCTTCGTGTAGGTGACGACAACCACGTACTGCGGGTCCTCGGCGGGGGCGATGCCGGCGAAGGACACGACCCGGTCACCGGTGTAGCGCCCGTTGGACGCCATCTCGGCGGTACCGCTCTTGCCCGCGACCCGGTAGCCCGGGATCTTGACGGCCTTGGAGAGCTCGCCGCCCTGCACGACGCTCTCGAGCATGTTGACCACGGTCTTCGCCGTGCTTTCCGACACCACCCGGGTCCCGGCGGTCGAGGGCTGGTCGATGACGGTGCCGTCGGACTTCGTGCAGCTCTCGACGAGCGTGGTCGGCAGTCTCAGGCCGCCGTTTCCGAGGGTGCCGAAGATCTGGGCGATCTGCAGTGCCGTGGCCGAGACTCCCTGTCCGTACAGCACGTTGTAGTGGGTCTGGTTGTCCCAGGGCAGCTTGTTGATGAGGCCGGTGGCTTCTCCGGGGAATCCGACGGCGGTGGCTTGGCCGAGCCCGAACTTCTTCATGTAGTCGAGCCGCGTCTGCTCTGGCACCTCTGAACCGAGCTTGGAGATTCCCACGTTCGAGGAGTTCTGAAGCACCCCGGTCAGGGTGAGGTGCTGCTCGGGGTGCGGCGCGGCATCGTTGATGATGGCGCCCTCCGGCGTCACCCAGTGCGACGGCACGACGGCCTGCATTGTCGGGGAGCCGATGCCCGTGTCGATGAGGGCCGAGGCGGAAATCGCCTTGAGCACGGAGCCGGGCTCGTACTCCGCGGTGAAGGCGAGCGATCCGTAGTTGGCGCGCTCTGAGCCGTCCACATTGTTGGGGTCGACAGCGGGCCAGTCCGCCACAGTCATCAGGTGGAAGTCCTTGATGCGCAGCACGACAGCCGTGGCGGACTGGGCGCCGATTGCGGTGCCCTGCTCGGCGATCGCCTGGGTGGCGAACCACTGCAGGTCGCTGTCGATCGAGAGCTTGAGCGTGCCACCGGGTTGGGACGCCGTGTTGGTGACCTCGCTTCCGGGGATCTGCACCCCATCCGCCCCCTGCTCGTAGGTGGTGGTTCCGTTCTTGCTCGCCAGGCACGAGTTGTCGCCGAGCTCGAGGCCTCCGCCCGGGCCGTCAGTGCTCAGGTATCCCGTGAGGTTTCCCGCCACCGAGCCGTTCGGATAGGTGCGCATGGGGTGCAGCTGGAACGCGATCCCCGGAATCTTGAGCTTCTCGATCGCCCGTCGGGTCTCGAGGTCCACCGACTTCGTCACGAGGGCGTAGTTGGACGTCGGATTCTTCGTGAGCGACTGGTAGACCGTCGCCGGGTCCTGCTTGGTGAGGGTGGCGAGCTCCGTTGCGCCCTGCATCACGGTGACCATGGTCTTCGTGCCGTCCTTGCCGACGACGGAATAGCCCCCCGAAGCATCCATCTTGGCGAAGTTGGCCGGAGACACGACCACGTCGTACCGGTTGACGCTGTCCGCGAGCACCACACCATTGCTGTCGATGATCTCGCCACGAGCCGCGTAGGTGGGGATCTTCACGGCACGCTTGTTGAGCGAGTCGGACGTGAGCTGGTCCGCTCGCACCAGCTGGATGTCGACGAGGCGCACGGCGAAGACGCCGATGACGGCGAACACCATGACGATCGCGAGGGCCAGACGACGACGCGTGCTCCGGGGATTGGTCACGGGCGCCTCCTCTCGGGATGCGGGCTGGTGGTGGTCAGTGAGTGATCGGCGACGGCAGCACGACCTGTGCCGGAGCCCCCGGAGTGGACGTTACCGACCCCACACCCGCCGGTGCGGCAGGCGCGCCAGCGGTCGCCGCCGTAGTCGCCGCCGTGGCCGCCGCGGCCGTCGCGCCGAGGGCAGAGATGTCGGGGGTGATCAGTGCGTTCGGGGTGTAGGTAGCGGCGTCCGCCGCAACAGCCGTGTCGGCCGTGGCCGGGGTGGGCGCTCGAGTGACCCCTCCGGAGAGGCTGAGGAAGCCCTGGCTGCCCGTGTTCAGCACCATTCCGAGCGCGGATGCCTGACCGGCGAGGTTCTGCGGAGACTGCAACACGTTGAGGGACTCGGCGAGGGACTGCTGGTCGCGCGACAGGTCGCGCTGGGTCTGCTGCAGGCCGGAGATCTCGTACGCGCCGTTCGACAGCCAGATGCTGAGCAGAAGCTGCGCAATGAGGATCACAAACAGGCCGGCGATGGCCACGAGGGCGTAGACCACTCGGGGGCGGGCCCGCTTCTGGCTGCGGCTCGAGACGATCTCGATGTGGCGGGGGTGGATCTCGCGTTCCGCCGGAAGGAAATCTGGCAGATCGATGGCGAGAGTGTTACTCATGCGGCCCTCCGGATGCGTGACGCGGCGCGCAGCCGCACTGGGGTGGACCGCGGGTTCGCGGCTTTTTCGTCGTCGGTGGCGAGTTCTGCGCCGCGAACGAGAAGGGTGAACTCTGCCCGGTGCTCCGGCAGTTCGATGGGGAGCCCCGCAGGAGCGGTGGAAGAGGATGCGGCGGCCAGGGCGCGCTTGACGATGCGGTCTTCGAGCGACTGGTAGGAGAGCACGACGATGCGACCGTCGACGGCGAGCGAGCGGAGCGCGGCCGGGATGGCCCGCTCGAGCACCGACAGCTCCTGGTTCACCTCGATGCGAAGCGCCTGGAAGACCCGCTTGGCCGGGTGACCCTTGCGCTGGATCGCCACGGGGGTCGCGGCGGTGATCAGTTCGACGAGTTCGGCAGAGCGCACGAGCGGCCGTGTCTCGCGCGTCTCCACGATCTTCTTGGCGTAGCGCTGGGCGAGACGTTCCTCGCCGAACTCCCAGAAGATGCGACGCAACTCGGTCTCGCTGTAGTCCGCGAGGATGCGCTCGGCAGTCAGCGGCGACGTGGCATCCATCCGCATGTCGAGCGGAGCGTCCTTGGAGTAGGAGAACCCGCGCTCCACCCGGTCGAGCTGCAGAGACGAGACTCCGAGGTCGAAGAGGATCCCCGACACCTCGGCCATGCCCAGCTCGTGGAGGGATTCCTCGAACCTGTCGTAGACCGTGTGCACGAGGTGCACCCGGTCGCCGAAGGGGGCGAGGCGCTCTGCCGCGATGGCGAGGGCGTCGGTGTCGCGGTCGAGCCCCACGAGCACGAGCTCGGGGAATCGCTGGAGGAAGGCCTCGGCGTGGCCGGCCATGCCGAGCGTGGCATCCACCAGCACGGCGCCCGGGTGGGAGAGAGCGGGGCTGAGCAGCTCGATGCTCCGCTCGAGCATCACGGGGGTGTGGATCTGGTTTTCGACCATGGTGGCCGGTGTCTTCTGTTCCTTGTTCCTGATCCCCATCCGTCCGACCTGTCACCGGGGAAGTGATGTCAGGGCGAATCGACGGCTGGGAGTCAGGAACAAGGGCTCTAGAAGAGTCCCGGGATCACCTCCTCCGTCGTGTCGGCGAAGGCACTCTCCTGCTCGGAGTAGTAGGTCTCCCACGCGGCGGTGTCCCAGATCTCCGCCCGGTTGCCCGCACCGATCACGGTGAGGTCGCGGCCGAGGCCGGCGTAGGCGCGAAGGCCGGCGGGAATCGTGACACGGTGCTGGGCGTCCGGCACCTCGGCATTGGCGCCGGAGAGAAAGAGTCGCAGGTAGTCACGTGCCTGCTTGCTGGTGACGGGAGCCTGGCGGATCCGGTCGTGAAGCGCCTCGAACTCGCGGGTGGAGAACACGTAGAGGCAGTGCTCCTGGCCGCGGGTGATGACGATGCCGGATTCGAGCTCCGACCAGAACTTGGCCGGAAGGATGATGCGGCCTTTGTCGTCGAGCTTGGGGGTGTGCGTGCCAAGGAACATCGGCCACTCCCCCTCATTCTCCGGCCTGGATTCAGGTGTACTCCACTTTACTCCACTCTCCACCACAAATCAATGAAAAGCGCGCCAAATTGCCCCTTTCTGGGGTGAACTTCCCTGCAATACCGGGCTAGTCGAGAGTGGAGGGAAATGGAGCTACTTGGCAGAATCCGGAGCAAAAATGGGCACAAAAAAAGGCCGATCTCTCGATCGGCCCAAATCTGTGAAGTCTGTTTACTGCTCGCGCCCGTCCTGACGCTTGTCCCACCGCTCGTTCATGCGATCCATGAAGGTCGCCTTGGAACGCGTTTCCGTGGGGCGGGGAGGCTCTTCGACGAGGCGCCGCGGAGACGAGATCGCCACGAGCACGCCGACGAACATGACGACGAAGCCGGCGACACCGAGGATGGCGAGTTGGAGCATCACTCCCGCCACGATGACCGCGACCCCGACGAGACCGACGAGAATGCCGATCACGATGGAACGGTAGGTGGGGCGCCCTCGACCCGATCCGACGGTCGCGACGAAGTCGGCGTCGTTGTGATAGAGACTGCGTTCCATCTCGTCCAGGAGACGCTGTTCATGTTCTGACAGCGGCATAATGACTCCCTTCAGGTCAGAGGCGTGGTGGTGATACATGCCAATTGTAGGCTCCCCCACGTGGCTAGGCTATAACTGTGCCTGAGAGTAAGCGGTTAGTTGACCTTGTCCAGAACGACATCGATGCCTTTCTCGACGAGAGGGAGCCACTGCTCGCCTCGATCGGGCCGGACCTGGCCCCGTTCATCGACTTCTCGCGGGATCTGCTGAGGGGCGGAAAGCGGTTTCGCGCGCTGTTCTGCTACTGGGGGTGGCAGTCCGTGAGCGGCCACACGACGGCGTTCGATGTGATGCCCGACCGCAGCGCCCCGAGCGACCTCGAGGCGATCGTGCTCGCCGCGAGCGGCCTCGAGGTCTTCCATGCCGCCGCGCTCGTGCACGACGACATCATGGACAACTCCGACACCCGTCGCGGTATGCCCAGTGCGCACAAGCGCTTCGAGGGTCTTCACGACGACGGTCGGTGGACCGGAAGCGCTCGCGGGTTCGGCCAGTCCGCCGCCCTGCTCCTCGGCGACCTCCTTCTGAGCTGGAGCGACGAACTCTTCGACTCCGGGTTGCAGGCGCTGTCTTCTCCCGCATCCCGGGTGGCCGCTCGAGCGGAATTCAACCGGATGCGCACCGAAGTGACCGTCGGCCAGTATCTCGACATCCTCGAGGAGCGCAGCTGGCGCAACTATCCCGAGCCGGAGCTCCTGTCCCGGGCGCACCGGGTCATCGTCTACAAATCCGCGAAGTACAGCATCGAGGCACCCCTCGCGATCGGCGCGGCGCTGGCCGGCGGATCGATCGAACAGGTCACGGCGTTGCGGGAATTCGGACTGCCGCTGGGAATCGCCTACCAGTTGCGCGACGACCTGCTCGGTGTCTTCGGCGATCCGGAGACCACGGGGAAACCCTCCGGCGACGACCTCCGCGAGGGCAAGCGCACGGTGCTGATCGCTCTCGCGCGAACCAAGCTCCCCTCGAATTCGACGAGCCTCCTCGACGAATTGCTGGGGGACCCCGAACTCACTCCCCAGCAGGTGACGATGCTCCAGGCCTCCATCCGCGACAGCGGTGCGGTCGAACACGTCGAGCAGATCATCGATCACAACGTGAAGCTCGCGATCACCGCGATCGCGGATGCCCCGCTCAGCCAGTCGTCGAAGCAGCAGCTCGTGCAGCTCGCCGACACCGTGATCAAGCGGGTCGCGTGACCCGCGCCGCGCGCGGCAGCGCGGGGAGTTAGAACCCGAGAGCCTGCGCGACCCGGCGCACCTCTGCCTTGCGGCCGGCTCGCAGCGCGTCGATCGGCGGGATGCCGATGCTCTCCTCCTCGGTGAGCAGCCAGTGCATCGCCTCGTCGTCGCTGTACCCGCTGTCATGCAGCACCAGCAGCGTTCCGCGCAGCTCCGGAAGCGGCTCTGCATCGCGGATGAACGACTCCGGTACCTTCCAGACACCGTCGATCTTCGAGGCGAGAAGGCTGTGGTCCTCGATCAACCGCCGCACCTTGCTCACGCCGATTCCGAGGATATCGACGAGTTCGGGAAGGGTGAGCCAGCGGGTGTCCGAAGCAGTAGTCACGAACGCAATGCTGCCAGAAGCGGACGCTCCTGCAAACTCTTCGAGTTTTGTTTCCATCGTGTTAACTCAAACAACATGCGCCCCGCTAATTGACACTGTTATAGATGTGTGTCAGCGTTCTGTGATGGCGTGATGCCCGAGTGCGGGTTCCGGGCTTATCTCGGGGGCGAGAGATAGACAGAGGTTTGAGCATGACGAACACATTCGAAACGGGCGATGCCCGCAGCACGCGACGCCAGGCGAACCGTGCCGACCAGGGCAAGTTGGCTCGCGGCCTCTTCAACACCATTCCCATCGTGCTCGCCGGCACCATGGCGATGAGCCTCAACGTGACCGGTCCCGTGCACTCCACCGACCTGCGCCGCGACAAACCTCGGGCCACTCCCTCCGAACTCGGCACGAGCATCCGCGATGCCTTCACCGCCGCCGCTCGCGCCGCCACGAACCCCGTCGCTGCCCCCGTTTCCCAGGCCGCGACGACAGTAGCCGCGGCCGCGCCCGCCACTTATCGGGTGGTCGCCGGTGACACGGTCTCGAGCATCGCCGGACGCTATGGCCTCGCCACCGCCTCGGTTCTCGCCCTCAACGGACTCAGCTGGAAGTCCGTGATCTTCGCCGGCCAGACCCTGAAGCTCAGCACGAGCGGCGCCGTTGCGGCTGTCGCTCCGATCGCCGCGACCCCGACGAGCCGCTACACGATCCAGAAGGGCGACTCGATCGGCGGGATCGCCGCGAAGTTCGGTCTCGCCACGCAGACGCTCTTGAGCGCCAACGGGCTGGCGTGGACGAGCATCATCTACCCGGGCCAGACCATTGCCATTCCCGGACGCACCGGCGTGGCATCCGTGACCCCGGCCAGCCAGGTTCGCATCATCGAGGCCCCCTCGGCAGCGCCCGCAGCGGGCACTCCCGCCAGATACAGCATCGCGAGCGGGGACACCATCGCGAAGATCGCCGCGAAGTTCGGGGTGACCTCGCAGGCCATTCTCACGGCCAATGGGCTCACCTGGTCGAGCATCATCTACGCCGGGCACACTCTGGTGATCCCCACGGCCGTTTCGACGGTGCCCACCTCCCCGGCCGCAGTCGTGCCGATGACGAGCGAGATGGCGTCGAATGCGCGCACCATCGTCTCCGTCGGCCGCTCGCTCGGTGTGCCGGATTATGGACTCGTCATCGCTCTCGCTGCTGCGGCACAGGAGTCGGGCCTGCGCAACCTGAACTACGGCGACCGCGACTCGATCGGCCTCTTCCAGCAGCGTCCGAGCACGGGATGGGGCACTCCGTCCCAGATCCTGCAGCCCACTTACGCCGCCCGGCTGTTCTTCGGCGGACCCAAGAACCCCAACGCCGCGAACACCCGCGGGCTTCTCGACATCCCCGGCTGGCAGTCCAAGTCGGTGACGGATGCGGCCCAGTCAGTGCAGCTCTCCGGCTTCCCCTCCGCCTACGCCAAATGGGAGACCTCGGCTCGTTCCTGGCTCGCCTCCCTCACGTAGGCCACCCAACATAACGATTGCGGCAAAAGCTGGCATCGGTGAGGCCCGCGCCCGGTGTTTTAGCCGGATGTTGCGACACTCGATCCCTAGACTCGTTTGGTGACCACCAGCAGCACTGACCCCCTGATCGGACGTCTCATCGACGGTCGCTACCAGGTGCGTTCGCGCATTGCGCGGGGCGGCATGGCCACGGTGTATCTCGCCACGGACCTGCGCCTCGAACGCCGTGTCGCGATCAAGGTCATGCACGGTCACCTCGCCGATGATTCGCAGTACAAGGCCCGGTTCATCCAGGAGGCGCGTTCGGCGGCGCGGTTGGCGCACCCGAATGTCGTGAACGTCTACGACCAGGGGCAGGACGGCGAGACCGCCTACCTGGTGATGGAATACCTTCCCGGCATCACGCTGCGCGACCTGCTCACGGAGCACAAGGTGCTCACCACGATGCAGGCGATGGACATCATGGAGGCGATCCTCTCCGGTCTCGCCGCCGCCCACAAGAACGGCATCGTCCATCGGGACCTCAAGCCCGAAAATGTGCTCCTGGCGGATGACGGACGCATCAAAATCGGGGACTTCGGACTCGCGCGCGCGGCCTCGGCCAATACGGCCACCGGCAACGCCCTGCTCGGCACGATCGCCTACCTCTCCCCCGAGCTCGTGACCCGCGGTGTGGCCGATGCGCGCAGCGACATCTATGCCGTCGGCATCATGCTCTACGAGATGCTCGCCGGTGAGCAGCCGTTCCGCGGCGAGCAGGCGTTCCAGATCGCCCACCAGCACGCCAATGACACCGTGCCGACCCCGAGCACGAAGAATCCGCGGGTGCCCGCCGAACTCGACGAGCTCGTGCTCTGGGCGACGGCTCGGGATCCCGACCAGCGCCCGCGGGACGCGAAGGCCATGCTCGACCAGCTTCACGAGACCGAAGCGCTGCTGAGACTCGAGGAACCGCCGACGGCGGCGACTGCCATCCAGCGCACGATGATCATGCCCTCCGCGGTGGCCGCGCCGTCGAGCACCGGTGACACGCAGATCCTCTCCCCCAAGGCACGTCACCGCACCGGCCCGATCCTCACGGAGACCGCCAACACCCTCGCGGTGAAGAGCGAGCAGCGACGACGCAAGGGCTTCTGGCTGTTCGCCCTCGTCATCCTCTTCGCCGCACTCGCCGGCGGCACCGGGTGGTACTTCGGCACGGGACCCGGCGCGCAGGTCGCGATCCCCGACCTCGCCGGGCAGTCTCCGGCCGCGGCGACCGCAACCCTGAGCGGCCTCGGGCTCACCGTGAACCCGACTCCCGGGCAGACGCCCTCGCTGAAGGTGCCGAAGGGAGCCGTGGCGCAGACCACCCCGGCCATCGGGACGAGGGTGGCAAAGGACAGCCAGGTGACCCTTCTGGTCTCCAGCGGTCCCAAGAACATCGCCGTTCCCACGCTCGTGGGAGAGGCGCAGAACGCTGCAATCCAGAACATCAGGGATGCCGGCTTCCGCTACGACTCGAAGGCTTCGTCGAAGCAATTCGACGCCAAGATCTCGAAAGACACCGTGATCTCGGCATTCGGCACCGATGCACTAGACCTCACGACGGTCACCACCTACGGCGAGAAACAGCCCATCTCTCTCGTCGTCTCGGTGGGTGCGATCCCGGATGTCGCGGGCAAGACCCTCGCGGAGGCGACCAACATCCTCAAGGCGGTGCAACTCACTGCGACACCGGGTCGCCAGGAGTACAGCGACACAGTGCCCTCGGGCAGCGTCATCGGCACGGACCTGGCTGACGGCGCCGTCATCCGTCCCGGAGATCCAATCTCGCTGACGATCTCCAAGGGCAAGGAGCAGATCGCTGTTCCGGATGTCATCAACATGACGTGGGCAAAGGCCAAGCAGACCCTGCTCGATGCGGGCTTCAAACCCAGCTACAACCGTGCAGCAGATGCCGTGGCGCTGGTCGTCACAGTCGGCAAGACGGACCCTACGGCCGGATCGATGGTCGACAAGGGTTCGACGGTGAAGGTCAACTTCAACAGCTTCTAGCCTCACGAGCGAACTGCGCGTTCATCGTCGGCGGCGCTGCCACCATGCCACCACCGGGCTAATCAGACCGGCACCCAGTCGGGCGAAATCGAGCACGCAGGCTAGCGCGCCGCGAGCTCCTCGGCCACGAGGAACGCGAGCTCGAGCGACTGCATGTGGTTGAGGCGCGGATCGCAGAGCGACTCGTAGCGCGTCGCGAGGGTGGCCTCGTCGATCTGCTCCGACCCGCCGAGGCACTCCGTCACGTCGTCTCCGGTGAGCTCGATGTGGATGCCGCCCGGGTACGTGCCCGCGGCACGGTGTGCCTCGAAGAAGCCCTTGACCTCGTCCACGACGTCGTCGAAGCGACGGGTCTTGTAGCCGTTGGGCGTGGTCAGACCGTTGCCGTGCATCGGATCGGTCACCCAAAGCGGGTTGGCATCCACCTGCTTGATCGCTTCGAGCAGCGGCGGGAGGGCATCCCTCACCTTGCCAGCACCCATGCGGGTGATGAACGTGAGTCGCCCGGGTTCGCGTTCGGGATCGAGCTTGTCGATGAGCCGCAGCATGTCGTCGATCTTGGTCGTCGGGCCGAGCTTCACGCCGATCGGGTTGCGCACCCTCGACATGTAGTCCACGTGGGCGCCGTCGATGTCGCGGGTGCGCTCACCGATCCAGAGGAAGTGCGCCGAGGTGTTGATCGGTTCGCCATTGCGTGAGTCGATGCGCGTCATCGGGCGCTCGTAGTCCATGAGCAGGCTCTCGTGGCTCGTGTAGAAGTCCACGCGCTTGAGCTCGTCGAAGTCGGCGCCCGCCGCCTCCATGAACTTGATGGCCTTGTCGATGTCGTGGGCCATCTGCTCGTAGCGCACGTTCGCGGGGTTGCGGGCGAAGCCCTGGTTCCAGCGGTGCACCTCGCGCAGGTCGGCGAAGCCGCCCTGCGTGAAGGCGCGAACGAGATTGATGGTGGATGCCGAGGTGTGGTACCCCTGCACGAGCCGGCGCGGGTCGGCCTCGCGCGATTCCGGAGTGAAGTCGAAGCCGTTGACGATGTCGCCGCGGTACGCCGGAAGGGTCACGTCTCCCCGGGTCTCGGTGTCGCTCGAGCGCGGCTTCGCGAACTGGCCGGCCATGCGCCCCATCTTGATCACCGGGGTCGAGGCTCCATAGGTGAGCACGACGGCCATCTGCAGCACGGTCTTCACCCGGTTGCGGATGGCGTCCGCCGTAGCCCCGGCAAAGGTCTCGGCGCAGTCGCCACCCTGCAGCAGGAAGGCTTGGCCCCGTGCGGCCGAGGCGAGATGCTCGCGCAGCACGTCGACCTCACCGGCGAAGATGAGAGGTGGAAGTGTGGCGATCTCGGCCGACGCGGCCTGCACGGCCGATGCATCCGGCCACTGCGGCTGTTGCTTGATCGGCAGTGTGCGCCAATGGTCGAGCCCCGCGATCACTGAGGGATCTGCGAGTACGACCGGGTCATCATTGCTGGCAAACACAGGGGGTGGTTCCTCAATGCCTCGGGGCTGATCAAGCGGGGTGCGTGCGGGCGAATGGCCCGACATCCCAGCCTACCGGCTGAGAGAAGCCTGCTTTTCCTTGACGGAGGAGGCGTACACGTCCACGTATTCCTGGCCGCTCAGCCGGTCGAGCTCGTACATGATCTCGTCGGTGATGGAACGGAGGATGAAACGGTCGCCCTCCATGCCCTCGAAACGAGAGAAATCGAGGGGCTTGCCGATGACGATGCCGATGCGACGCACCTTGGGAAGTCGCGAGCCGATGGGCATGACCTTCTCGGTGTCGATCATCGCGACTGGCACGACGGGCACGCCGCCCTCGAGGATCATGCGCGCGACGCCGGTGCGTCCGCGGTAGAGCCGGCCGTCGGGGCTGCGGGTGCCCTCGGGGTAGATGCCGAGCACCTCACCCCGGGCGAGAACGCCAAGGCCCGTCTGGAGTGATGCCTCGGAGGCCTTGCCGCCGGAGCGATCGATCGGGATCATCCCGGTGGCCTTGAGGAAGTTCTTGATCAGCCAGGACTTGGTGCCGCGTCCCGTGTAGTAGTCGCTCTTCGCCAGGAAGCTGATGCGACGGTCCATGACCAGCGGAAGGAACACCGAGTCGATGAAGGACAGGTGGTTCGACGCCATGATCACCCCGCCGGTCTTCGGGATGTTTTCGTGCCCGGTGACCCACGGGCGGAAGGCGGTCTTCAGAAGCGGCCCCGCCACCAGGTTCTTCATGAACCAATAAAACATGTGAAACCTGCGCCTTCAGAGATTGCCCTACTCTAACGGCTTTGCGTGCCGCTACCGGTCCTCGGCGTGGAGTCGTGCGAGGTCGGCGGCACCGACAACGCCGGCATCGTTCACCAATTCCGCGATGACGAAAGTCGGTTCGGGGTGGAATCCCCGCGCCGGCAGGTGGGTGAGGTACGCCTCGCGGATCGGGTCGAGCAGCAGGTCACCCGCCACAGCCACGCCGCCACCGAAGACGAAGACCTGCGGGTCGAGCACCGCGCTGAGCGAGGCGCAGGCCTGGCCGAGCCAGGTGCCGAGCTCCCGCAGCGCCTTCAGCGCGCCGGGGTCGCCGACGACGATCAGTTGCGCGACGTCCGGCCCGGCAAGGGTGCCGCGCTCCTTGCGCACCGCGGCGAGCCCGAGACCGATGCCGCCGACATCCGCGATCTCGTTCGCCATGCGCAGCAGTGCGCGTCCCGATCCGTACTGCTCGATGCATCCGCGCGCGCCGCAGCCGCAGGGAAGGCCGTCCGGCACGACGCGCATGTGGCCGAGTTCGGCACCCGCGCCGAAACCTCCCCTGAAGAGCCGGTCCTGGCTCACGATCGCGCCGCCGACACCGGTGCCGATCGTCAGCATGGTCATGTCGCTGTACAGGCGACCCGCTCCGAAGCGGAACTCGGCCCAGCCCGCCGCATTGGCATCGTTGTCGATGGTGATGTGAAGGTCGAGCCGGTCGCTGAGAAGCTGGCGAAGCGGCTCGCTGCGCCACGGGATGTTCGGTGTGTAGTAGACGATCGACTGCGCGGCGTCGATGAAGCCGGGGGCCGCCACGCCTGCGGCCTTCACCTCGTGCCCCTCACTCAGGCGCTGGATCATCGCGACGACGGCATCGACGATCTGCTCCGACCCGGCGGTCGGGGTGGGCAGGCGATCCTCCACGATGATCTCACCCAGCTCAGAGACGAGAGCTCCCGCGATCTTGGTGCCGCCGATGTCAATTCCGATTGCATGCACGTGCGGCGACCTTTTTCCGGGAGTTGTTGTGAGAGCGAGATACAAGCGGTACGGGGCTTCGCGGACGCACCACCTAGAGTTTAGGTAACGGGGGCGGGCTTCTGCTATTCGCCTCCCTCGCCCCGATAGTGCACGAAACGGCTCCTCACCGGAGCCCGTGCCGGCCCCGAAGGAGTTGCCGTGCAGGAATACGACGTACCCGCTCTCGTCGCAGCCGATCCCGACGCAAACGCGACGGATCTGCTCGTCGACCGCGTGAAAGCCACCCCGGATCGCGCTCTCTTCGCGCTTCCCACCGCCACCGGCGGGTGGACGGATGTCTCGGCATCCGAGTTCCTCGCCCAGGTGGTCGCACTCGCCAAGGGCCTCGTCGCCGCCGGCATCCAGCCCGGGGACAAGATCGGGCTGATGTGCAAGACGCGCTACGAGTGGACGCTCATCGACTTCGCCACCTGGTTCGCCGGCGCCGTGCTCGTTCCGGTGTATGAGACCTCCTCCCCCAGCCAGGTGCAGTGGAATCTCGCCGACTCTGGTGCGATCGCCATGATCACCGAGACGCCCGACCACTTCGCCCGCTTCGACGAGGTCTACGCGGATCTGCCGCTCATCCGCAACGCCTGGAAGATCAACCTCGGCGATCTCGACAAGCTCGCCGCGAGCGGCACGGAGGTGACGGATGAGGAGATCGAACGTCGACGGGTGATCGCCAAGGGCTCCGACCTCGCCACCCTCATCTACACGGCCGGCACGACCGGGCGGCCGAAGGGCTGCATCCTCACCCATTCCAACTTCGTGGAGCTCTCTCGCAATGCGGCGATGGCGATCCCCGAGGTCGTGAACACCGAGTCCCGCACACTGCTCTTCATCACCACGGCCCACATCTTCGCCCGGTTCATCGCCGTGCTCAGCATCCACGGAGGGGTACAGGTGGGGCACCAGTCCGACACGAAGCAGCTGCTGCCTGCCATGGCCTCCTTCAAGCCGACCTTCCTCCTCGCGGTGCCGCGAGTGTTCGAGAAGGTCTACAACTCCTCAGAGCAGAAGGCGGAGAGCGGGGGCAAGGGCAAGATCTTCCGGCGGGCAGCCGCGGTGGCCATCGAGCACTCCAAGGCGCTGGATGCCGGAAACGTGCCCCTTGGGCTCAGACTCCAGTTCGCGGTGCTCGACCGCCTCGTGCTCTCCAAGATCCGTGCGGCGATGGGAGGCAACGTCAAGTTCGCCGTCTCCGGATCCGCTCCCCTCGGCCTCCGGCTCGGCCACTTCTACCGCAGCCTCGGAATCACCATCCTCGAGGGCTACGGACTCACCGAGACGACGGCACCCATCTCGGTGAACCGTCCATCCAACTTCAAGATCGGCAAGGTCGGCCCGCCCCTGCCCGGCGTCTCGGTGCGGATCGCCGAGGATGGCGAGATCCAGGCCAAGGGGATCAACATCTTCGACGGCTACTGGCAGAACCCCGAAGAGACCGCGAAGGTCTTCGACGGCGAATGGTTCAAGACCGGTGACATCGGCGAATTCGACGACGACGGATACCTCTCGATCACCGGCCGCAAGAAGGAGATCATCGTGACCGCGGGAGGCAAGAACGTCTCGCCCGCCCAGCTCGAGGATCCCATCCGCGCTAATCCGATCATCGACCAGGTGATCGTGGTGGGCGAGCAGAAACCCTTCATCGGCGCCCTGGTCACCCTCGACGAGGAGATGCTGCCGGTGTGGCTCAATAACAACGCGGAGGACGCGAACATGCCGATCGAAGAGGCCGCGAAGCTTCCGAAGGTCGTCGCGGAGATTCAGCGCGCCGTGGATTCCGCGAACGCGATGGTGTCGCGCGCGGAGTCGATCCGTAAGTTCGTGATTCTCACGAAGCCCCTCACCGAGGCGAGCGGGCACCTCACGCCCAAACTCAGCATCAAGCGCAACGTGATCCTCACGGACTTCGCGGCGGATATCGAGGGCATGTACCAGGGAGCCCCCACCACGGAGGGAATCGCCACGGTCTGACCCCAGCTCCGCAGGTCGAGGAGCAGCGCCAGCGCGGGCCCTGTGCCGGTCGAGGAGGAGCGCCAGCGACGGCCCTTCAGCTGGTCGAGTAGGAGCGCCAGCGACGGCCCTGTGCCGGTCGAGTAGGAGCGCCAGCGACGGCCCTGTGCCGGTCGAGTAGGAGCGCCAGCGACGTGTCGAGACCCCGGAGCCGGTCGAGTAGGAGCGCCAGCGACGTGTCGAGACCCCGGAGCCGGTCTCGACACGCGTCCTCCTCCGTCGGGCGCTACTCGACCAACACACCTGTGCCGGTCGAGTAGGAGCGCCAGCGACGTGTCGAGACCCCAGAGCCGGTCTCGACACGCGTCCTCCTCCGTCGGGCGCTACTCGACCAACTCACCTGTGCCGGTCGAGTAGGAGCGCCAGCGACGTGTCGAGGCCCCCTCGCGGCGCCCATCCCGTGCGCACACCGACTCCCCTCCTGAACAGCCCGCGGGATCCATCTCGACTGCGCCTATTCCGCTCCCTGGAGCCAGCTCGACCAACACCACCGGTCAGGCTTGCGGCATGCCCCACATGTACATTCTCAGGTGCGCCGACGGGAGCTACTACGTCGGCAGCACGCGCGACCTCGAACGCCGGATGTTCGAGCACGGAACGGGAGCCGGTGCCGCCTATACGCGCAAGCGACTTCCCGTCGTGCTCGTGTTCGCTGAAGAGTACGAATTCGTCCATGAAGCGTACGAGCGCGAGAAGCAGGTGCAGGGATGGAGTCGCCGCAAGCGGGAAGCACTGATCGCTGGTGAGTATGACCGGCTTCCAGGCGCTTCCCGCAGTCGGTATCGACGGCAATCGGGGTGAAGGGGTCTCGACACGTCGCTGGCGCTCCTACTCGACCAGCAGAAGGGTCTCGACACGTCGCTGGCGCTCCTACTCGACCAGCACAGGGTCTCGACACGTCGCTGGCGCTCCTACTCGACCAGCAGAAGGCCGTCGCTGGCGCTCCTACTCGACCAGCAGAAGGCCGTCGCTGGCGCTCCTACTCGACCAGCAGAAGGCCGTCGCTGGCGCTCCTACTCGACCGGCAGAGGTCGCTGGCGCTCCTACTCGACCAGCGGGCGGGCGCGATCAGAACCAGTCGCTGTTGCGAATGGCCGTCATCGCCTCGCGGCGCAGGCCCTTCTCGAGACCCTCGATGTAGAGCTTTCCGTCGAGGTGGTCGGTCTCGTGCTGAAGCGCCTGAGCCATGACGCCGTCTCCGCTCAGTTCGACCGGATTGCCGTCGAGATCCACGCCGGTGACTCGGGCGAAGGGGTAGCGCAGCCGCTCGAAATAGAAGCCGGGCACCGAGAGGCAGCCTTCGTCGACGAGCTCCGGCTCCCCCGACAGCTCGACGAGCACCGGGTTGATGATGTACCCGATCTGCCCGTCGACGTTGTAGCTGAAGGCTCGCTGGTTCACGCCGATCTGCGGTGCCGCCACCCCCGCGCGACCGGGGATCTTCACGGTGTCGAGAAGGTCGGCGACCAGACCGGTCACGTCATCGGTCGGACGGATCGGGTCGGATACGGTCTTCAGCACCGGATCGCCGAAGATGCGGATCTGTCGCTCGGTCATGCTCGGTGGCTCGCTTTCGAGGGTGGAGGGTGATGGCGGCTCCGGCGGAAGCACCGGACCGCGGTCGCTCAGGCGCCCTGGCGGGATGGCAGTCCGTCGACGACGAGCGCAGCGAGCTCGCGGGCGGATGCCTTCGTCAGCGGCTTGAGTTCGCGATAGTTGATCACAGAACCGGCAGCGAGCTGCGGGTCATAGGGAATGCGCACGATCTCGCGCACGCGCGACTTAAAGTGCGCCTCGATCTCCTCAAGTTTCACGAGGTTGGTGCCCTGGGTCGCGGTGTTGAGGGCGACCACGGCGTTCTTGACGAGATCCTGGTATCCGTTGGCCTCGAGCCAGGTGAGGGTCTCGGAGGCGAGGCGCGCCTCATCGACGCTGCCTCCGGAGACGATCACCACCGAGTCCGCACGCTGCAGGGTCGCTCGCATTACCGAGTGCACGATGCCCGTGCCGCAGTCGGTGAGCACTATCGAATAAAAGCGTGCGGCAAGGTCGGCCACCACGTTGTAGTCGTTCTCGTCGAAGGCCTCGGAGAGCAGCGGGTCGGTGTCCGAGGCGAGGATGTCCAGGCGCGTCTCGTCGCGCGACACCATCGTGGTGAAGTCGTTGAAGCTATTGATGCTGGGGGCGAGGGTCACGACATCCCGAACCGTGGAGCGTGTCTGCTTGTTGACACGCTCGGACAGGGTGCCGCGGTCCGGGTTGGCATCGATCGCGATGATGCGGTCTTCCCGGATGTCGCTGAGCGCCATCCCGAGCAGCGCCGTGATGGTCGTCTTGCCGACTCCGCCCTTGCGGGTGAGCACCGGTATGAAGCGGGCCCCGCCCTCGAACCTCTTGTCGACGCGGTCTTCGATCGCCTTGCGGGCGAGCACCTTGGGAGAGTCGCCGAGGTTCACGAGGTGCAGGGTCGCGGCATACAGAAAGGCGTTCAGGCCGCCTTCCGGCTTCACCGGCTTCTTCTTGCGTGCATCGATCAGGCGGTCCGCGGTGAGCATGTTCGCGGCCTCCGGCGTGTGGGAGACTTCGCCGCGGCTGCGATCGCGTCGGCCCGGATTGGCGGTGACCGCGTCGCGGCGACTCACATCTCGACGCCCGAGGGCGCGACCGTCGTTGGTCGGCAGCTCCGGAATCACGACGGGCGCGGGAACGGGCTCGGGCAACGGGGTCGGCGCAACGACGGCGATCGACATCGTGCTGGGCTGTGCCACCTCGACCGAACCCGGATTCACCGGCACTTCGACGATCGCGACGGCGAGCTCGTCGTCGGGCGCGGCGTGCACTGTCGTTGGCAGGCTCACCTCGATGGAGAGGCTCTGCGGCAGGCTCGCTGCGAGGTCATCCGTCGCTCCATCGGCGAAGCCGTAGCCCGCTTCGGAATCGGAAAGCGGATCGTGGCTCTCCGATTCCCTGCTTCTGCTCGGCATGCCGGTAACCCTTCGTTGTGCTGAAATTAGCGCAATAACAACCCCCCACTCTACCGCGAGGGTCGAATGACGCCGTTCGGGGCCGACTGTACGCGGGAATTGCCCGGTTCGATCAGGCTGGTTCGATCACCACGATCAAGTCACCGGCATCCACCTGCTGCGTGCGCGGGATGGCGAGTCTCCTCACGATGCCCGCGACCGGGGCGGTGATGGCCGCCTCCATCTTCATGGCCTCGATCGAGGCGACGGTCTGGCCGACCGCGACGGTGTCGCCCTCGGTGACCTGCAGGGTGACGACGCCCGAGAACGGGGCGGCGATCTGACCCGGCACCGTGGAATCGGCCTTTTCTGCCGCCTTGCTGTCGACGGTGATGCCACGGTCCCGGGCGAACACCGGTCGCATCTGGCCGTTGATCACGGTCATGACGGTGCGCATGCCCTTGTCGTCGGCCTCACCGATGGCCTCGAGCCCGATGTAGAGGCTCACACCCTTCTCGATATCGATGACGTGTTCCTGACCCTGGCGCAGGCCGTAGAGATAGTCGACAGTGTCGATCACGGAGAGGTCGCCGTACTGCTCGCGCACCGCTTCGAAGGTCTTGGTCGGGCCGGCGAACAGCAGGCGATTGAGGGTGGACCGGCGCGACTCCGCGTCGCCGGCCAGGCCAGCGCGGTCGGCATCCGTGATGTCTTCCATGCCGATCTTCACCGTGCGTCCCGCGAGCACCTTGGAGCGGAACGGCTCCGGCCATCCGCCCGGCAGGTCCCCCAGTTCGCCCGCCATGAACCCGACCACCGAGTCCGGGATGTCGTAGCGGTCGGGGTTCTGCTCGAAGTCGGCCGGATCGGCGTTCGCCGCGGCAAGGGCGAGAGCGAGATCGCCGACGACCTTCGACGAGGGGGTCACCTTCGGCGGGCGGCCAAGCATCTTGTTGGCCGCCGCGTAGAGGTCTTCGATCTTCTCGAAATGGTCGGCGAGGCCGAGAGCGATCGCCTGCTGGCGCAGATTCGACAGCTGCCCGCCCGGGATCTCGTGGTGGTAGACGCGGCCGGTCGGTCCCGGCAGTCCGGATTCGAAGGGCTTGTACGCGTGGCGCACGGCCTCCCAGTAGGGCTCGAGGTCGGAGACGGCCTGCAGCGAGATCCCGGTGTCCCGCTCGGTGTGGGCGAGGGCGGCGACGAGGGCGGATGCGGAGGGCTGGCTGGTCGTGCCGGCCATCGGCGCACTCGCAACATCCACCGCGTCCGCTCCGGCGCGACTGGCGGCGAGCAGCGTGGCGAGCTGGCCGCCCGCGGTGTCGTGGGTGTGCACGTGCACCGGAAGGTCGAACCGCGCGCGCAGGGCCGTGACGAGCTTCTCCGCGGCGCTCGCCCGAAGCAGGCCGGCCATGTCCTTGATGGCGATGATGTGCGCCCCGGCGTCCACGATCTGCTCGGCGAGCTTCAGGTAGTAGTCGAGCGTGTAGAGGTCTTCCGCCGGATCGAGCAGGTCGCCCGTGTAGCAGAGGGCGACTTCGGCGACGGCAGATCCCGTCTCAAGCACGGAGTCGATGGCCGGACGCATCTGGGACACGTCGTTGAGCGCGTCGAAGATGCGGAAGATGTCGACACCGGTCGCGGCGGCTTCGCGCACGAAGGCATCCGTCACCTCGGTCGGGTACGGCGTATAGCCGACGGTGTTGCGACCTCGCAGAAGCATCTGGATGGCGACGTTCGGCAGTGCCTCGCGCAGCGCGGCGAGACGATCCCAGGGGTTCTCGCCCAGGAAGCGCAGAGCAACGTCGTAGGTCGCCCCGCCCCAGGCCTCCACCGACAGCAGTTGGGGGGTCATGCGAGCCACATAGGGTGCGACGGCCACGAGATCCTTGGTGCGAACCCGGGTGGCGAGCAGGGACTGGTGCGCGTCGCGGAAGGTGGTCTCGGTCACCGCGAGAGCCGTCTGGGCTCGCAGGGCCGAAGCGAAACCGACAGGTCCGAGCTCGAGCAGACGCTGCCGTGACCCGGCGGGCGCCGGCTCGCTGATGTCGAACTCCGGCAGTTTAAGAGCCGGATTGATGATGCCGACTCCATCGCCATTCGGGCGGTTGACCGTGACATCCGCGAGCCAGTTGAGGATCTTGGTGCCGCGGTCCTTCGACTGATAGGTGTCGAAGAGCTCCGGGCGCTCCTCGATGAAGGAGGTGCTGAGATCGCCGGCCTGGAAAGACGGGTCGTCCAGCACGGCTTGGAGGAAGGGGATGTTGGTGGACACGCCACGGATGCGGAACTCGGCGAGTCCGCGCTTCGCCCGCGCGACCGCCGCCGGGAAGTCACGGCCCCGGCAGGTCATCTTCACGAGCATGGAGTCGAAGTGCGGGCTGATCTGGGTGCCGGGATCGATGGTTCCGCCATCGAGACGGATGCCGCCACCACCCGGTGACCGGTAGGTGGTGATCTTGCCGGTGTCGGGGCGGAATCCCGCGGCGGGATCCTCTGTCGTGATGCGGCACTGCAGCGCGGCGCCGCGCAGGCGGAGGTCCTTCTGCTGCAGGCCGAGCTCTGCGAGGGTCTGGCCGTAGGCGATGCGCATCTGGGACTGCACGAGGTCGACGTCGGTGACCTCTTCCGTCACGGTGTGCTCCACCTGGATGCGCGGGTTCATCTCGATGAATACGTGCTGGCCCTTGCGCTCCCCCGCGGTGTCGAGGAGGAACTCGACGGTGCCCGCGTTGACGTAGCCGATGGACTTCGCGAAGGCGATCGCATCGCGGTACATCGCCTGCCGGGTCTCTTCGTCCAGGTTCGGTGCCGGCGCGATCTCGATCACCTTCTGGTGGCGTCGCTGCACGGAGCAGTCGCGCTCGAAGAGGTGCACGGTCTCGCCCGCGGCGTCCGCCAGGATCTGTACCTCGATGTGACGAGGTCGTACGACTGCCTGCTCGAGGAACATGGTGGGGTCACCGAAGGCGCTGTCGGCCTCCCGCATGGCCTCGAGGAGGGCGGCTCGCAGGTCTTCCTTCCTCTCTACCCGACGCATCCCTCGTCCGCCGCCGCCGGCTACAGCCTTGGCGAAGATGGGGAAACCGATCGCGTCGGCGCCGGCCAGCAATTCGTCGACGTCCTTGGACGCCGGGGTGGAAGCGAGCACTGGCACTCCCGCGGCGATGGCGTGTTCCTTGGCCGTCACCTTGTTTCCGGCCATTTCGAGCACGCTCTGGCCCGGCCCGATGAAGGTGATCCCGGCGGAAGCGGCCGCTTCGGCGAGTTCGGGGTTCTCAGAGAGGAATCCGTAGCCCGGGTAGATGGCGTCGGCGCCGCACTCGAGCGCGACGCGGATGATCTCCGACACATCCAGGTAGGCGCGCACCGGATGGCCCGGCTCGCCGATCTGGTAGGCCTCGTCCGCCTTGAGGCGATGCATCGAATTGCGGTCTTCGTACGGGAAGACAGCGACGGTCTGAGCGCCGAGCTCATAGGCGGCGCGAAAGGCACGGATGGCTATTTCGCCACGATTGGCCACGAGGATCTTGGTGAACATCTGGTCCTTTCGAATCTCCGGCCAGTTTAGGGCCGAGCTGTGCAGCCGATTCCCCGCCAAGGCACTGTGCGCGCGCCCTAGATTTAGGTTCTTTTAGACTAGTGAAGGTATCGTGGTCCCTCGTGCATGTACTCAGCGTCAGCTCTCTCAAGGGTGGAGTCGGAAAGACAACAGTGACGCTCGGGCTGGCTTCTGCGGCCTTCTCGAAAGGGTTGCGAACCCTCGTCGTCGACCTCGATCCCCAGTCCGATGTCTCGACCGGAATGGACATCAACGTCGCCGGTCACCTCAACGTCGCCGATGTGCTCGGGTCGCCGAAGGAGAAGATCGTGCGCGCCGCGATCGCTCCGAGCGGCTGGACGAAGGGCCGCCCCGGCAAGATCGACGTGATGATCGGCAGCCCCGCGGCCATCAATTTCGACGGCCCGCACCCGAGCATCAAAGACATCTGGAAGCTCGAAGAGGCGCTCTCCACGGTCGAAGCGGACTACGACCTCGTGCTCATCGACTGCGCGCCCTCTCTCAACGCTCTCACCCGCACGGCCTGGGCCGCCTCCGATCGTGTGACCGTCGTCACGGAGCCGGGCCTCTTCTCCGTCGCCGCGGCCGACCGGGCGCTGCGCGCCATCGAGGAGATCCGTCGCGGACTCTCCCCCCGGCTCCAGCCGCTCGGCATCATCGTGAACCGCGCTCGTGTGCAGTCCCTGGAGCACCAGTTCCGCATCAAGGAACTGCGAGACATGTTCGGCCCCCTGGTGCTCAGTCCCCAGCTGCCCGAGCGCACCTCGCTTCAGCAGGCGCAGGGCGCGGCGAAGCCGTTGCACGTCTGGCCGGGCGAGAGTGCCCAGGAGATGGCACACAACTTCGACCTGCTGCTCGACCGGGTACTGCGCACCGCGAAGATCGGCGAATACGCGGTCACTGCGTAGTTCGTGCGAGCGCCTTCCCAGGTCACCGGCACCGGGAGCCCCTCCGCAATCCCAAAACGCAGGACATCCGCCACCAGAAGACCCCTTTTGCCGCGAAACGACCCCGTTCGTGGTGAATGTCCTGCGTTTTCGGCAGGGGCAACGGTAGGGCAGGTGCGACGGCAGCGGCAGGGGATGGCGCCGCCGGGAGCGCTCGGAGCCGGCCTAGGAGGCGCGGGTTGCGCGGCGCGCGGCGAGCTCGTCCGCGACGTCCGGACGCTCGGAGTCGAGCTCCACGAGGCTGTTCTCCACCTCGCGCAGAACCTTGCCGACCGCGATGCCGAAAACGCCCTGGCCGCGGCTGACCAGGTCGATGACCTCGTCGTTGGAGGTGCAGAGGTAGACGCTCGCTCCATCGCTCATGAGCGTGGTCTGGGCGAGGTCGCTGACGCCGGCCTCACGCAACTGGTTGACCGCGGTTCGAATCTGCTGCAGCGAGATCCCGGTGTCGAGAAGGCGCTTGACCAGCTTGAGCACGAGGATGTCGCGAAAGCCGTAGAGACGCTGCGAGCCGGATCCGGCGGCGCCTCGCACCGTCGGCTCGACGAGTTCCGTGCGTGCCCAGTAGTCCAGCTGGCGGTAGCTGATGCCAGCGGCGCGAGCGGCGACCGCTCCGCGGTAACCGGCGGTGTCGTCGAGGTCGGGAAGGCCGTCGGTGAAGAGCAGTCCGAGGTCGTAACGAGAATCCTCGTTACGGGTACTGAGCTCACTCATCTGACTGCCTTCCACCTGTTGTCGACCACCCTCAACTCTCAAGGAGTGGTTGATACTTCTGTCCCGACCCACGTTACCGAGAGGACCGCCCGGTTGGGCCGCATTGTCGATCCGAGGTGTCGGCGTGTCGGCGAGATTGCGCTCTCGACGTCGAAGATCGGGAACTTTCAGCTTAGGGGTCGAGGCGCGACAGTGCCGAGCGAATCAGGCTCGATCGCACGATCTCGAGCTGGCCGGCGATCTCGCGCGCGAGTTCGCCTGCCTTGGCCCTGCTCGACGCGTCTTTTCGGCGCGCGACGGGGATGAGGGCACTCTCGATCAGCCCGAGCTCGCGCTCGGCGGCGGCGCGGAAGCCGCGGAGATGCCGCGGCTCGATTCCGGAGCGCTGCAACTCCACCAGCGAGGTCAGCACGGCGAGGGCCTCCTCGCCATAGTGATCCGCCGGAGCGACGAGGGAGGACGACACGGCGTCGTTCAGCAGCTGCGGCGTGGCACCGGCCTCACGGATGAGCTCGTCTCTCGACATCCGTCGCTCGGCCGAGAGGATGGAGGGAGAGGCGAACGTGGAGCCTCCCGGTAGCGCGGGCGGGCGTCCGGCATCCAGCTCGTCCAGATAGCCGCGGATGACCTTGAGCGGAAGGTAATGGTCGCGCTGCATCGTGAGCACGAAGCGCAAGCGGTCGAGGTCGCTCGGGGAGAACTTGCGGTAACCGGATTCGGTACGGGCCGGCGAGATCAGGTGGCGTTCCTCGAGAAAGCGGAGTTTCGACGGCGTCAGATCCGGAAACTCGGCGGTCAACCGCGCAAGCACCTGGCCGATGCTGAGCAGCGGAGCGGCGCCAGGCACGCGGGCCTGGGCGGACGCGCGGGGCACTACTTGCTCGCCTGGTGCGCGAGATCCAATCGGGAGGCGTAGAAGGTGAGGCGGAACTTGCCCACCTGCACCTCCGCCCCGTCGCGAAGAAGAGCCGTATCGATGCGCACGCCGTCGAAGTAGGTGCCGTTGAGCGACCCGAGGTCCTTGATCTCGAAGACCGTGCCGTGGCGGAGAAATTGAGCGTGTCGGCGCGAGACGGTCACATCGTCGAGGAGGATGTCGGCATTCGGATGCCGGCCTGCCGTGGTCACGTCGGCGTCGAGAAGGAACCTGGCGCCGGTGTTCGGTCCGCGGCGCACCACCAGCAGTGCCGATCCGGAGGGCAGTGCGGCGATCGCCGCCTTCTCCTCCGCCGATACTTCACCCTCGAGCGCGGCCAGTTGGGCCTCGAAATCGGTGGTGAGGCGAAGCGTGGTATCGGTGTCGCGAGGCTGGTCTCCTGTTGCGTCATCCTGGTTGCCCGGATCGACCATGTCGCACCTCCCATATTCGCCGAGCTCTCACGAGCGGCGCATCGTTGCTGTCATCGCCGGACCGACTCTCGGGTGACGACCCTTGCTAGCGACCCAGCGTATCCGATTCGATGACGCCGCCGGGTCGCGGGATTCTTGTGACGCGCACGGTTTCGCGCAGATAAATGACTCCGGCCCACCAATACAGGAAGGCTCCCCAGAGGGCGAAGGCCCACCCGAACGGCACCGTGATCCACGCCAGCGCAGGGAATGCCTGTCCGATCATCAGGATCGGCAGCGCGTAGAACAGGCAGAACGTCGCCACCTTTCCGAGATGGTGCACCGGCAGCGGGCCGTAGCCGAAATTCGCCAGGGTGATCCCGAGAATGGCGAGCATCACGTCCCGACCCACGATCACGATCACGAGCCACCAGGGGATGACTCCGCGAACGGCAAGACCGATCAACGCGGTGAAGATGAACAGTCGGTCGGCGGCGGGATCGAGCAACTGCCCGAGACGGGTGACCTGGTTGAGCTTTCGGGCGATGACACCGTCGAGAAAGTCGGTGACGCTCGAAATGACCAGCACGAGAAGAGCGAAGCCGTCTTCACCGCGCACGATGAGCACCAGGAACACCGGGACCATCAGCAGCCGGATGAAGCTCAGGATGTTGGGAATCGTGAGGATTCGGGAACTCACCTGGTAGCTCTGCTCGGGTTCCACGCGCCAAAGTCTATCGGGGGCCGATCGCATCAGATGCGTCGGGCTCTCTGAACGCTATTTACCCTGTGGCCCCCAAAAGAGGGGCAAAAATTCATCTCGGGGTGTTATAGGATCACATAAAGGTTTTGGGCACCCACCCAGACCTCGTGCCATCCGTGTGATGGCACAGCATCATCAGCAGCAAAAGTCCCGAACGATTCAGTGCGTATCCCCGACTGCGTGAGTCATGTTGTGAGGCGCTTACCCAGGCGCTTCGTCGCCGTTTCCCGTAGCACGTGTGGCACTGCGTCTAACACCTGTTAAACCGAAACGCAGGCGAAAACAATGCATCCACCCGATGTGCATTTCTCCCGTCCCCCAACGGGCGTGCAACGCAGCACAGCGCCAGCCACCCGGCAGCGCTCCGCGGTCGCGATCTCATGACAGAGATCCGTCGCTCGCCGAGCACCCGAACACTGACGCGCCCGTCGCGGCCCCGCCGTGAGCGACCATCTCTGCGGCTGGTCGACACAACTCTTCCCGCAATCGATCCGGCGATCGCCCCGGTATCACCGGGAACGCCTACATGGGCCAGCCGCTATCGCAGTCGGTTGGTATCTACGGACCTTGCGGTGATCCTGGTCGCAGTACTGGGAGCTTTCGCCACGAGATTCTGGTGGGATGGCGATGCCGCTGATCTCCCTCAATTTGCCGCCGGCTACTGGATGCTCGCCGTAGTAATCGTCACCGCTTGGGTGATCTCGCTGAGCGCGATGCATACGCGAAACTCGCGAGTGGTCGGCATCGGCCTGGCCGAATATCGCAACGTCGTGTACGCCAGCGTTCTCGCTTTTGGGCTGCTGGCAATCAGTCTGGCGATTCTCGATATCAGAGTCGCCCGCGGATTCTTCGTCTTGGCGCTCCCCATGGGACTCCTCGGCCTTCTCGTCAACCGGTGGCTTTGGCGCCGGTGGCTGGTGCGCCAGCGGAGCCGAGGGCGGTTCATATCCCGGGCGATAGTCGTCGGTAAGGCGAGCGACGTCGAATACGTCATCGGACAAATCGACAAGAAGGCGGTCTCGGTATACCAGGTGATCGGTGCCGCGGTCGATCTAGAGGATGGGCACTCCGTCACCGTGAACTCCCGCCGCGTCTCGGTGGTCTCCGACCTCAAATCGGTTGCTCACGTCGCCGGGCAACTTCGCGTCGATGCCGTCATCGTGGCGGGGCATCCCGGAAGTGATGAGCATTTCATCCGGGACCTCGGCTGGGATCTCGAGGGAACGGGAGCCGAGCTCGTGGTCGCGTCTCGTTTGACCAACGTGGCCGGCCCGCGCATTCACTTTCGCCCGGTCGAAGGACTGCCCTTGATGCACGTGGAGCTCCCTCACTACGAGGGGGGCAAGCATGTGCTGAAGCGCGGTCTCGATGTCGCGGCCTCCGGAGTGGCACTGCTCATCCTCTCCCCCCTGATGGTGGCGATCTCCCTGCTGATCAGGCGAGACAGCGAGGGTCCTGTATTTTTCCGGCAGGAACGAGTCGGGAAGGACGGGCGCACTTTCTTCATGCTCAAGTTCCGCTCGATGGTGAAGACCGCGGAAGACGACCTTGCCGGGCTTCTCGACCAGAACGAAGGCGCCGGAGTTCTCTTCAAGATGAAGAACGATCCCCGCATCACGCGTATTGGCAGGATTCTTCGCAAATACTCCCTGGACGAGCTGCCCCAGCTCTGGAACATCCTCATCGGAGAAATGAGCCTGGTCGGACCTCGTCCGCCACTCATGACCGAGGTCGAGAACTACGGGGATCGTGTTCACCGCCGCCTATACATCAAGCCCGGACTCACCGGCATGTGGCAGGTCAACGGACGGTCGAACCTCGACTGGGACGAGAGCGTCCGACTTGACCTTTATTACGTGGAGAACTGGTCGCTCATCGGCGACCTCGTCATAATCTGGCGAACCTTCCGCGTGCTTGTGAATCCGACAGGAGCGTACTAGCGGTGGAATCAATCTCGAACTCAACGGCCCCCGGTGCCAGCGACAACTATCGGATCGGATACGCCGGTGGCGCGTTCGACCTCTTTCACGTCGGACACCTCAACATTCTGCGCCACGCCAAGAGTCAGTGCGACTACCTCATCGCGGGAGTGGTCTCTGACGACATGCTCGAGGCAACCAAGGGCGCTAGACCGGTCGTTCCGCTCGCCGAACGCCTTGAAATCGTTCGCCACATCGATTTCGTGGACGAGGTCATCGCGGAGGTCGAACTCGACAAGCTTGCAACGTGGCGCGCGCGACCCTTCGACATCTATTTCAAAGGGGACGATTGGAAAGGGTCAGAGAAGGGCATCAAGCTCGAAAAGGCCTTCGCAGAAGTCGGGGTCGAGGTCATCTACTTCCCCTACACGGTTGCGACTTCAAGCACTGTGCTTCGTCGCGCGCTTCGGGCACTGAACCACCGCTCAACTGATGCCGGCTCCGACGGCAGCGGAAAATCCGACCTTCTACGAAGCGAGGGATAGGAGTACCGGCGTGCTTCCCCTGAATGTCACGGTAGTCGGCCTGAACTACGCGCCAGAGCCAACGGGGATCGCGGTGTATTCCGCCGGCCTCTCGGAAGGCCTCGCCGCGCGCGGCTTCCACGTGACGGCTATCGTGGGATATCCGCACTACCCGCAGTGGAAGATCTATCCGGGATTCGACGGTTCGGCGCGCACAGATGGAGAATCCGGAGTCGTGGTGCAACGGGTGCGCCAGTACGTGCCGGCTAAACCCCGGCTCGCCAATCGCATGCTCATGGAACTCGATTTCGGTCTGAAATCCATGTTCAGCCGCTGGCGAAAGCCTGATGCGGTGCTCTTCGTGAGCCCCGCACTGTTCTCAGTGGCGCTGGGAATGATTCGGGCCAGGATAACCCGGATCCCCGCGAGCATCTGGGTTCAGGACATCTATTCGCTGGGGGTCTCGGAGAGTGGAACTGGAGGGCGGTTGGCCGGGAGATTGCTCCGCGTAGTCGAACGCGCGGTCCTTCACTCGGCCGGATCGGTGGTGGTCATTCATGACCGTTTCAAACGGTACCTCGTCGAAGATCTCGGTATCGATGAGGGGCGCGTAGAAGTCGTGCGCAACTGGTCCCACGTCGATATCACGCCGCACGCCCCCCGAGCGACTGTACGGGCGGCACACGGCTGGTCCGACGAGGATGTCATCGTGCTGCACGCTGGCAACATGGGCGCGAAGCAGGGCCTTGAGAACGTCGTTTACGCCTCTCACATCGCAGCCTCCACGGGTTCGAACGTGCGTTTCATTCTCCTCGGCGACGGGAATCAGCGTTCGATGCTCGAAGCGATGGGAGGGAACGACCGGCTGGACATCCTCGACCCGCTTCCCAAGGAAGAGTTCATGTCGACGTTGTTGGCTGCGGATGTCCTGCTCGTGAACGAACGTCCAGGGCTCACTGAGATGTCAGTGCCAAGCAAACTCACCTCTTACTTCAGCACTGGTCTTCCGGTCATCGCCGCGACCGACGAATCGAGCGTCACGGCACAGGAACTAGAGATATCAGGGGGCGGCGTGCGTGTGGATGCCGATTCCCCCGGAGCCTTGGTCGCGGCGGCAGAGCACCTCGCCTCGCACCCGCAGCACTCACGGGACCTCGGTATGGCGGGCAAGCGGTTCAGCGCGCGGCTGCTCTCGCCAGGCCCAGCCATCGATCGTTTCGAAGAGATCCTCTCCCGGGCTTGCGACGCCGACCTGTCGAGCGTGGTCTATGCGACAACCGACACAGAACGGAACTCGACCGGGATTGGTGCCACATAGTTCTTGCAAAGCCAGAAGTACCCCCCTGGCGGAACGACTTCTGCGGCCTCCAGAGACCAGGTTGCGCCGTCCAATCGATAGACGCGGACCGTGTCCGTCGAAACTTCGACCTGTAGCCGAATCCACTGACCGACAACCGGAGCATCTGTCTTGACAGAGCCGATGAGGACCCCGTTGATCGATCCGGCTTCGCGGCTAAACAAATCGATCATTCCGTTCGCCCGCACGGCGACGTGATATCCCGCGACGCGGCTTGCAACCCGCACTCGGTAGGAGCTGTCATCCTGCTGCCCGAATGCGATACCGGCGTGTTCGTTTGAATCCGGAAGAGCTTTCGGCCACCGCAGATCGCAAGCGAAGGTATGTTTCCCTTTCGGAACGGGGCAGGTGGACCCCATGAGGTAGCTCTGAATGTCCTCGACAGCCAAGGAAATCGAACCCGTCGCTTGATCTATGGTCGGCTGCACCGAAGTGCCTAGATCCGTCGTCCAAGGGAGGTCTCCGGCTGCGCGGAGGCCGGAGTCGAAAGCATCCGTGGTGGCGCTCGCGGTCGTCGAGGTGACGTAGGGAAGGTTCGAACACATCATCCCGGCTACGCCGAGCCTGGACATCCGATCGCGCATCGAGCGATAGTGGATTTCCCACCCGATCACTGGTTTTCCAAACTCGACGACCTGGGCTATCTGATCGTCGGTGGCAGTCGAATACACACCGAGATAGTCGAAGTCGGCGCTGAGCTCGGCCGCGCGAGGGTACAGCTCGTCGGTGAAATAGCCCCAGATACGATATCCAGCGGACTGCACCAACTTGTACTGCGCGGCGCCGGCCCATGTCTTCCACACGATGTGTTCAGTCGCCCGCGGATATTTCGCCATGGTGGCGAGGAGTGCGCGGGTATTCGTTCCCTGCTTGTCCTCCAAGAAGATCACGTGGGTCGCGGCAAACCGGTCTAACACGTCGGTCAGTCGAGGAATGGGCTGGGGTTTCGCGGCGGGACCGAGCCAATCAGTTGACGAATTGAGCAGTCTGGACAGTTGGGCGAAAGTCACGTCGGCGATGTTCACGTCCTGGCCCGCAAGACGTTCTGTCGTGACGTCGTGATGGCAGACGAGCACACCATCGGAGGTCGCGTTCACAGAAACCTCGATAGCTTTCGCACCTATGGCGACCGAGTTCTCGTACGCACTCATAGAGTGCTCCACCCAATTGTCACCCGAACCCCGGTGGGCGATATAGAAAGGAACGGTCGCCATGAGGGAATCTATGGTGATCGGCCGGCGTGGTGTGAGAGCGCGGTGAGCCTCCGGAATCTTTCCGCATGCCGCCAGGACGAGCGTGCTGGCCCCTAAGAACAGGAACTGACGGCGCTTGATCGCGCCGGGAACGGTGCGGCCACCATCGACCGCACCGCCCCCGCCGACGTCACGGATCATGAAGCTCGTCAGTAGCTATAGGTGAGCGAAAGCACCGGGCGATACGCCACCGTGCTCGCGTTGGTCGACCATAGCCGCAGGTTGTCTGTTCCGGCGCTGCTCATGGCCATTGTCACAGTTGTTCCGGCGAGGGCGGCGACTTGCTCGACGCTCAGAACGACCGTGTAGATGGCATTCACTCCCGTCGCACCGGTCAGCGTGCCGAGGCTCGGCCCGGCTCCAGTCGGGCGAGTGTCCCAGGTGATCGTCGATTCGGTCCACTGGCCGGTGACAACTGATAGGTCGTGAGCGTCACCCGAGCCCGCACTCGGATCTGTGGAAGTGCGAACTTGAAGCGTCGCACCGGATAGCGACGACCCGGCCGGAGCCATCGGGACGGCGAACTTGAGGTAGGACACAATCGAAGCTCCCGAGATGGGACCCCGGGAAGACAATTGCTGGTCGGATCCGAAATTCGTGGTGGGGAGAACCTGGTAGGCCATGGAGTCTTCCGTGGCGTTCACCGTGAGCACTGTCGGCGGCGTCGTCACCGGGGCGACGGTCACCGACGCGGCGGAGGACGCGGCGCTCGCGTTTCCCGCCGCGTCGACGGCGATGACCTTGTAGAAGTAGGTTCCGGCCGAAACCGAGCTTTGAGTGATCGACGTCGAGGCGACATCGGTGACCTTCGACCCTGAATTGGTGACGAAGTCGGCCGACGCACCGCGGTAGACGGTATAACCGGCGACCCCAACGTTATCGGTCGAAGCCGTCCAATTCACCATCACCGAACCAGCCGACGGCGAGGTTGCGGCAACCGCCGTTGGAACGGTCGGCGCCACTGTATCGGGGCTCGGCGGAGGCGTGATCCCCGCGGTGTAGGTCAGAGTCAGAAGCGGACGGTAGGCGGCGTTCGTCGAGTCATTCGACCACAGCCGCACATTGTCACTTCCGGTACTGGTCTCCGAGAACGACGCCGTCGTTCCGACCAGGCCGGCCAACTGAGTGGCGTCGAGAGCAACCGTGTAGTTCGTGTTGGTAGCACTCGCTCCGGTCAGAACCCCGAGGAGCGGTCCAGCTCCGGTCGGCCTGGTGTTCCAGGTCACACTAGCCGCACTCCACGTGCCCGTGACGATGGAGAACGTGTGGGCATCAGCCGATGCCGCAGTGGCGTCGGTCGAGGTTCGCACCCGGAGGCTCGCGCCGGTCAGCGTCGTTCCATCCGGCGCTGCCGGGATTGCGAACTTCAGATACGAGGAGATCGGCGAGTTCGTGCCGGTTCCCCGCGAGGACAACTGGTTGTCGGTTCCGTAGTTCTTCGTCGGTGCAGCCCCGTAGGTCGCGGCATCCTCAGTCGGGTTGACGGTCAGTGTTGTCGTCTGGCCCGGAGGCGTGACGACCGTAACCGATGCGGAGTCAGACGCAGCGCTCGCGTTCGACGCCGCATCCAAAGCGACCACCCGGTAGTAGTACGTGCCGACAGCGAGACCGGAATCGACGTACGACGGTGACGTCGCCCCGCCGATCCGAGTCGACGCGTCGGCGGTGAAGCCGGCCGAAGCACCACGGTAGACCGAGTATCCGGTCACCGCGACATCATCCGTCGACGCCGTCCAAGACAACGTCACGGTCGAACCAGCAAAAGTCGCCGTCAACCCGGACGGAACCGTCGGAGCTGTCGTGTCAGCGATCGACACGGATGCCGAACTCGACGCCGCACTCACATTGCCCGCCGCATCCTTCGCCGTCACCTGATAGAAGAAGGTGCCAGCACCAGGAGCAGTATCCGCGTAAGAGGTGCCGGACGCATCCGCGATCTTGCTCGACGCATCCGCAGTGAAACCGGAAGTAGTACCCCGATACACCGTGTATCCAGCGACACCGACGTTATCCGTCGAAGCCGTCCACTCCACCGCCACCGAAGTGCCCGTGGCCGTGGCCGTCACTCCCGACGGAGCAGTCGGAGCCGTCGAATCCGTCACCACCGCACTCGCCACATCAGACGCAGCGCTCGCGTTCGACGCCGCATCCAAAGCAACCACCCGGTAGTAGTACGTGCCGACAGCGAGACCGGAATCGACGTACGACGGTGACGTCGCCCCGCCGATCCGAGTCGACGCGTCGGCGGTGAAGCCGGCCGAAGCACCACGGTAGACCGAGTATCCGGTCACCGCGACATCATCCGTCGACGCCGTCCAAGACAACGTCACGGTCGAACCAGCAACAGTCGCCGTCAACCCGGACGGAACCGTCGGAGCTGTCGTGTCAGCGATCGACACGGATGCCGAACTCGACGCCGCACTCACATTGCCCGCCGCATCCTTCGCCGTCACCTGATAGAAGAAGGTGCCAGCACCAGGAGCAGTATCCGCGTAAGAGGTGCCGGACGCATCCGCGATCTTGCTCGACGCATCCGCAGTGAAACCGGAAGTAGTACCCCGATACACCGTGTATCCAGCGACACCGACGTTATCCGTCGAAGCCGTCCACTCCACCGCCACCGAAGTGCCCGTGGCCGTGGCCGTCACTCCCGACGGAGCAGTCGGAGCCGTCGAATCCGTCACCACCGCACTCGCCACATCAGACGCAGCGCTCGCGTTCGACGCCGCATCCAAAGCAACCACCCGGTAGTAGTACGTGCCAGCGCCCAGGTTCGAGTCGAGGTATGACGTGGTCGCGACGTTTGCGATCTTGTTAGCGGCTCCGGCCGTGAAATCGGCTGAATTCCCCCGGTGGACGGAATATCCCGTCACACCGACGTCGTCGGTCGACGCGGTCCAGTTGAGGGACACCGAAGCACCGGAGACGGACGCCGTCACTGCCGTCGGAGCAGTGGGAGGTGTCGAGTCGGCGATCGCGACGCCCGCAGAGGCGGCGGATGCTGCGCTCATGTTGCCAGCGGCATCCGTCGCGGTGACCTTGTAGAAGTAAGTGCCGACCGCGAGCGTCGGATCCGAATAGCTCGCGGAAGTGGTGTCAGCGACCTTGCTCGAGGAATCGGCTGTGAACCCAGACGTCGTCCCGCGATACACGGAGTAACCGGTGACCGCCACATTATCGGAGGCAGCCGCCCAGGTGACGGATGCCGAGGATCCGGCGGCCGTGCCGGTGACACCGGTCACCACGGAGGGAGCTTCGGTGTCGGGAGCCTGGTTCGTGCCGAGTTGGAAGTGGTTGAGCACGTCCGAAGCCGAAAGCTGTATTGGGTAAACGGCGACCTCGTCGAGACTTCCATTCAAGAAGAAACTGGACGGCTGGTCGGGCCAGCCGTTGAGGTTGCCCCCACCAGCCCTCCAGTAGCCGTCGAACGACTGGCTCGCGGTGATGCTGTCCGAACCAACCAGAGCGCCATCGACGTAGAGCTTCAGCCCGTCCAGGCCAAGGGTTCCGACGACGTGGTGCCACAGATTGTCGTTGTAGCTCGCGGAGGTTTCAGCGTATCTCACCCCGCCGACATAGACCCCGTAAATGAGTCGACCGTCGTTGGTCATGTAGATCTGCTTGTCGTAGTTGTTGCCCGTTCCGGTTGCGGAATCCTCGAAGCCGACGATCTTGCCTCCGGAGGTCGTGCCGGTCTTGACCCACGCTTCCTCGCTGACCTGAGCTGATGCGCCAGCGGCGACCTTAGTGGAGATGAGGCCAGCCTGCGTGCCGTCAACCGTGACACCCGTGCCTGTCTGGATGCCGGCACCCTGCGCCAGGGTCACTCCGGACCCGTAGGTTCCGTCGGACTGAGCTGCGAAGGAAGCATCCTTCGCCGTGGTTCCGGATGTGTCGTCGAGACGCCAATACACGTCAGGGCTTTGGGAGAACACCTTCGCACCGTAGACGTCGGCCGGAGCCACCGGAACGGTGATGCTGCCACCGGCCAATTGATAGTGGTTCGCGACCTGCTGCGCGGAGAGAACGTTCGGATACACAGCAGTGTCGTCGATCGTGCCGCCGAAGTAATTGCTCGACGGCTGGTTCGGCCAGCCGCTCATGTTGTCTCCGCCAACATGCCAGTTGCCCAGGTAAGACTGGTTTGCGCTAACCGCGTTCTGACCGACCTTGACGCCGTCCACGAAGAGCTTCATGCCGGCAGACCCCTGCGTGGCAACGATGTGATGCCAAGTTCCGTCGTTGTAGGCATTCGCGGAGCGAATGGCCGACACTCCCCCGCTGTAGATGCCGAAGGTGAGGCGTCCGGAGTTGTCCATGTAGACCTGACGGTCGTAGCTTCCGCTCAGGGTCGCTGCGCTGTTGTTAGTCTTCGGGATGCCGCTTCCGTAACCGATGATCTTTCCGCCACTCGTCGTGGTGGTTTTGATCCAGGTCTCGATGCTGTAGGTGGTGGGTCCAAGCTTCTGTTGATCGCTGTAGACGTAACCGTCGGTTCCGTTGAATACTGCAGCAGTGTCGGAATCCCCGGCGATTGCTCCGGGAGCGTTGAGGGCGATTCCATTCTGATACAGGCCGTTCAGACCGCTGGTCTTAGCGACTGCCGGCGCGGTCACGCCCGACTTGTCCTGTACCCACGGCGTGGTGGTTTCGTCGAAGCGCCAGTAGAGATTCGCTCCGTCCGAGATGACCGTCGACGGATAATTCGCTGCCTTGGTCGCCGGCCGAGCTCCTACGGAACCGGACAGGGTGCTGGTATTGATCCCGTCCGTCGCTGAGACCCGGTAGGTGTACAGAGTGCCCGGTGTCACATTCGTGTCGACGAAAGTCACCTGCGGACGGCTCCACCAGTACGAACTCGCGGTTCCGCTCCAGATGGGCGTGGTTCCGCCGTTGCGGTAGACGTTGTACGTGAGCACCCCGTCATCAGGGTCGACAACCGTGCGGAACCGCACTTGAACCGCATTCGACGTGAGCGCCTCGGCCGCGATCGCCGGCGTCGGGGGGACGGTTACGTCATCCGGACCGAAACGGGTGAGAGCCTGCTGGGTGTGCCCGTTCACCTGGGTGAACTCACCACCGAACCAGAGGTATTTCTTTCCTGTCGTCGCGCCGGTAGCGATGGTCAGCGCGCGCGGGCCGATTCCTTCACCGATTCCATCATTGGCGGTTGGGAACCACTGCAGAATGCTCGCGTCCGTCGTCGACTGTGCCATAAAAAAGTTGCGCTTGCCATCGCCGAAGGCGTTGTTGCTCGAGCAGTCGTGGGCGTGGCTGGCGATATAAAGGGTGCCCTGATAGACCTCTAGGGCCTGTGTCGCACCGAGGCAGGTGTCGTGCCAACGCTGGTCAAGTGTGTCCCAGCTGAGTGCGGTTCGGCCATCGAATACGCCACCACCGGTTCCCTCGTTGCCCACGTAGAAACTGTTGCTCGCCGCGTCGGTGGTGATCACCTTGACCACTGTGTTCTGCTGCCAGGTCGGGACCGCGCCGGTGCCGCTCTGCGAATAGGTCATTGCGGAGGGGTTGCCACGATCCACCGGGTAATTCCGCACCGTTGCGCCGGTCGTCGAGTCGACGACCGCGATGGCGTGCGAGTCATTGCCGTTCACGTTGTAGAAGTCACCGCCGACAGCGACTTTGGTGCCGTCGGGCGAGACGGCAACTGCACGCGCGATGCCGTCGGCATCCGGTGCCCAGGGCAGCAGCGCTCCGGTCGAGGAGTTCACCGCCGCCAGACGATCGCGCCCCTGGCTCGCCACTGTGGTGAACTGGCCAGCGAGGAAAACTGTCGAGTCGGTCACGGCCAACCCGAGCACCGATCCCCCGATCCCCGGAGTGCGGAACGGTTTGATAGTGCAGGAGATCGGGTCCAGGGCTGCCAGGCGCGCGACGGCCACACCGTTGATCGAGGTGAAGTCACCACCGATGAATATCGTGGTGCTTCCCGGGGCAGCGACGATAGATCGAACTGACGGCGTGCCGCCCGAAAACGCGAGGGTGTATTGGCAGGAGTCTGGTGCACCCGTCTCGGCATTGAATATGGCAAGGGCATTTCGCGCCTGGGTCGTCCCACTTCCCCCGGTCGGCGGGGAGATCTGGGAGAAGGTTCCGCCGGCGAGAACCTTCCCGCTCACCGTTCCCGTCGCATAGACGACCCCGTTGGTCTGCCAGGTAGCCAGGTCTGCGGCACTGAATGCGACGCCTGGCGTGAGTGCGGATGCAGGCATCGCGGTCAAGCTCGACAGAGCTAATCCGCTGACAACCGCAATGGTCGACAATATGAAGGCAGGCTTGCGCATGTCCATTTATCCCTCGGGTAAGCAGCGAGGCCACGGGTATGGACCTGGATCGCTGCGGGTAAATAGGTAAGTAGCGAAACTAACGCGCCCATGTCATCACTTCTGGGTGGGAAGCGTGAGAGCCCTAGATCTAGCTCCGCATACCGTACCTCGAATAGGGGTCAAGGCACAAACCCCCCGAAGGGGTGCCAGTCGGCGGCACACGGAGAGATGATCCGCGCTGACGTTGCGGTCGGTTAGGGTCGACGCAGGGTGCGGTCGAGCGCACTGACGTCACGGTACCCACTCGACAAGGAGATTGCCATGGCCACAAGATCGTTTCGCCAAGCACTCGGTGACCTGTCGTCGGCCCAGAAGCCCAATCGCGGGGTCTCTCTGTACAGCAGATATGTGAATAGGCCGGTAGGCCGGCTTCTCGCTGCACTCTGTTATCGACTCGGCATGTCACCGAACCAAGTCACTGTCGCTTCCGCACTGATCACCGCCCTGGGGATCATCGCGCTGATGACCGGCCCGCCGCATCCAGTACGAGGGATTCTTATCGCGGTTCTACTTGCGCTCGGGTTCGCGCTCGATTCTGCCGACGGACAGGTAGCCCGACTCACCGGGCGAGGTTCTCCTGCTGGGGAGTGGCTCGACCACGTCGTGGACGCCGGCAAGATCGTCTCGATCCACGCTGCTGTGCTTGTGGCTGCCTACCGCTTCTTCCCGCTGGGCGGAGCGTGGCTTCTCGTGCCGCTCGGCTTCCAGGTGGTGTCGATCGTGACGTTCTTCGGAGGCGAACTCGAACGCCATTTACGACCGGCGACCGGCGATTCGACTGTTCCCGATGCGCCGTCGACCATTCGCGCCGTCGCCCTGCTGCCTGCCGACTACGGCATCCTGGCATTGAGCTTCATTTTCCTCGGGTGGCCGTGGCTGTTCGCTGTCGTATACGGCTTGCTGTTCGTTGCCACCACAGCGATCATGGCGCTGCTGCTCTCAAAATGGTTCCGGGCACTCTCCCGTTCCCCTGTTCGCGATTCCTAGAGGGCATCTTCCACGGTTTTACCCGTCGCCGGGATGAACACCCGGCTGGTGCCGGTCGCCGTTCGCCCGAACCACTTGCCTTCGACAGGTCCTCGAAACCGGGCAGGAACGCCCGCGTACAGTCCAGGTTCGCCCGCTGACTTTGAGCGAGCGAGAACGGAGCCGGCCGCGAGAACGGATCGTTCGGGAAGAAAAGCTCCCCCAAGAATGAGGCACCGCGCGCCCACGAAACTCCGGTCGCCAATGATGATCGGGTGCGCGACCTGCACATCTTCGCGCACGTCGATGCTGTGAGACAGGATCTTCGTCTCGTGCCCGGCGATCGTCGAAAACGAGCCGAGAGTGATGGACCCCGAACAATCGAGCTGGTGACGACTTGTAATGAAGGCATTCGACTTGACCGATAGCGAGGCACCGTCCGGGTACAGCCGCTTGTACACCGGATGGGACGAAATGACGTTGAGTCGACCAATCGATGCGCTCGCCCCTATGGACACAAGCCGAAGGTCTTTAATGACGTTCCACTTGCCAATGCGACTTCCCGGACCCATAGTGATGCGACTCACTTTCAGCACGATGTTGGACCGAGCAATTGCCGACGGGTGGATGAAATGGCCGAGGCGTCGAAGTAAATGGTTCTTCGTGTGACCCGCTGGCAGGATCCACACGAACGCGAGCACCAAGTTCCTAAGACGATTCATGCGATGTCCAATCCGAGTTCGGGGTCGATTGCGGTGTCGATAACAGGATGCTCCGGGTCGGAGGACGCAGGCCTGCTCGAAGACATCGCCGATCGCATTCCCACCAGTTCCAAGATAAGACGCAGCACCAAACCAACGAGAATGCCGATAAGAGCACCTAGCGCTCCGAGCGAAAGGCTGCCGACAGCCACGAGTGGAAGACCGACGAGAGAGCCGATAGCGGTCGACTTCGCGACCACGTCGAGCCGTTCAAGCGCGGAGAGTGCCGCCTTGCTCACCACTGATTCGAACAGGCTGACGGCGGTGATAGTCGCCATCAGCGCGAGGATGGCCATCGTCGGCTGAATGACCCCGCCGCCGAGCCACCGAATCAATTCCGGAGCGGCGGCGAGCATCAGGCCACCGAGCGCAACGGCGAAGACCGCGGTTGCGAGAGTGCCCTGCCGCACGCGCCGATGAAGCGCTTCGATACCGCGAGCCCGTGGGACCCATCCCTGCAAAACCGTGACGAACGGTCCGAGCGCCACAATCACCTGCCGCTGCACCTTCTCCACCACGGCGTATACCGGCTGCGCTCCCGGCGCGAGTATGGTCACGATCACGATCGGCGTGGAGGCGTAGACAGAGGACAGAATCGACGAGGTTATGCCCTGGCGTTGGTCAACAAGGACTCTGCGCACTGGTTTCCTGGAGATCGATCGGAGCGACTCGAGCCGCCACGGTCGAAGGATGACGAGACTGCACAGCGTGAATGCCGCGACCATCCCGAACAGCTGCCACAGCACTCCAATAAGCGCCGACGATCCGGTGGTCATGAACCAGATTCCGACGATGGTCCCACCAACGCGCGGCACCGTCTCGAAGAGCAGCATCAGCCAGGGTTGGCCGCGACCGACGAAAAACCAGCCCGCAGTGAGGCCGATGGACGCCATCGAGACAGCACCGATCCCGGCGAAGATCGCGAAATCCCGGCCGACCAACCAAGCGAGGAGAAATGCGAGCCCGGCGATGGGAACGCTGAGCAATATCTTCGTAACGGCCGACTCTGAGTACTCTTTCATCCGTCCGAGCTCGTCGGCTCGCGCGATAGCGGCGGGCCCAGACAGGCCCCACCCGTAAGCGATGACTACCGCAGCGACTCCTCCGATGGATTGACCGACCGCGATAGCTCCCCATGCGTGCGCGCCGCTAGCGGCGACCATCGCAGGGATCGCGAGCAGCGAGGATATGGCTAGCAGCACCATCGACGTGCCATAGCCTGCAACCGAAACCAGAGCCTTTCGCGCGCGCCGGAATCGCGGAGCGCGTTGGTCATCGGATTCTGCCGTCGTCATGGCGTTATCACCCCTGGGAATGGTTCAGTCGAGAATCGGGTTAGTCGAAGACCTGAGGATAGGTGCCCAAACTATCAGCCCCCTGTCGAACATGTATCGGCTCCGGTTACCGCTCAGTGCGCCGCCACTAACCGCTTCCCCCAATTTGCGGGATAGGAACACCGTGCTGCCGCCGCTATGGTGTTGGTGAGCGGACCGCAGCGGAAAAACCCGAAACCGTTTCGTGACCTCTCGTGAAAGTAGGTGTACCGCAATGTCTGGACCCTCGCGACCGCGAATCCGTTTTACACCTACTGTCGGAGCAGCGCTCGTCTTTGGCGCCCTAGGGCTCTTAACCGTCTTGGCGATCGTGCTCGCGACACTCGCCCTCATCTCCGGCGAGACCGCGAAGGCCACAGGCCCACGATCGACCATTCGAACTACGAACTCGACCGACGCTGTATTCATCGGCGACTCGTACACCCAGGGCGCTGGCGCCTCGGGCCCGGCGACGAGATGGGTCACCCTCGTGTCACTGAAAGAGGGCTGGGAGCCCCAGAATCTCGGCAGAAGCGGCACCGGCTACCTGTCGTCGGGAACGCCAACCGAATGCGGCCAAGTGAGATGCCTCAACTTCGTCGAAATGGTTCCGTTGGCCATCGCTGCCAAGCCGGAGGTGGTGTTCGTCTCAGGCGGTCAGAGCGATTTCGAGCTGTTTCTCAAAGACCGAGCGTCGGTTCTCACGGCGATCGACACCACCTTCGCTTCGCTGCGCACCGGCCTCCCCGACGCTCACATCTATGCCATCGGGCCATCGACAACCGGGGCGGTTTCCAAGCCGATAGTCGAATTCGATTCGGCAGTGCGCGCGGCAGCAGCTCGCGCAGGAGCAACCTACGTGAGTTTGATCGAACCGAACGTCATCAAGCCGACGTTCATCGCCGCTGATCGAGCTCATGTCAATGATGCTGGCTATTCTGCGATTGCCGCTCGCATCGAAGAAGCAATCAAGAAGTAGCCGGGCTGCTGGGAAGTGTCGGGCGAAAAATGCCGAAGGACGAACTAATTCACGAACAGCCCGGACGGATCCGCCACAATCTCCGCGGATTTACCGGCGCTGGCTACGACAAGGGACGGAGCCCTGTCTGGCAAGTGTCGTGGATGCTCGTCTCAGGTCTCGTCGTCACGCGATGGTGGTGCCCTGTGCCCGTACGGAATCGCATTCTCCGCGTATTTGGTGCCAACATCGGGCGGAGCGTGCTGATCCGTCACCGCGTTCGCATCCATTGGCCGTGGAAACTCACGGTTGGCGACGGTTCATGGATCGGCGAGGAGACCTGGATTCTGAACCTCGAGCCGGTGACCATCGGGGCCGACGTCTGTATCTCGCAAGGAGTGTTCCTCTGCACAGGGAGTCATCTCCGACGCTCCGCTACCTTCGAGTTCGACAACGCCCCGATCGTCATCGAGGACGGCGCGTGGGTGGCCGCGCGCGCGACGGTTCTTCGTGGGTGCACAATCGGCGCTGACAGCGTCGTCGGTGCGACTGCTCTCGTCGTCGCAGATGTCGCTGCGGGATCGATCGTGGTCGCGCCAGCATCGACCGAGGCACCGATCAAACCGCCACGGAGATCGACTCGATGAGGATCTTCTCAATCGTGACACTGGTCAGCCCTGATGGAGAGTACGGAGGCCCAGTTCGAGTTGCTGTGAATCATGCGCGTGCGCTGCGGGAGGCGGGACACGACGCGCGGGTGGTCGGAGGGGCCCGCGGTTTCGGACCCGTCATGCCCACCGAAATCGACGGGGTGCCGGTTCATCTCTTCCGAGCGCGCACAGTCATTCCCGGAATCGGCTTCGCCGGTCTCGCGTCTCCAGCCCTTCAACGCTGGCTCCATCGTCATGGTTCTTCGGCGGACATCCTGCACATTCACGCTGCTCGGGATTTCGTCACCCTTCCGGCGGCCGATTGGGCACGACGTCATCGTGTCCCCTATGTCTTACAGACCCACGGAATGATCGACGTCTCGAGCAATCCGCTGGCCCGGCCGCTTGACGCCGCCATCACCCGGCGCGTGCTAACTCACGCGAAAGTGGTCTTTTACCTCACCGATCGCGAACGGAGTGATCTCATTCTCGTTGCCGGGCGAGACATCCCCCTGGCGGAATTGGGCAACGGAGTGCCGACGAGCACGCTCGAACGACATCACCTACGCGACCCCGCGGAGGTTCTTTATCTGGCTCGCCTCGCCCCGAGAAAAAGACCCTTGGCATTCGTGCAGGCTGCCGCGATTCTGGCGGCTTCGTATCCGAACGCCGAATTCTCTCTCGTTGGACCCGACGAAGGAGAGGGAGCCGCCATCTCCGAGGCGATTGCGGGCATCGGCACTGACGCGATCAGGTGGGAGGGCGCACTCCCGCCCGAGAAGACGACAGGGAGGATGTCGCAGTCGTCCATCTATGTCCTGCCGAGCGTCGACGAACCCTACCCGATGTCCGTGCTCGAAGCGATGTCGGTGGGCTTACCGGTGATCGTGACTGAGACCTGTGGGCTTGCGCCGGCGATCCGGGAGATCGGATGCGGAATCGTCGTTGACGCCACGCTCGAATCGCTTACCACCGCCATCGGGGAGCTCCTCGGCGACCCGGCATTGGCCAGAAGAATGGGCGAAGCCGGCCTGACCGCTAGTCGCGAACGATTCGGGATGGCCGCCGTCGCGGAACGTCTCGAAGCGTCGTATCGATCCTGAACCGGTCGCCTGTCAGAGTTGTTCGGTCAGGCTTCCGCACAATGAGAAGACAGGCGAGCGCGACGGCAACCGCACCCGTGGCCTGCAGCAACGATCCCCTCAGCAAAATAGTCATGTAGACGGGGAAAATGGCCCCCACGATCGCCCAGTAGCCGGCTGCCCCGAACGCAGGCAATAGTCTCCTGTCCATGGCCCGCACGACATAGCCCACGACCAGGAAGCCGATCACCAGGAGCGGTACCCCGCCGTTCACCAGGAATTCTGCCCACAGCGGCGCCGACAGATTCGTGAAGCTGTAGCCGCGATAGTTGGCGAGAAGGATGCTGGTATCGACGGGTTTGTCCGGCCACACCGCTCTAGGGACCCAGAACAAGAGGCTTCCGAGTGCTTGCTGTCCGACATGGACCAAACCGTCGAGCACGAAGGAATATGCATTCGCGATCTGCCAGAAAGCGTCATAATCCGGATTGCTCTTGTACTCGCCGAAGAACCCGTTCCGTACCAGGTTGACGGCCGGTGACCGGAAGGCGTCTGCAAGGGGGAAAAGGAAGATCAGCCCGGCGATAGCCGCAACGAGAGTGCCGCGAACGCGGCGAGGATTGACCACGGCGCCGGCATACACGGCGAGGGCGAAAAGCACCGTCGCCAGACTGTACCGGGCGCTGCTGATCGGGTTGATGATCGTGAGCAGTACCGCCGAGGCTGCCAGGATAACGACCAGATACCATCCGGAAAGCTCTCGACGCACGGACTTGCGCACCTGGGTGATAGCGCCGATTCCGACGAGGAGTGGGTAGATCGCCAACGAATACATAACGGAACGGATGGCGGGGTCGGGCCAGGCGATAGACCGGGCGGCAAAAGCCTGGTCTCTGCTGCCGAACAGGGAGTCGATTCCTGTCTTCGAGATGAAATAGGCGCTGAAGGCGATGCCGAATCCCAGCAGCAGGAATGCGCGCACTCGGCTCACTTTGGTCTGTTGCGATTGGAGAGCACGTCGAACCGCGATAACCGACGATGCATTGCCGTTGGCGCGTTCCCTGAGATATCGACTCAGACGCCCCAGCTCGTAGAGAGCGATCCCCACGGCCACGAGTACCGCCGTTGGCACGTCGAAGCCTGAGTCGATGCCCTTTGTCGTCGTCGAGAGGAGATTGCTGCGAATTTGCACCGTCGGCGCCAAGCCCATGAACACGTAGCAGAACATGAGGAAGAAGAAATCGAACAGCATCGGCCGACCTGCAGCGATGATCGCCGATAGCCGGAGCCCCGTCCAGACTGCAATGGCAAGGGTGATGATCCACGCGGTGCTTCGCCCGACATTCTCGACCTGCGCTAGAAGCATTAGGGGAACGAGAGCCGAAAGAGCGAAGGCCGAAAGGGCGAACCAGATGTACCTGACCCCGCCGGCGGCAGCGGAAATGGGAGGTCGCGCAGGAGCTTGCACTGTCACTGTGTCGCTGCCTCCCTCAGACCGATCATGGGCCCATCCTTGCATAACAAGGAAACCCCCCTTAGTGGGCGAAGCGGGCACCCTCCCACCGATTGGTACTATCGAGTCGATGCGCGGACCCGACCGCTCACTTCAGTTGGGGGAGGTGATGATCCGATGGATCATCGTCAATTTTGGAATCTTGTGCGGTCTCGCTGGATCGTGCTCATTGCCTTCGCGCTAGTCGGTCTCATCGGCGGGTCCGTCTATGTCCTCGCCACCCCGCGCGAATACACCGCGGAGTCAGAGTTATTCGTCTCGGCGGCGGGCATCGACAATACAAGTGATCTCGCACAAGGCGGCGCCTTCTCGCAGCAGCAGGCTCGCAACTACAGCGCGATCGCCACGAAGGAACTCGTTCTCGATCCGGTGATCTCATCGCTCGGCCTCGAGTCGACCGTGGCCGAACTCGCTCGCAACGTCTCAGTAACGGTGCCGCTCAACACGTCGATCATCTCTATCGTGGTGACAGACAGCTCCCCCGGGAGGGCAGCAGGGATCGCCAATGCCATCGCAAGCAGCCTCGTCGACGAGGTCGTCAAGCTCGTGCCCAAGAAGAGTGACGGCACCACGCCGATTCGGCTCGAACCGGTTCAGAACGCCACGGTTCCCGCAGCGCCATCCGCCCCCAACACGCGGGTCGCCCTCCTCCTCGGACTTCTCGCCGGCCTCCTCGTGGGGCTGGTGCTCATCATTCTTCGGGAGATCGCCAGCACCCGAGTGAGGAGCACAGAGCAACTCCTCGAGTTCACCGATGCCCCCATTCTCGGCACGGTCGTCAACGATCGTGCTGCTGCGCGCGCGCCTCTTCTCGACGTCGAGCTGGAGAGCACGGTGCGTGCGGAAGAATTCCGCCAGCTGCGGACCAATGTGCTCGCCCTCGAAGTAACCGACCCCCGTCACGCCATCTTGATCACCTCGTCCATTCCGCGAGAAGGAAAGAGCGTGACAGCGGCAAACCTCGCAATTTCGATAGCCGCAACCGGGCGCACGGTATGCCTTGTTGACGCAGATCTGCGCACACCAGCCATCGCCACACTTTTCGCGCTTGACTCGACCGCGCTCGGCCTTTCCGACGTGCTTGCCGACGGCATACCCTTCGCCGACGCACTTCAACCGTGGGGATCGTCTAGCCTCAGCATTATCCAGTCCGGATCCGTGCCGCCCAACGCGAGCGAACTCGTCGGGTCCAACGCCGCCGTTGTGCTCTTCTCCCGCCTTCGCCAGGAGTTCGATTTCGTCATAGTCGACAGCCCTGCGCTGCTCCCCGTTACCGACGGCGCGATCCTCGCCAACCTGGTCGGAGGGGCGCTTCTGGTGGTGGGCGCCGGACGCGTGGAGGCCCGGGAACTCCGCCGTTCGCTCGAACTGCTGGAATCTGCGGATGGATCGCTCGTCGGAACCGTGTTCAACCGTGCCTCAGCTCGAACCCTCGGTCGCTTCCGAGCGAGCTACGTGCCGAAGTCGCGTAGACAGTCAACGGCAACCTCGTCCCCGGAGTAGCCGTCAGCCAACGCCGAGGGGCTGACGGGTGATCGCAACCGGTGCAGATTCCCATCGCGAGGGATATCCCATCGCATGCCAGAAACTCGACTTCGACTTGTGACGGTGACCGGTAACTGTGACTATGACTGGCGACCTTGAAACACGTCGCCATGCTCGTCATTGCTCACGGCTACTGTTCGCGTAGTACGCCAGGTCTTGAACGAGCGGTTTCGCGACAATCGGATGAGTGGAGACAACCTTCGCGACTTGAGTCCCCGCTCGCTCTGCGACCACCGAGATGCCGCCGATTGCAATTGGGAAAGTCTTCGTGGAAGCGCCCGCTGGAGCCGTGTACGTCGAGGTCGTGTTGCCAATCGTGACCGTCACCACAGCGCTCTTCGCGAGAAACGTGAGAACCTCAACCGAGTCTCGGGGCTTGACGGTCGTGCCACTCAGAGTCGGGGCCATGAGCTGCTGCACCGTGCTCGGCACAGCTCCGAATGCCTGGATTCGGTTGGTGATGTAGATCGCATCACCGGTGACGGCAGGTGCTGCACCGGTCTTGAAACGCGTCGCGTAGAAGGCATTGATGTCGAGAAAAGAATCTCCGTGTCCGGCTGAGGGAGCGAAGGATGTGCCCTCGGAGTAGTCGTTCCAGGTCACGAGTTGCACGAGATCCGCGCCGTCAGACTCCGCGCGATCCCACGACGCACGAAGGGTCTCGGTATTGCTCGCCTCGGCGTAGAGGAAGCTTCGTGGACGCTCATCCTGAATTGCAACGGGAGCCATCCATTTCACGCCGAGCGCGTGGACCTTGGCCGCATAGGCCGGGGCGTCCTTGACGGTCTGCGCGGTCCGCGTGCCCCAGTCGCCGATGGCGTAGCTGATTGGAGCAAAAGCCTTCAAGTTCGAGTCGCTTGGGCTGAGCAAGATGGCGATGAACGCGGTCTTCACCCCGTAGCGAGTCGACAGAGTGTTCTTCAGCTGGGTCCACCACGCAGGACTCTGCCGCTCCGCCGCAAAGGACGAGAGAACGTACTCCCCCGTGGGAAGTTTGTAGGCGGAGGAATATGCATACAGTTCGGCAAGTTTTGCGGCTACGGTGTTGATGTCGGACTTTCCCGCGCTTGCTGTGGCATCCAGATTCGGCACGATAGTGAAATGACGACCGGACTGCTCGGCGGCCTTCATCAGAAGCACAGTGCGGTTCCAGTTGTCTCCGCCGAGGCTCAGGATGTCGACGTTGAACCCGTCGATTCCGGCATCCGCTGCAGCATTCACCTCGGACTTCATGTCTGCCAGTTGCCAGTCGCCGGGAAGCGGGTCCCTGCCTTCGGGTCGGTCGCGGAGCAGACCGCCTGACAGCGCGTGCACCCCACCCTCACCGGTGGCAGTGAGGTAGTTCCGTGCGTAATAGTCGCTGGCGGCCGGCTTATTGTCGAACGATATGGGGTATGGAGGAAAGTAATGAGCGAAGACCTTCTTCGCCGAACTGTTCGACTTCGCTATGGCGAAGGCCATGCCTGTGGTCGGCTCCGAACCGGTGGTTGCTGATGGTTCGGGCGACGATGACGCACCCGGCTCGGACGGCTGCGGACTCGGTTCCGGCGACGTCGAGGACGCGCCGTCTACAACAACGATGAGCTTTGGACCGTAGGTGCCCGAACGATAGAACGTATTACTCGTGAATGCTTGCGAGTAGCGGATCTCGAACGATGTGGCAGACCCTGACCATAGTGATGAGTCGGTCGAGAGCGGTATCGAAATCGTTCTTCCTGCTACCGCCGCTACCGAAGCCGTGCTCGCAAGAGCACCGGTTCGGGAAGGTATCGACTTTTGAGTGAGAGTCGACGTCGACCACGTCGACGCTGTCGGGTAAACCTGCACGCCCGCCCGAGTAGCGCCAGTGCTGGCGACCCGCAACTGCAAGAACACACTCCTCACTTTCGAGCCTGTGAGGCTCGGCAAGCTGAATTTGAGAAAACTCGCATCCGCGGTTCTCGATGCACTGAGATAGGGCTGCGCGGTGCGTGGAGAGGATGGGTATCGCGTTGATGTCCACGTCGCCTCCGTTGCCGGGATGGTCACGGATCTACTTCCCGCGGTGACATCGGAGGCGAGGGCTGGAGTAGCGGGAATCACGGGCCTGATCGGGGTGCCAGCGGCGACCGCGGGAATGGCGAGTCCGGCGACGGCGACCGCGGCGACGATTCCCGCAAGTAAGCGATTACGTGGACGATCGAATATGCGCGCGACCGACCGTGAGACGATGCGGGAGGACCACCCACCGGAGGTCGAATCAGAGTGGCGGTGCTGCGGGGGTCGGCTCATGGCTCAGTTAAGTCCAAACGTTCACATCAGTATCGAATAAAGCCCGCCGCACACCCCCCTGTCGACACACAGGTCACAACAATGTAACAGAATCCGCGTTCAACGCCCAGTCGGTGGGGAGTTCCTCATCGTCCCGAGGCACACCTGCGACCTATGATTCGGCACGTGACATCTTTTGCGTTCGTCTCGATCTTGTATCTGGCGGCCTGCGCCTTCGCCTGGCTCGCCTCCCTGATCACCGGTGACACCTCCTGGGTCGATCGGCTGTGGTCGCTGCTTCCGGTGGCCTACCTCTGGATCTTTGCCGGATCGGCGGGGCTGCAGGATGCGCGGCTCGATGTCATGGCGGTGCTGGTGACTCTGTGGGGAGCGCGCCTGACCTTCAATTTCGCTCGCAAGGGCGGGTACTCCGGCGCAGAGGACTACCGTTGGCCGGTGCTTCGGTCGCGCATGACGCCCCGGCAGTTCGGACTGTTCAATCTCTTCTTCATCGTGATCTACCAGAACATCCTGCTGGTGCTGATCACCCTCCCGGGTCTGGCCGCCCTCGAGAACGGTCGTGTTCCGTTCGGCGGACTCGACGTCCTGCTGAGCGCGCTCTTCCTCGCCTGTCTCGTCGGTGAGACGATCGCCGATCAGCAGCAGTGGGACTTCCACCGCTGGAAGAGAGCCGAGCTCGCGGCCGGGCGTGAACCCCGGCCACGCTTTCTGCAGACCGGGCTGTTTCGACTGTCGCGGCATCCGAATTTCTTCTTCGAACAGGCGCAGTGGTGGCTGCTGTTCTTCTTCGGAGCCGTCGCGATGGGAACCGTGTGGCACTGGACCGTGGTCGGCGCCGTGCTCCTGAGTGCGCTGTTCGTCGGCTCGACCCGCTTCACGGAGAACCTCACGGTGGCGAAGTACCCCGAATACGCCCGGTACCAGCAGACGACGTCGCCGAGCATCCCCTGGTTTCCCCGGCGGAACCGGGCGGGACTGATCGCCTGAGAATTGCCGCGAATCGACTGCGCGATCGGGGTGTTTCGCGTGTCGGACGGGGGCTGTCGGTATCGTGACCGTCATGTCCTGCATCCGTTTCAACACCCCCGCCCAGCGCCAGGCCATGCGTGACCACGCTCCGGTGATGCTCACCAGCGAGGAGGCGGCGACGCTGCATCCCGCTCCCCCGGTGACGGCGAGCAAGATCCGCCGACTCCGGCTGCTCGCGGCCGACGCGAACCCCAAGATCCGCGAGAGCGCGGCCAGCAGCTACAACACGCCGGAAGACCTCTTCGTGACGCTGGCGCACGACACTGACGAAGGGGTTCGGGCGTGTGTCGCTCGCAACGAGACCGCCCCCTGCGATGTGCTGCGCTCGCTGGCCGATGACCCCTCGGAGCGGGTGAGGGGATTCCTCGCCGTCAACTTCTTCGTGCCGGCCGATGTGATGCAGCGCCTGGCGGATGACCCGAGCGAAACGGTCCGTGGCCTCGTCTCCTGGAAGGGCTCCCTCGCCTCCGCCTGATCGCGCCATTTCGAGGTCGTAGAGTCGAAGAATGGATGCCCCGACCAGCGCGCGAGTCGACAGTTGGATCTGGGCGGTGCGCCTGGCGAAGACCCGCTCGGCGGCCACCGCGGCCTGTCGTGCCGGCCATGTGCAGGTCAACGGCGAGAGAGCGAAAGCCGCACAGTCCGTGCACGTCGGCGACGAGGTTCGACTGCGCACCACCGACCTCGAACGCACCGTTCTGGTGGCCCGACTGGTCTCGAAGCGCGTCGGCGCATCCGTCGCCGTGGAGTGCCTCGTCGACCTCACCCCACCGCCCCCGCCGAGGGAAGAGGTCGCGGTCACCGTCCGGCGCGACCGGGGTGCTGGGCGCCCGACCAAACGAGAACGACGAGACCTCGAAAAACTCCGCGGGCGATCAGCGGAAGACTGAGCCGGCATTCGCGGCGCGGCCGATTCGCCCGGTCTGGGGAGCGCGTCTACTGTGGATCGAGGCTGGAACGACCGAGTGATTGCGGAGATGAGGAGGTGAGCGTGCGGAACAGAATAGTGACTTCACTCGCGCTGGCCACATCGCTCCTCCTGAGCGGATGCGCGGCGATCGCCGCCACGCCGGCTGCGAGCCCGTCGCCCTCAGCCTCGCTGCCGGCGATCCCCACCGAGCTGTATGTCGTGCCAACACTCGCGAACGCCACCTCGCTCGACCGGGACACCCACGCCATCACCACGATCGGCATCGACGGCGTGACCATCTCCGCCGCCGGGGATGCGGTGTCGAGACTCCCGGCCAACGCGGCCGGCCTGGTTGCTGCGGCGCACTCTCGCGGACTCACCGCAGACCTCCTTGTGAGCAACTACGACTCGCTGACGTCGGACTTCTCCGGCAAGATCGCCTCCGCCCTGCTTTCCAGCGCCCAGAACCGCTCGACCGTCATCACCCAACTGGTCGCACAGGTCTCCGCCGCCGGATTCGATGGAGTGCAGCTCGACCTCGAGTCTCTCGGAGCCGATGATGCCCCCGGTCTCGCCGCCTTCACCACACAGCTGCACGACTCCCTCGGTGCACCCCGGTCGGTATCGATGGCGGTGATGGCGGCGAGCTCGGCTTCGCGGTACCGGGATGCAGGCTACGATTTCGCGCAACTCACCCCCCAGCTGACGCGAGTCGTGCTCATGGCCTACGACCAGCACGGTCCGTCCTTCTCGAAGCCCGGACCGGTCGGCGGTCTGCCGTGGGCCACCACCGCTCTCGACGCCCTCATCGCCGCGGGCGTGCCGACCGCCCGAATCGACCTCGGCGTGGCCGGCTACGGCTACTCCTGGCCGGGCAACGGATCAGAGGGCAAGCAACTCAGCGACGACGACTCTCGCGCGCTCGCGGGCGACCTCGCCCAGTGGGACTCGACCCAGGCGGAGTGGACAGCGACGCTTCCGGATGACACCGTCGTCTGGTGGTCGGACGCCCGGTCCCGTGAGGTTCGGCACAGCCTCGCGCTGAGCCGCAACCTGCACGGGCTCGCCGTGTGGGAGCTGTCGCTCACCGATCCGCTGTAGACGAGCACTCCGAACGATCGGCCCACGGGGAAGGCCCGGCAGGCTCAGTCGGCGGCACCCTCGATGAGCGTGACCGTTGCGGAGTGGGCGGCTCCCGCGGCATCCGTCCACCCGATCGCGACGGAGTCGCCGGGGGCATGACCACCGAGAACCGAACTGAGCTGACTGCCGGAGGTGATCGCGTCGCCATCCACCGTCGTGATCGTGTCGCCGGCGACGAGTCCTGCGGACTCCGCCGGCGTCCCCGCGACGACACCCGAGATCACGGCTCCGGATACGGTGGGGTCGGCCTGGCCGATGCCGATGCCGAGGAACGCGGGAAGGCCGATGGTGATCTGGTCGGTCGCGACCCCGGACTCGATCTGGGTGGCGATGTGGAGGGCCGTGCCGATCGGGATCGCGTAGCCGGTGACCGCGGACGACCCCTTGGAGGCCGCGGTATCAATGGCGACGACTGCGCCGTCGGAGTCGTAGAGCGGCCCCCCGGAGTCTCCCGCTACGACGTCCGCGTCGGTCTCGATGAGTCCCTTCAGGGTCTCCGGATCGCGCCCAGACTCCCCCGCCGCGGTGATCGTCTGGTCGACGGCGGTCACCGTGCCCGCAGCGGCGGTGAGTGAACCCGTACCGCCCGCGTTCCCGACCGCGGTGACGGCATCCGAGACGGCGACCGTTGAGGCGGTGTCGAGCGGGGCGGTGACCAACCCGGACGCGCCCCGCAGCTGCAGCACAGCGATGTCGCTGGTGGTGTCGGTTCCCACCACATCCGCGGTGTAGGTCGTGCCCGTGCTGGCGACCGTCACGGAGATGCGGGTGGCGCCGCGGATCACATGGTTGTTGGTGAGGATCTCGCCACTGGCGCTGAGCACGATGCCCGTCCCCGCCGCTTCCGCGCCCTCGTACCCCAGAACGGCGTCGATCATCACGATGCCGAGGGACTGGCGAGCGGTCGCGGGTGTCGCGCTCGCGGTCTCGGAGGCGCGGGACATCGATCCGGATGAGCCACGCTGGGGAAGGAGAGTCGCGTTCGTGCCGGTCGATGACGACGAGGAGACCCCGGCCTGCAGCGACATCACCCGCGCGGTCGCGGCGATGCCGGTCGCGCCGCACGCGATGACCAGTGCGCCGACGGATGCCGCGATAACGATCGAACGCGGTCGCCACCTGCGGTGGGCGGGAGCGGCCTCGGGGTGGAACGGTGCAGATTCGTTCATGCTCATGGAGGCGGGAGTCCTTTCGACCGACTCGATCGTCGGGCTGAACTCCAGCACAGCCCTCCGGGCTATGGGGCAGCTATGCACGGGTTGGGCGCCACCTTCGAGGGCGATGAGGACTGCCCCTGCGGTGTTCCGCCGGGAATACCGCAGGCTCGAAACACGCTTCATCCCCCATGAAACGAATCGGATTCCTCTCCTTCGGGCACTGGCAGGACGTGCGAGGCTCCCTCACACCGACGGCGCAGGATGCCCTGCTGCAGACGGTGGAGCTGGCAGTGGCCGCCGAGGAACTCGGCCTGGATGGCGCGTACATCCGCGTGCACCATTTCGCTCCACAGCTCGCCTCGCCGTTTCCCCTGCTCGCGGCGATGGCCGCTCGAACGAGCCACATCGAGGTCGGCACCGGAGTCATCGACATGCGCTACGAGAATCCGCTCTACATGGCCGAGGAGGCGGCGGTGACCGACCTGATCAGCAATCGACGGCTGCAACTCGGCATCAGCCGTGGCTCCCCCGAGACGGCACTGAACGGCTCCGAGGCATTCGGCTACCTCCCCGGTGACGGACAGTTGGATGCCGACCTGGCCCGGGCACACACCGAACTGTTCCGTGCCGCAATCGACGGCGCCGGGGTAGTGCGGGCCAATCCCCGAATGAGCGGCCACTCCGCGGCGCTGTCGATCCAGCCGCAGTCGCCCGGGCTCTCCGAACGCATCTGGTGGGGCTCCGGAACGAGGAAAACCGCAGTGTGGGCGGCCGAGCAGGGCATGAACCTCATGAGCTCGACCCTTCTGACAGAGGACACCGGGGTGCCGTTCGACGAGTTGCAGGCTGAACAGATCGCCCTCTATCGTGCCGCCTGGGCCGAAGCCGGTTGGGACCGCACCCCTCGGGTCTCCGTGAGCCGAAGCGTGCTTCCGATTGTGACGGATCGGGACCGCGCCTATTTCGGCGGCCGGTCATCCGATTCGACAGACCAGGTCGGACAGCTCGACGGTGGAGCGGCTCGATTCGGACGCAGCTTCGTGGGAGAACCCGACAAGATCGCCGAAGAACTCGCGAAGGATGCCGCCGTTCGCGCGGCGGACACCCTGCTCCTCACCGTTCCGAACCAGTTGGGGGTCGAATACAACTCCCGACTGTTGGAAACGATTGCGAAGCACATCGCTCCGGCAATCGGATGGGAGCCGGCGGCCGCCGCAGTCTGACCGGTGCCGTGGCAGATACTCTGGAAGCGACACAACAGGAAGTGGAACCAATGACTGACGCCGGTGAACTGAGCGAACCAGTGCAGGACGGCAGCAGCGATGCCTCCCGCGAGCAGAAGATCGCAGGACTGGCGAGCCAGGTGAGCGCAGACATCGCACTCAAGCCGGATGACCTTCGCGGAGAAGACGACATCGTCGACGACCTTCGGTTGCGCCTCTCCGATGCGGGCATCGTCGTGACGGAAGACGAGATCGTCGCCCTCGCGGGCACCATCCACTCCGGCGCGTAGCGCGCGACACTATGGTCCGAGCAGCCACCCGTCCGGGTCGGCGAGCGTCGTCGCGGCATCCGGTCCCCAGGATCCACGGGCGTAGGGCAGCACGGTCGGCGGATCGTCGAGAATCGGCGCGACGACGTCCCACGCATGCTCGAGGCCATCCGGGCGGGTGTAGAGCGAACGATCCCCGAGCACCACGTCGTTGATGAGCTTGACGTAGGGCGGAAGCGGATCGGCGTCGGTGACCTCGGCAAGCGGCAGCGCTGTCGTTCCCGTGGCGAGTTCGAACTCGGGCCCGGGCTCCTTGACGACCACGCGCAAGTCGATCGCACCCGATCCCTCGAGTTTCACCGTGAGCACATTGCCCACCACTGGGGTGTCGTGGCTCAGTGGACCGTCCCCCGGCTTTCGGAAGATGATGCTCACCTGCTGGGCTCCCTTCGCCATCTGCTTGCCGGTGCGGAGGAGAAACGGCACGCCACGCCACCGATCGGTATCGATCCAGAGCCGCGCAGCGACGAAGGTGTCGGTGGTCGAATCCGGCGCGACGCCGACGGTGTCCGTGTAGCCCTCGAACTGCCCGAAGACGACCTCGTCACGGGACAGGGGACGAAACGCGGCGATCACGGATTCGCGTGCCGCCTGCAGGTCGTCCGCCTTCATGGAGAGCGGCGGCTCCATCGCGATCTCGGCCGCCACCTGGAACAGGTGGGTCACGATCATGTCGAGGAAGGCGCCGGTCTCGTCGTAGAACTCGGCGCGGTCATCGATGTCGAGGGTCTCCGGAATATCGATCTGCACCGCGCGGATGTGCTCCCGATCCCAGGAGCTGTCGAAGAGTCCGTTGCCGAAACGCAGGGCGTGAAGGTTCTGTGTGCCCTCCTTGCCGAGGAAATGGTCGATGCGAAAGACCTGGTGCTCTTCGAGCACCCGGTGCACCGCGGCATCCAGCTCCCGGAAGTTCTCTGGCGAGGTGCCGAACGGCTTCTCGTAGACCACCCGAGACCCCGCGGCGAGGTCGTGCTCGCCGAGTCCCTCGGTGACTTTGATGAAAGCCGTCGGCGGGATCGCGAGATAGTGCACGAACTGCGCGTCCTCTCCGAGCTCGGCCTTCGCTTCGGCGAGCACGTCGAGCAGGGATCCGGGATCGGACTTCTCGAACCCGCCGCCGGCGAATCGCAGGTTGGCACTGAACTGCTCCCACGGCCCGTCCGCGGGCTTCGGCCCGAATTCGGCCAGTACCTCGCTCACGTGTTGCCGGAAGTTCTCGTGCGACACGTCACCACGACCGTTGCCCACCAGGAGCCACTTCCGGGGCAGGAGATCGTGCTTGGCGAGCTCGAAGAATGCGGGGAGCACCATGCGCTTTGCGAGGTCGCCGGTTGCCCCGAACAACACGAAGACTGTCGGGCCGGCTTCGGAACTGTTTGTCATGGTGATCTCCTTCACAGAATTCCGGCACACGGATACCGGTCACCGAGCACAGTGGACCGGGGCGCCTTCGATTTCAAGGGGCAGCGGGTCAGGTCACAGGTGCCTCTCGGGCCCCAGTGCGGTTTCACAGGAATGCGTGGACAGACCTGTTGGTCTGACGCGAAAGGGTCTATCATCGGCCCTAGCTCCCCCAGACCCTGGCGGCACGTTTCTCGCACTCTGCGCGCGTGCGAGCGCCCCGGGTCACCGATTCGAACACCACTAGGTGACTGGCTTCGGCAGACCAGGGCAGAGGAGCTCGATCTTCGGGTGGTCGTGATCCTCAACGGGCGAGGCCGGTGCCGTTCGATCAGGTACGCCACCGGCCTCGGTTCCGTTCTCCGGCGCCAGCGCTCTCGGCCGATCCCGGGCTACGCGTCTCCCCAGTCCCGCAGGCGACCCCCCGGATCGAGCCTCGAGAGGATGCGCCCCATGATGCGGTCGAGGTCGGCGATGTCGGCGGCATCCAGAACATCGATCACACTGTCGCGCACTGTCGCGACGTGACCGGGCGCTGTGGCGACCACCTTCTGCCAGCCCGTCGCCGTGAGGGAGGCATTGGTGGCTCGGCGATCTTCCGCACACGGTGAGCGTTCGACGAACCCTCGCTTCTCAAGCCGGCTGATCACGTGGGAGAGTCGGGCGAGGCTCGAGTTCGTCGCGGCAGAGAGGGCTGTCATCCGCAGGCGGCGATCGGGCGCTTCGGAGAGCCGGGCGAGGGTGAAGTACTCGAAATGAGTCACACCCGCGTCGCGCTGCAAGGGGGCATCCAGGGCCCCGGGCAGCAGTTCTACCACCGAGACGAGCCGGATCCAGGCATGCATCTCTTCCGGCGTCAACCAGGGCGGATCCGTCATCCCGTCAGTCTACGGCGTTGCTTTACGCGACAACTAAAGCCGAGATGGTGCGGGATCACTGCACGCAGACCGGCCCATCACCGCGGTGACGGGCCGACCTGCGTCTCCACCCGCTGTCAGTGGATCAGTACCTTGAGGGCGTCGTGTTCTGCAGCGTGGCCGAAGACCTCGTAGGCCTCGATGACCTGGTCGAAGCTGAATTCGTGCGTGACGAACTTGTCGGCCGGGAGCTTGTGCTCGGCGACGAGTTTCAGCAGCATCCCCAGCGTGTTGGTATTGACCAGTCCCATCGAGATGTCGATGTTCTGGATCCACAGTTCGTTGAGCGCGAGCTCGACCGGCTTGCCGTGCACACCGATGTTGGCGACATGGCCGCCGGGGCGCACGATGACAGTGGCCATGGTGAAGGTCTCTGGCACTCCCACCGCCTCGATCGCGACATCCACCCCGAGTCCGTCGGTGAGAGCGAGCACCTGCTCCTTCCAGTCCGCATCCCCCGAGTTGACCGTATCGGTGGCTCCGAAATCCTTCGCGCGAGCGAGCCGCGCGTTGTCGAGGTCGACGGCGATGATCTTCGACGGACCGTACAGGCGCGCGGTCATCACCGAGGAGAGCCCAACCGGGCCAGCGCCGATGACCGCCACCACGTCTCCGGGTGTGACCTGGCCGTACTGCACGCCGATCTCGAACCCCGTCGGCAGGATGTCGGAGAGCAGGATGCCCTCGGCATCCGTGACCCCCTCCGGCACCTTGTAGACCGAGTTCTCGGCGAAGGGCACGCGCACGTACTCGGCCTGGGTGCCATCGATCATGTAGCCGAAGATCCAGCCGATGCCGGCGATGCCCTCCGGATTCAGACAGTGGCTGTAGAGACCCTTGCGGCAGTTGGAGCACTGGCCGCAGGAACTGACACAGGCGAGGATCACGCGGTCTCCCACGGCGAGCTGGCTCACACTGCCGCCAACCTCGGTGATCACTCCGATGCCCTCGTGCCCGAGGATGCGACCGACGGCGACCTCCGGCACATCGCCCTTGAGGATGTGAAGGTCCGTGCCACAGATCGTGGTCGCCACCATTTTCACGATCACATCGGTCGGAGCGAGGATCACCGGGTCCGGCACATCCTCCCAGCTCTTCTGGCCGGGACCTTTGTAGACGAGGGCTTTCATAGGGGTGACCTTCCTGTAGTTTCGGTACTCCCGAGTCAACGCCGGTGATCAGCCGGTGGCAGGGCCGAAAGTCCCACGGGTCCGGCCGGTGCCGAGGAGTCTTGGCCTCCTCTAATTAGCGCTCTCCGAGTCTGCTCCCAGCGGACCACACGCCGCCTCGACGGCTAGCGGTACTCCGGGTTCGCCTCGGATCCGAACCGCGTGGTCAGCGCTGGGTCGCCACGTACACGGTGTTGGAGGAGATGCCGGAGGTCAGCAGATTGTCGAAGTCGACGACGTGGGCGACGACACCGCCGAAGACGGCCGACGCCCGCGCCAGGAACTCTTCGTCTGGCGGGTCGTCGGACCAGAGGGCGAAGATGCCGTCTGGCTTCAGGTGACGCACCAGCGCCCGCATCCCGTCGACCGTGTAGAGGTCGGCATGACTCGGGTCGAGCTGGTGCCGCGGCGAATGGTCCACATCGAGAAGGATCGCGTCGTAGCGGGATTCGTCGGGCTCGCGTCGCATCAGGGCGAAGAAGTCGTCGTGCAGAAGGCTCGTGCGCGGGTCATCCGTCAGCGTCGCCGAGATGGGGAGCAGTCCACGCCGGTGCCAGTCGATCACGGTGGGCAGGGTGTCGATCACGGTGACGGTGCGCACCCGGCTGTCCGCAAGGGCGGCGACAGCGGTATACCCGAGGCCGAGCCCGCCGACCAGCACGTCGAGATCCGTCGGTGCCTCCACCGCCGCGAGACCGAGGGTCGCGAGCTCCTCCTCCGCCACCGTGAACAGGCTGGACATGAGGAACTCCTCCCCCAGCTTCACCTCGAAGACATCGACGCCGAGCGTCGGTTCGACTCGGCGGCGCAGGCTGAGGTCGCCCATCGGCGTGGGCTGGAAATCCAGCTCCTCGAATCGCAGGCTCATGGCTGTGTCCTCTCCGGTCGCCGGGAGCACGTTTCGTGCGCCCAGACTGTTCTCACCGTAGCCTGTGACCCATGGTCAGAAGCATTGCAACCAATACCCCCGCCGACCTCGCCGAGATGCTCGAGTTCGTGCGCCCGCGGCACCGGATGCTGCTGGCCACCACCCGCTCCGATGGCAGGCCCCGGATCTCGCCGGTCGCGGGCGGGGTGGATGCCAAGGGGCGGATCGTCATCTCCACCTACCCGGCGCGGGCCAAGACCCGCAATGCCGAACGCGACAGCCGGGCATCCGTTCTCGTGCTCTCGGACGAGTGGGATGGCGCCTGGATCCAGGTGGACGGAGACGCCGAGGTAGTGCACATGCCCGAAGCATCCGACGGTCTGGTCGACTACTTCCGGTGCATCGCGGGCGAGCATCCCCACTGGGACGAGTATCGGGAGGCGATGGCGATCCAGGACAAGTCCCTGATTCGCATCACTCCGACCAGATGGAGCCCGATCGCCACGGGCGGGTTCCCGGCAGACGTAGCCGAGCGGCTCGACGCGCTCTAGAATCCGTTCAGAACCGCACCGACGAGAGGGTGATCCAATGCCCAGTTTCACCACCGAGCTGCTGCAGACCGGCAACAATGTCGGCATCGTGATCCCGGACGAGGTGATGCAGCAACTCGGAGGAAAGCGCGTGCCCGTGGTCGTCACCCTGAACGGTGGCTACAGCTACCGCAACACGACTGCCGTGATGGGCGGCCTCAACCTGGTGTGTCTGAATTCCGAACACCGGGCGGCATCCGGATTCGGCGGTGGCGCGACCGTCGAGGTCACGATCGAGCGGGACGAGGCACCGCGGGAGGTCGACGTGCCGGAGGCGCTGGCGGCGATCCTTGCGACGGATCCGGAGGCCACCGCGGCCTGGGACAAGCTGCCCTACAGCCAGCGGAAGGAACATGCCCGCTCGATCTCTGAAGCCAAGGCTGAGGATACTCGGGCACGTCGTGTCGCCAAGACGATGGCCGGCTTGCGCGGAGAGTCCTGATCCCTCGGCGGTGTATCAGGAGGTGAACTGTGCGCTCCTGTCTTGAGAAGCCTCGCTGAGGCTTGCGCCAGACAGACATCGCCTCGGCGCTCCCGATTGTGAAGGGATTGTGCCGTGAACACCAGATCCGCCGCCTTCGTCGTCACCGCCGCCAGCGCGGTCCTTCTCGTGAGTTCGTGCTCAGCCATCGGTAGCGTTTCCGGCAGCTCGCCGGACGCCGCATCCGCGCCATCTGTCGCGCCGAGCGTCCCGGAACAAACCCGCGCAACGCGGGCTGACACGGTCGAGAACATCGATGTCTGCGCGCTGCTGCCGCTGGAGACCGTGGTCGGCGTGACGGGTCGGGCGTTCACCCGGGCCTCGTCCGGTACCGCGGTCAAGGATGGCATCCCGCTCGCCGCGTGTGCCTATGAGGGCGCCGACCAGGATCTGGCCTCGATGCTGGTGATGTCGGTTTTCGTCTACCCGGCCGGGGGTGCAGCCGCGGTCGACTCGTACCGGAAGAACTTCGGCGGCGGCTCTTCTCGGACGCCGCTTCCCGGCGTCGGAGATAGTGCGGAGAGCAGCGGTCACGACCTCGTGGCACGCTTCGGGCAGCACGTGATCGCGGTGGTCGACGGCAGTCATGGCGGCTACGCCGACGACTTCACCGTCGACAAGCGCGCGGTGCTCGTGCAGGCGGTGCACGACGCACTGTAGGGTCCTCGACCGACACTGGTCATCCCGCAACGCGGGGGTGAGTGGCAACATAGTCAGCATCGAAAAGGAGACCCTCTTGCCCCAGTACGCGGTCCTCATCTTCAGCCCGGCAACTCCCGACACCGAGCAACCGGGCCCGGCGGAGGGCGACGTGCACGGTGCGTATGCAAACGAACTCATCGAATCGGGTGCGATGGTGGCGGCGTTCGCGCTTCACCCGGCCGCCTCGGCGACCTCGATTCGCCGCGACGGACAATCCGACGGCCCCTTCATCGATGCACCCGAGGTCGTGGCCGGCTTCTACGTGATCGAAGCCTCAGACCTGGATGCCGCGCGGGAGATCGCCGGGCGCAATCCCATCCTCGAACAGGGCGGTGGCGTCGAGGTGAGACCGGTCGAAGGCGGATTCATCGTCGATCGAGCACCGGAGTCCTGACCGCGGCCACGGTCGCCATCAGGAGCACTGACTGGTCGAGCCGAAGTGTCGGCACGGGCTTCTACACTCAGAAGCTGCAGAGGCCGACTGCTCCGAGAGGAGAGCCGGTGGGCACCAACAAGCGTTACGCGGATGCGATCGACCGGCAGCAGCACGACCGCGTCAACGACCTGATCATGCGCGACTCCACGCCATCCAGCCTCACGGATGCCGAACTCGCGCTCGACCGATTTCCCCTGACCCGCACTCCGATGCCGGAACGCGTCAGGGTGTGGGTGCGGTATCGAGAGACCGCGATCCGCATCGACGCGGAGCTCATCGCCTGGACCCCGCGCGCCTGCGCCGTGCGCTGGAGAACGTCCACCGGCGAACAACACCGGGCCTGGGTGTGGGCCTCGGCCGTGGAGAAGCTGGGCTGATCGCGACGGCGATGGGGTGGAGTGGCTCGCTGCATCCTCTCCCGAATGCGAATCCGAATGCGAATCCGGATGCACCTGCAGGCGGTTAACGACACACCCGCGCCTCTCCACGGCGTCAGCCATACCTTCCCACGGGTTTCGCACTTTCTCGACCGGTTTGAACTCGCCCGCACTTCGCATCGTCCAACCGATTTCGAAAAGGTTAATACTGCGGAAACAAAACGATGGCGTATCTGAAATACAACTGATATATCTATTGGCTACCAAGTTTTCCCGGTTGTGTTCCCGTACATAAAGGAGAGTTCATTCCCATGACTGACAGTCGTTCCGACAACAAGGCCGCATCCCCGCACGGGCTTCAACGCGGAGTCCTGACAATCCCCAACGCCATTGCCCTCTCGGCCGCGGCTATGGCTCCGGTACTCGCGGTCGTACTCAACGCCCCGGCCGCCGCCGCCGCCGCGGGCGCCGCACTTCCCCTCTCATTCCTCATCGCCTTCCTCGCCTGTGCCCTCGTCGGCAATACCGTCGTGCAGTTCGCAAGAAAGCTGCCTTCCGCCGGGTCCTTCTACACCTTCAACCGCGCCGGCCTCGGCCCTGCAGCCGGCTTCTTCACGGGATGGCTGTTCTGGATCGGGTACGCGATCCTTGCCCCCGGCCTCTTCACGGCCTTCGGAGCATTCGTTCATGACTACGTGCTCGCAACGTTCGGTGCGGACCTCCAGTGGTGGATCTTCAGCCTGATCGCGATGGCCATCGTGTTCGGCCTTTCCGTGCGCAGTATCAAGGCATCGGTGAACGTCGACCTCACTCTTCTGGTCGTCGAGGTGATCGTGTTCCTCGTCCTCGGGATCGTCGCCATCGCAACAGCCAAGTCGGGGAACAGCCCCACGTACTTCCTCACCTCCGCGGCGCCCACCGGCTTCGCCGGAGTCGGGCTCGGCGTCGTCTTCGGCATCCTGTCGTTCATCGGATTCGATGCTGCCGCCACTCTGGGCGAGGAGACGAAGAACCCGCGGAAGAGCATTCCGTTCGCCATCACCGGCGCCCTCGGCGCAGTGGGCATCTTCTACGTACTCATGATGTACGCACTCGCTGCCGGCTACGGACTCAACGACCCGGCGAAGATGGGTGCATTCCTCAAGGACCCGAACCCCTTCGTCACTCTGGCCTCAAACGTCACTCCCTGGCTGCTGCAGCCCATCGAGCTTTCGGCGATCGCCGGCCTCTTCAGCTGCTTCCTCGCCATTCACAACACCACGGTCCGCGTGATGTTCTCCATGGGTCGTGACCAGGTGCTGCCTGCCTCTCTCGGCCGCATCCACCAGACGTGGTTTTCGCCGCTTCGCGCCATCGTCGTGCAGTCGATCTTCACCATGGTGATTGGCATCGGTGTCGGCATCTGGCTCGGTCCGGGCGCGACTGGCGCCTACGGTTTCACCGGGACCATCGGCACCGTAGCCATCGTGATCGTCTACATCATGAGCAACATCGCCCTGGTGAAGTATTTCTGGAAACTCGCTGAGCGGAAGATCATCACGCATGTGATCGTGCCGGTTCTTGGTGTGCTCGCCCTGCTGTACCCGCTCTATGCGGTCGCCAACCCGGCCCAGTCGTACCCTTTCAACCTCGTCCCGATCATTGTGCTGCTGTGGATCGCGGCCGGCGTGGTGCTGTATTTCTATTACAGGGCGAAGTCACCGGAGAAGATTGCCGCACTCGGCTCCTTCATCACCGAGGAAGACCTGCCGGAGGGCGAACAGAACGCCGCACTCCAAACCGGTCGTGCACCCTCGGTGCAGCATCCCACGGTCGCTGAAGAAGCCGCCAAGCACCCGGAGACTACAGGCAACTGAACCATGATCAACGTCGACGGCAAGGCCGTCTACACCGAGCTCGCCGAACTCGTCGATCCAGCGCACACCGCGCTTCTTCTGGTCGACATGCAACGGGATTTCATCGAACCGGATGGACTGTTCGGCGAGCTCGGAGTCGACCTCACCATGTACGAGGAATCGCGACCCCGACTGGCGGCGCTCCTCGAGAGCGCCCGCCAGTCGGGCGCCCTCGTCATCCACATCCAGAACACCTCGCTACCGGACCGCATGAGCGATTCTCCCGCGCAGATCCGCTTCAACCTGCGGATGCATGAGCACGCGCGTCACAACGGACCCCCGCTTCGCTACACCGTGCCAGGCACCGCCGGCCACGAATTCGTCTCGGAGTTCCAGCCGATGGCCGGCGAGCTCGTGGTGGACAAGTACCGATCGAGTGCGTTCTGGGGCACCAACATGGAGATGCTGCTACGAAGCAACGGTGTGGAGACCGTGGTGATCGGCGGATGCACAACCGAGGGCTGTGTCGAGTCCACCGCCCGCGACGCCATGTTCAACGACCACTACGTGGTCATCGCTTCCGACTGCGTTGCCAGCGACGACCCGGCACAACACGATGCCTCGATGCTGCTGATGCGTCACCGCTTCGACATGGCGACGGCCAGCGAAATTGCGAAGGTCTGGATTTCGCCCCGCGGCGCCGAGCAAACGATAGACAAGTAAGAGGAACTGACTATGAAGAAGCTTCAGGGTCGCGTTGCGTTGGTCACCGGCGCCGCATCCGGCATCGGTCGCGGCATCGCCGTCGAATTCGCTCGCGAGGGTGCCGACATTGTCGTCGCCGACATGGTCTCGCCGGAAGACGCAGCTGTGGTGCTGTCAGAAATTGCCGAAACAGGCACTCGCGGCGTGTTCATCCGCACTGACGTGAGCGATGAAACAAGCGTCCGAGCGCTCGCGCAGCGCGCCATCGAGGAATTCGGTCGCGTCGACATCCTGGTCAATAACGCCGGAATTTTCACCGAATCGCTGCTCGAAGACATCTCGGTGGAGGATTGGGACCGGGTGCTGAACACCAACCTGCGCGGCACCTTTCTCTGCACTCGGATGCTGATCGGGCAGATGCTCGAGCGCGGGGACGGCAGGATCATCAACATCGCATCGCAGCTCGGTCAGATCGGCGGAACCTCTGTTCCACACTATGTCGCCAGCAAAGCGGGCATTATCGGTCTGACCAAGGCACTGGCACGCGAAGTCGCCGGGCGCGGCGTTCTAGTGAATGCGATCGCGCCGGGACCGATCGAGACACCCTTGCTCGACCGCGAGACCGAGGAGTGGCGAAGCGGCAAGCTCGCAGAATTGCCCATCAAGCGATTCGGTCGCGTCGATGAGGTGACGCCGACGGCTGTTCTGCTGGCCTCGGCGGACGGTTCGTACTACGTGGGCCAGACCCTCGGACCCAACGGTGGAGACGTGATGCTGTAGGCGATCGCCTGCCGCAGAAAGAAGCATGCCAGTGAATATCAGTGAAGTAGTCGCCGCCGCCCACGAGGCCGGAGTGAAGCTCATCCGTTTCGAATACTGCGACGTCAGCGGGGTCGCCCGCACGAAGGCCGTGCACGTTGCGCAACTCGAACACAAACTCCTGGAAGGGGTGAGCCTCACCCGAGCCCAAATGTCCATCAACCTGTTGGAGCAGATGATCCCCATCGATGGTTTCGAGCCGATTGGTGAGATCAGGCTCGTGCCCGACCTCTCGACTTTCACGGTGCTGCCCTGGGCTCCCGGAAGCGCCAGCGTTCTCTGCGACCAGCTCGGTCATGATCGGCTCAACTGGGGTGCGTGCGGCCGCTCTTATCTCAAGGACATGATCCAACGCGCGGCGGGTCACGGCATCCAGGTGCAGGCCACCTTCGAGAACGAGTGGTATCTCGCAACCGAGGTGGACGGGGAGTACATCCCGTTCGACCTCCACGATCACACGCCCGTCTACAGCGCCATCGGGCACGACCTCAACAATGACCTGATGATCGAGACTGTCAATGCACTGGAGGCACAGGGCATCGAAGTTGAGGCGGCGATCAACGAGTACGGTGCCGGACAGCAGGAGATCTCCATCCGTCACTCCGGCGCCTTGACGGCAGCGGACAACCAGATGAAGTTCCGCGACACGGTGCGCGGAGTCGCCCTCCGACGAGGACTGCTCGCTTCGTTCGCACCGAAGCCCTATCCCGACCAGATCGGAAGTGGCGCTCATCTGCATTTCAGCCTGTGGGACCTGGCGGGAAAGAAGAGTCTCCTCTACGACCGGGACGCCGAAGGGGGCCTGTCGAAGTTGGGCCGCCACTTCATCGCGGGTGTCGCCGAGCATCTGCCCGCACTCGTCGCGCTGACCACCCCGAGCTACAACTCATCGCGCCGGCTGAAACCGAACGCATGGGCATCGGCGACGACAGCATGGGGGTTCGACAACAAAGAGGCCGCCCTACGGGTGTGCTCGCCGTTCTTCCAACGCGAAGAGCAGAGCTACAACATCGAGTTCAAGACCTCGGATGCCAGCGCGAACCCGTATCTCTCGCTCGGAGCGATCATCGCGGCAGGCCTCGATGGCATAGAGCGCGAACTGGATCCGGGCGATCCGAGCGAGCACGACCCCGCCTACCTGTCGGCGGAGGATCTCCAACGCGGCAAGGTTCGCCCCCTGCCCACCTCGATGTCTGCCGCACTCGACGAGCTCGAGACAGACGATTTCCTCCTTGGCACGCTCGGAGATCTTCTCAGTCGCTGCTATGTCGGCGTTCGTCGCTCCGAAGCGGAGGCATTCGCCGCCGAAAGCCAGGACTTCGAAATCCGCAATCACTTCTACCGATTCTGAATCCATGACGACTTTCATCGACCTGTCCGATGTTCCAGTCATCGACAATCACTGCCATGCTGTCGAGGCTGTGCAGAGCGCCGATCCGGTTCTGTGGCGCGCGCGCTTCACCGAATCCCCCGATCCCACGATGGGCGCGGAGCACGTGCACCACACCGCGTTCTACCAGAGACTCATGCGTCGGGCAGGAACTTTCTACGGGATCGGATTCGAGCAGGAGGATGAAATTCTGAGGCACCGCGAAAAGCTCGGTGCGGCGGCGCTCGTCGGAAGTCTGTTCCGGGATGCGCGCATCGGCGGTGTCGTGATCGACACGGGTTATCCGGCCCCAGACAAGGCAATGAGCCCCTCTGCTCTCGTAGCCGCGAGTGGTACCGAGTACGTGGCACTCCTGAGACTGGAGGTCGAATTTCAAAAGCTGATCGTGCTGCACGACGACTTTGACGCCCTTGTTTCGGCGGTCGGAGACCTGGTTTACCAGCTGCGCGCCAAGGGATTTGTTGGCTTCAAGAGCATCGCAGCCTACCGAACCGGACTCGCGATTGAACGATGGGACGACGCCTCGGTCCGGCACGCCTTCGGGAGGGCGCGAGCCGAAGTCGCCGCATCGGGGAAGGTGCGCCTCGGCTATAAACCGCTGCTCGACACACTCCTCCACATCGCGTTCGAAGCGGCTGCGGAGCAGCGCCTGCCCGTGCAGTTCCACGTGGGCTATGGAGATCCCGACGTAGATATTCGCCAGGCGTCGCCGCTGGAGCTGCGTGCCCTGTTCGAAGAACCGGCCTATCGCTCGATGCCCATCGTGATGCTGCATGGGTGTTGGCCATATTTTCGTGAGGGCGCGTATCTGGCAGCGGTGTATGGCAACGCCTACCTGGATGTTTCCTATTCCATCCCGTTCCTCTCAAGGGCCGAGATGACATCGATGACACGGGCAGCCCTCGGCGCCGCTCCTTTCAGCAAGGTGATGTACAGCTCCGACGGGGTCGGAATTCCCGAGATGCATTGGATGGGAGCGATCGAGGGTCGCCATGCGATCGGAACGGTGCTGGGAGAGATGGTCGACGCGGGCGAAATGGACGAAGACGCGGCCGGTCTTGCCGGACGTATGATCCTCAACGTGAATGCGGCCCGTCTCTATGGGCTCACGGAGGCAGCGCAGTGAAGCATCTCGAGGGAAAGCGCATCTTCGTAACCGGCGCCGGTGGTGCTCTGGGAAGGGCGAGCAGTCTGCTGTTCGCCCGCGAGGGAGCGGCGGTCGCGGTTGTCGACATCAGTACCGAGGCAGCCGAAGAGACGCGGCGGCTGGTCGAAGCTGCGGGAGGCAGCGCCGTGGCAATCACCGCCGACGTGCGCGATGAGGCACAGGTGCGGGATGCCGCGACCACGGCCGCGAAGGAGCTCGGCGGACTCGACACGCTCTTCAACAATGCCGGGGTGATGCCCCATCAGGACAAATCGTTTCTCGACGGCGATCTCGACCTCTGGCACATCATCAGCAACATCAACCTCGATGGAACGATGCTCTGCTCAAAGCACGTCGTGCCGCACATCGTCGCGGCAGGCGGCGGGGCGGTGCTCAACATGAGCTCGTTCCTCGCGGTGCTGGGCTGCTCCTTTCCGCAGGACGGCTACGCCGCGAGCAAAGGTGCCATCAGCTCCCTCACCCGATCGATGGCCGTGCAGCTCGGACCGAAGGGCATCCGCGTCAACGGCATGGCGCCGGGGCCAGTGCTCACCGAACATGTCGAGCAGTTCTTCCCCGACCCCGAAGCCCGCCGAGTGCGATTGGAGCGCGTTCCGCTCGGCCGCTTCGGACATCCGGACGACGTTGCGGGGCTTGCGAGCTTTCTGGTGTCGGATATGGCAGCTTGGATCACCGGTCAGGTCGTCGTCCTCGATGGCGGCATTTCAAGCAACTACCTGTAATAGCGAAGGGCTCTTTTCATGTGTCGCCTGCTCGGCTTCGTCTCACGACGTCCCACCACCCTCAAAGAACTCCTCGGCGAGGAGGAACTCGCAGAATTCACCGAGCTCTCGCTCAAGCACGGTGATGGGTGGGGATTCGCGTGGGCGACAGCCACCGGTGTCGAGGTGGAGAAGGCTCCGGATGCTGCGCGGGAGAGTGACCTGTTCGCGACTGTCGCCGCTGAGCAGAAGGCGGAGCTCGGCCTGCTGCACCTGCGCTGGGCGACCCTCGGGCTCGGTGTGGTGCCGGAGAACACCCATCCCTTCACCGACGGGCGGATCGCTTTCGCTCACAACGGCTCGATAAAACCGCCCGAATCGCTTGACCCGTTCATTCCCACCGATCTCGCTGCGCGGCGGCGGGGCACCACCGACAGCGAACGTTATTTCCTCGCGATGTTGGGGGCTGAGCGGCTCGGAGACCCGTCTACGGCACTCGAGCGCACGGCGGCTCGCATCGCCGAAGAGTGCGCTTTCAGCAGCGTTAACGCCATGATCGCTACCCCTGACACACTCCAGGTCATCAACCTGTTCGACCCCGTCGCCGAAGCCCGCGAGGCAGAACCTCACTATTACCGCATCGGCTATCGGGTAGACGCAGACTCGGTCGTTGTCTCCTCGAGCGGCTGGGGCTCGGGCTGGACGTTCCTCGAAAACGGGGAAACACTCACCGTGGACCGAGAAAGCTGCGAGGTCACGATCGGCCGCGCAGTGAATGCACCGGTGGCACCATGACCTTCGCCGCGGACGGAGTCGAACTTCGCGCAAGCGAAATCGCCTACAACGAGCTACTCGAACGGATCGTCGACCTGCGCTTGCCCCCGGGCTCCGTGATCAACGAGAAGGCGATGGGCATGTCGCTCGGGCTGGGGCGGATGCCGGTCCGCGAAGCCATCGCTCGACTCGCAACAGGACGCTTTCTCACCGTCCTTCCTCGCCGTGGCGCGGTCGTCAGTCCGATCGGCCTCGCCGACGTGCTCGATATGTTCGAAGCGCGGGAGGCGATCGAGTGCGGCGTCGTCTACATCGTCGCCGAACGCGCGACAACTGAGGAGCTGGCAACGCTGCGCGACCTCGTCGCCCGCGCAGACAGTGCGCGAACGGGCACCGATCACGAGATATACCTGCGCACCGACCACGCGGTGCACGCCTACCTCGTGCACATGGTGCACAACGGATTACTTCAGGATGCCGCAGACCGACTACTGCTGCACAACCTGCGCTTCTGGCACCTCTACTGGTCCAACCGGCCAGCCCAGCCCTCCACGATGATGTCCCATACCCACCTCGTCGAAGCGCTCGAGGCACATGATGCCGAGGGCGCCGCTCGCGCTATGCGCAGTCATCTCGTGGCATCGCGCGCTCTCGTCCAAGAGGCGTTCTAGCAGACGTGCCCGATACACATCCACAAACCGATCCGGAGCGACCATGAAGATCAGTGAGGTACTGGCGGTGCCGGCAAGAGCAGGCTTCTTCGCCGATGATCAGGCGGCTATCCTCGGCGGTGCGAAGCGCGATGGTGCTGCCTATCTGGGGGCCCCGGTGACACCAGGGTTTCGATCGGTGCGACAGGCCGGCGAGGCAGTATCGGTACTGCTTCTGCTGGATGACGGTCAGGTCGCCCACGGAGACTGCGCCGCGGTGCAGTACTCGGGTGTCGGCGGGCGAGACGCCGTGTTTGACGCGAAACGAGCGGTAGAGGTGATCATCGACCAGGTGGCTCCGCTACTGGCTGGCAGTGAGCTCACGGACTTCCGGAGCATGGCTGCCGCCATCGACGGCTTGGTCGTCGACGGGCATCGGCTGCACACGGCGATCCGATACGGCGTGACTCAAGCGCTCCTGGATGCAGTGGCCCGCGCCCGCGGTGTCACGATGGCCGAGGTGGTTCGTGACGAATACCAGACCGGAGCTGAGATCCTGCCGGTGCCCATGTTCGTGCAGTCGGGAGACGATCGCTACGACAATGTCGACAAGATGATCTTGAAGCGGGCGGATGTTCTGCCACACGGCCTGATCAACAACGTCGATGCAAAGCTCGGTAGCGATGGGCAACTTCTGGTGACCTATCTCACCTGGGTTCGCAACCGGGTGCTCGCCCTGCGTGACAGTGAGGATTACGCGCCCGTCCTTCACCTCGATGTGTACAGCACGATTGGCGTGGCCTTCGACAACGACGTTGAGCGCGTCGCGGACTACCTGGTATCCCTCGGAAAGGTGGCAGTCCCGTTCCGGCTACGCGTCGAACATGCGATCGACGGGGGAAGCAGGGACGGCCAGATCGCCGTTTCCTCGGCGCTGCGTGCGGCGATCCGAGCGCGCGGCAGCGACGTTCAGATCGTGGTCGATGAGTGGTGCAACACCCTGGAAGATATCCGGTTGTTCGTTTCCGCCGGTGCGGCCGACGTCATCCACGTGAAGACGCCGGACCTCGGTGGCGTCAACAATACGATCGAGGCCCTGCTGCTCGTGGCTCGCGGCGGGCTCTTGGCTTACTGCGGAGGCACATGCAATGAAACGGATCGGTCCGCCCAGGTGAGTGCGAATATCGCTATGGCGTGCGCCGCTAGCCAGGTGCTGGCAAAGCCGGGAATGGGCGTCGACGAAGGCATGATGATTGTCGGCAACGAGATGACACGTGTCGCCGCGCTGGTGGCCGCCCGATCGGCGCGAATGGTGCGGGACCTGTGAAACCGCTCGAGGATCTGCGGATCGTCGCCATCGAGCAGTACGGGGCCGGTCCATTCGGAAGTGTGCACCTCGCCGACCTCGGCGCCGAGGTCATCAAGATCGAGGACCCGGCCTCCGGCGGCGACGTCGGGCGTTACGTGCCTCCGTACCAGGAGGGCGAAGACAGCCTCTTTTTCGAGGCGTTCAACCGCAATAAGCGCAGCATCAGCCTCGACCTCACCACGCCGGAAGGGCGAACCATCTTCGAGGATCTGGTTCGGGTGAGTGACATCGTCTACTCGAACCTCCGCGGTGACGTGCCCGCAAAGCTCGGTATCACCTTCGATGACCTGCGCCATCTCAATCCCACGATCGTGTGCTGCTCGCTCAGCGGTTTTGGCATGACCGGGCCACGACTGGCCGAACCTGGCTACGACTACGTTCTGCAAGGCATCGCCGGATGGATGGACATCACTGGCGAGCCATCGGGACCGCCGACCAAATCGGGATTGTCTCTTGTGGACTACTCCGGCGGACTCGTCGCCGCCATCTCGATGCTCGCCGCTGTGCATGCCGCCCGCAGAGACGGGGTCGGCACCGATTGTGACATCAGCCTCTTCGACACCGCTGTTTCGATGCTGACTTACCCGGCGATCTGGACTCTCAATGGCGACTTCACGCCGACGCGAACTCACCATTCCGCCCATCCGTCGCTGGTTCCCTTCCAGGCGTTCGAGGCGATGGATGGCTGGATCGTCATCGCCTGCCCGAAAGAGAAGTTCTGGAAGCGACTCGCGGCAGCGATCGGGCGTCCGGACCTTGGTACGGCTGAGCGTTACGGCACGTTTATCGCGCGGCGCGAGAATTCAGACACGCTATTGCCGCTGCTGGACGACATCTTCGCCACTCTCCCCGCCCTCGAATGGCTCACGAAGTTGCGAGCGGCCGGTGTTCCCTGTGGGCCGGTAAACAGCGTGTCCGAGGCCCTGAACGATGCACAGACCGACGCGCGGGGGATGATCGTCGAAACCGAGCATCCGCGGTTTGGAACCGTGCGCCAGGTGCGCAGCGCGGTGCGGGTGGGAAACGCGACCCCGGAGTATCGGCGGGCACCGCTCCGGAATGAGGACGTGGACTATGTCCTGCAAGATGTGCTTCGCTATGACGAGGGGCGCATCGCCGAACTTGCGGCACACACACGGAATGAGGAGGCATCATGACGGTTCGTGAAGGGTGGAGCGGCAGGTTCTTTGAGGACTTCGAAGTGGGGGATGTTTACGAGCACGGACTCGGGCGCACGATTACCCAGGCCGACAATATCTGGTTCACCCTCCTCACTCAGAACACAGCGCGTGTGCACTTCGATGCCAATTACGCAAAGCAGACGGAGTACGGTCGTCCTCTCGTCAATTCGACCTTCACGCTCGCTCTAGTGACCGGGCAATCGGTAAACGACGTGTCCTACAACGTGATGGCGAACCTGTCCTGGAACGATGTGCAGTTACCGAACCCCCTATTCGAAGGCGACACCGTCTACTCCTCGAGTGAGGTACTTGCGGTCAGGGAGTCGCGGTCCCGACCCCAGGTGGGCATCGTCACGGTACGGACTCTCGGTGTGAACCAGGACGGCACGCCGATCATCACGTTCGAGCGGACGGTGATGGTCTACCGACGCGGGTTCGGGCCCATTCCGCGACCCGTGGGCACACTCCCCCAGTGAACGGGCGTTTGTTGTCCACGCACACGACCGGCGATCCCGTCTGACGCGCGGGGCAGAACACACGCAACGTCATCCCCTGTCCCCTCGAAGGACGCCCGAGAGACTGGACCCACATCCGACCGCGCCCTTCTCAGTGCGCGACCCGTTCTCAGCGCGCGACCCGTTCTCAGCGCGCGAACGTGACGTGGATGACGCCGCTCTCGGCCACCTCCGAGGTGACGGTGTAGTCGCGCTCGAGCTCTCGCAGATCGTCCCAGAGTCGCACTCCCCGGCCCAGGACGATCGGACTGATCGCGACGTGCACTCGATCGACGAGCCCGGCCCGCAGGAAATCACGTGCGACGCCGGCTCCCCCGCCGACCCTGATGTCGCCATCGCCGGCATGCTCCCGGGCCCGAGTGAGCGCATCCTGCGGCGTCGCGGCGACGAACTCGAACCGCGTGCCGTTGGCGAAGTCGATGGCCGGTCGCTCCCGATGGGTCAACACGAGCACGGGAACGCGGAACGGCGGTTCCTCACCCCACCACCCGCGCCAATCCGGGTCGTGCGGAAAGGCATGGAGCCCGAACATCCCCGCTCCCATGATCTCGGCGCCCACCGCCTCGAAGTAGGCGGTGGCGTACCGGTCGTCGATGCCGGTCGTCCCCTCCCCCGTCGTGTCGTGAAGCACGCGCTGCCGAAAGGTCTTGGTGCCCATGTACACCTCCACCAGTCGTCCCCAGTCCGCGCCCATGGGGTTATCCGACGACGGATTGTCCGGCGCGACGACACCATCGAGCGAGAGGTTGAGGTCGATGCGTACCGCCATGAGATCCCTCCGGGAGATTGTTGTGGACAGCGTACCCATCGATCGTCGTGGGCATGGGAAGTCGCAGAGAGCCACCGAAATCAAACGGGAACGACAGCCGCTGGCGCGGTCATCCGCGATCGCTAGAATCGGGGAATGGCCCTTACGTCGCTCGAGCCGGAACTCGATCAGGAATCGGGGGACGAGGGCGAAACGACCGTCTCCCCCGGGTGGTACGTGCTGATCTACCGGATCCCGTCGGAGCCGACGCGCCTTCGCGCAACCGCGTGGCGCCGGCTCAAGGCGCTCGGTGCCGTGTATCTGCAGAACTCCGTCGCCGCGCTGCCTGCCAGTCCGACCGCCGAGCGAGCCCTTCGGAAGCTCCAGCACGACATCGTCGGGATGTCTGGCACCGCCGTGCTCATGAAGTCCTCCGTCCTGGTGGGGGAATCTAACGTTCTTGCCATCTTCCAGGCGGCCCGTACCGACGAGTACGAGGAGATCATCGACCGCTGCACCGGCTTCCTCGCTGAGTTGCAGAAGGAATACGACAAGCAGCACTTCAGTTACGCCGAACTCGAGGAGAACGAGGTCGACCACACCAAGCTAGTCAGCTGGTTCGCAAAGGTGAAGGCTCGTGACGAGTTCGTGGCGCCGGGCCGTGCGGAAGCCGAGGCCGCACTGCAGGAGTGCGAGACCGCTCTCGAGGAGTACGCCGCCCGGGTCTACGCGGAGGAGCCGGAAGGGCACTGACTCCTGACACCCGCCTAGCGCATCGCGCGACGGATGCCGTACGGAAGTAGGAACACGACGGCGATGGGCATGACGATCCACGCGATCGGCGTGGCCGTCGACACGACGAAGGTCAGCAGCATTCCGAGACCGATGCCTGCCGCGATCTGCCAGTCGTCCCCGATGATGAAGTCGTACCAGAAGGCTCCGAACGAGCGAATTCGAGAGCCGAGCGTCGCGGCCGGCCGTGGAGCAGGCGACGGCACATAGTCGGCCGCCGCGTCCATCGGACCATCGGTCAGGTCCCCGCCACCACTGGCGGCCGCAACCGTGACCGGCATCGGTGCGGGCAGAGGTGCGGGCGTGCGGGAGAGTCGGTAGCGTCGCATCCCCACAACCAGGGCGAGGGCGAGGATCGCGATCGCCGGGGCGATAACGAGCAGCGAGGTATCGGCGCCCGGCCACACCGCGCCGGCTCCCTCCGCACCCCAGAAGGTGCCGAATGCGGTGAGCATCACGCCCACGATGAACTTGAGCGTGTTCTCGGGGACGCGCGAAAGCGGCCCGCGCACGACGATTCCGAGGATCAGGACGATGACAACGGCGACACCGGCGGCGATCGCGGCGACTGGAAGGTTCTTCTGGTTGGTCCCGAAGGTCAGCACGATGAACACGACCTCGAGGCCCTCGAGCACGACGCCCTTGAAGGAGAGGGTGAAGGCGTACCAGTCCTGGACGCCGCGGCGGGATCCGGTCTCCGCCTGAATCGCGGCCGCGACCTCCTTTTCATAGATGGCGGCCTCGTCGTGCAGTGCTTTGTAGCCACTCGCGCGCAGAATCGCCTTGCGCATCCACTGCAGTCCGAAGAGGAGAAGCAAGCCACCCACCACTACTCGCAGGATGCCGATCGGTAGCAGCGAAATGGCCGGGCCTGCGATTGCGATCGCGACCACCAGCACAGCGATACCGGCGAGCAGGCCCAGCATGGCGGAGCGCCAGTGCCGTGCGGTACCGGCCGCGAGGACGATCGTGGCGGCCTCGACCGCCTCGACAATGCACGCGAGGAACACGGCGAAGAATAGGGCGACGTCATTCATGAAAACTCTTTCGGTTGGTTATTTTGTTTGTTCAAAAAGATAACAGTGGTTAGTTATCGCGGGAAATCACCGCGCGGGGAAGGCGATCATTCCCGCTGGGTCTATCGCGACCAGGCAGCGGTCTCCGCGGGCCCAGGCGCGCTCGTCAAACACCGAGGTCAACAGACCATGGCCGGTGTCCACAACGTGGTCATAGCCGCGGCCACGGTAGGCGACGTCCACAATGCACGCCGGCATCCGGTGGTGGGAGCTCTCGCGAGACCCCGACTCCTCCACACTCTCGAGCCGGGTCGCGGTCGGCCGCACCATCACTTCGACGGCGCCGCCCGGATTCACTCCCTCACCCGCTGACGCGGTGAGCTCGTTCTCGCCAACCCGAACCCGAGCGCGTCCATCGCGCAGGCCCGCCGTCATTCCCTGGAAGGACCCCGCGAGACCGGTGAAACGGGCGACGAACGGGGTCGCCGGACGGCGGAAGATCGCCTCCGCGCTCCCTCGCTGCTCGATCGATCCCTCGTTGAGGATCGCGACCTCATCGGCGAGAGCGAACGCCTCCGACTGATCGTGCGTGATGTAGAGCGCCGTGGCACCGGTCTCCCGGGTGAGGGTGGAGATCTCGAGCCGGAGGTGTTCGCGCAGGTCGGCATCGAGATTCGAGAGGGGCTCGTCGAACAGGATGAGCTCCGGCTCGCTCACGATGGCGCGGGCCAAGGCGACGCGCTGCTGCTGACCGCCCGATAGCTCGTGCGGGTAGCTGGTCGTCTTCGCGCCGAGACCGACTCGCTCGAGAACGGATTCGACGCGGCGGGCGCTGTCGTGGCGTGCGAGGTGACGACGACGCAGCGCATATCCGACGTTCTGATGCACGGTCATGTGGGGCCAGAGCGCATAGTCCTGAAACACCATGGCGAGGGCGCGCTTCTCCGGCTTGGCGTGAGTGTGATGGTCACTGATCGGCGTCGCGCCGAAATGGATGCTGCCGCCATCCAATCGCTCGACTCCCGCGATCGACCGCAACAGAGTCGATTTGCCGGAGCCGGATGGCCCGAGCAGCACGGTGAAGGAGCCGGCAGGCACGTCGAGGTCGACCCGCCGGAGCACCCCGAGGGCGCCGTAGTTTTTAGTTGCGCCACGGACGATGACGTGATGACCGGTCATTTGGCAGTCCCCAGGGTTCGCCAGCCGCGCGGGGTTGCGAGCCGGAAGATGAGTGTGGCGGCGAGCACGACGAGGAGTGCCGTGAGGATTGCGAGAACCTCCATCGCGGTGCCACCACCGAAGTCGTACTTGGACAGGGTCACGGTGATCCCGACGGAGATCGGCTGCTCGCCGGGCGGCGCCAGCAACTGCGATACCGGCAGTTCGAGGAGGGTGGCGGTGAAGGTGAGCAGCCACGCGTTGAGCAGCGGGCGCGAGATCACCGGCAAGACGATGGAGAACCAGGAGAAGATCGCCCCCGCGCCATGCACCCGCGAGGAGTGCAACATCGAATTCTGGATCTGACTCATGCTCCCGACCAACAGCCGCGAGGTCGAGGGCAGGGCCGTGGCGATGTAGGCGAGCACGAGAAGGACGGTCGTGCCGTACAGGTGGACGCCCAGCGCATTGGTGAGCGGGAGGTTGTAGGCGAAGATGTAGCCCGCCGCGAACACGATCCCGGGCAGAGCGACCGCGGCGAGCAGCACCATGTCGAGAACTCGGGAGCTCAGGCTCGTCTGCCCGGCCGCCAACAGGCGGGCGCAGACCACGGCGAGCACTGTCGTCACCGAAGCGGCGATCACCGCCGCCTGCATCGAGTACAGCAGGGGCGCACTGAGGTCGGGGCTCGTGATCACTCTGGCGTAGTTGGCGAGCGTCCAGGAATGGGATCCGCCGACAGAGCCGAGCCCGTCGATGAGCGAAGCGGAGACGGCACCGAAGGTGGGCACTCCGAGTGCGATGAGGATGAGCAGGGACATGCCGAGGACCACGGCGGCCTTCTCGACCTTCGACAGTCGACGTCGCACGGCGCGTCTGGAACGTCCGCCCAGCACTCGGTAGCTCCGGCCCTTGAGTGCGCGACTCTGAGCCCAGAGTGCCAGCACAACGAAGATCAACAACACCCAGCTGATCGCCGAGGCGACCGGGAACTGTACGGGGAACGCCTGTACAGCCGTGTAGAGCTCGAAGGTGGCGACGGTGAAATGCGAGTCGTTGGCCAATGTCGACGCCACCCCGAAGTCGCTCACCGACTCGGCGAAGACGATGGCGAGCGCCGCCCAGATGGCCGGCGCCAGCAGGGAGACGACGACTCGCATCGACGCTAGCGCTCCCCCTCCGTGCACCCTGACCGCATCTTCATACTCGTGCCCAAGGCCGCGAAGCGCATTGGAGATCGCGAGGTAGGCGAAGGGGATGCCCTTGACCGTGAGCACGATCACGATTCCGCCCGGTCCATAGAAGAGGTCGCGCGCGCCCGCTGGATCCCACCCCAGCGTCTGCAGCACGCCATTCGGCTCGAGCAGGCGCTCCCATCCGAGAGCTATGAGGTAGGAGGGGGTCAGGAAGAGGGCGAAGACCACCCCGGTCCAGATGCCGCGGGCCGGGGCATCCGTTCGGATGACGATCCAGGCCAGTACGAAGCCGATGATCGCCGCCGAGACCGCAGTCACGATACCGATGACGAGCGAATTCACGAAGCCGAGCAGCAGGTGCCCACTGAGAGCCGCCGAGAATGCGGAGAGGGTGAACCACTGTGGACCCTGCGACAGTAGCGCCGGAGAGAAGGCGACCGCCAGGAAGAGCGCGATCGGCAGTACCAGGATCGCGACAATCAGCAACCAGAATGCGGTGAGAGCGTTGAAGCGCGGGCGCCGTCGGCGTGGACTCGCTTCCACGTCGGGCTTGGCGCCAGCGCGCCCTCGTGCGCGGACGTTGTCGCGCAGGAGGGCGGACTGGATCACCACGAGGCCTACTTGATGTTCGACTCGAACCAGGTCACAACCCGGCTCTGGAGCGGGCCCCAGAATGCGGGGTCGAGGGACTGGTACGCCGCCGGGAACGCCGGCAGATCCTTCAGCGACTTCGCGTCGTCGACGACAGGCCAGAACAGCGAGTCCCCAGTCGCGTCTCCCGTCAGCATGACGGCCTGACCCTCGGGCGACACCACGAAATCGATGAACTTCTTTGCCTCGGCCTGCTGAACCGCCGACGCGCCCTTGTCGATTCCGATGACGCTCGGCAGGAGGGTGGACTTGGGAAGGTAGACGATCTTGGGCTGGAAGTTCGCCGTCGCCTTGACCTTGAGCACTTCACCGATCGCCGCAGAACTCTGGATCATTCCGTAGTCCACTTGCCCCGTCTCGAGCGCGTGCAACGTGTCGCCATTGGTCGGGAAGACCTTGAGGCCGTTAGCCTTCAGCTTCGTCAGATACGCCTCGCCCGCGGCGACTCCGCCGGTCTGGCCACCGAGCTGGTTCATCAGGCCCGCGATGAACGGGTAGGTGGGACCGGACTGGGCGGGGTCGTTCATACCGACTTTGCCGCTGTAGGCGGAGCCAAGGAGATCCTGGTAGGTGGCTGGCACGGTTGTGACCTTGGCTGCGTTGTAGATCAACGCCGACATCACGGTGGTGCCCGTCGGTGTGTAGGCGTTGTCGCTGGGGATGATCGCCTTGCCGACCGCGTTCCAGGACCCATGCGCGGCATAGGGCGCAAGGAGTCCCTGCTGGTCGAGCGATGAGAAGGCCGTGTCGCCGTCCACCCACAGGATCGACCACTGGGGATTGTTCTTCTCGGCCTGAATCTTGGTCAGCAGCGGACCCGTGCTGTCATCGACGAGCTTGACGGGGATCCCGGTCTTCGCGGTGAAGGCCTTGGCGCTCACGGCGTCGAAGCCTTCTGCGGCGTAAAGAACTAGCGGCTCGACAGCTGCGGTGGCCGATCCGGAGCTCGACGCTGACGCTGCCCCGGCGCAGCCGGTCAAACCGACAAGAGCAACGCCGGCGAGGCTCAGAGCAGCCCATCGAGTTCTGACATTCATGGAATCTCCTTGGGGAATCTTGTTGCGAACGGAAACTAACGACCGTTAGCAACTGTATGAAACGACTGTGGCCCGTTTGTGACACAGAGGTGTCCATTCGGTGAACGAGCCCGGCTGACCCATCCGGGCGCTCTGCAAGGGGTCGATCAGGGTCGAGCCAGCCCCGTTTTCACGCCGTGCACCGGGAGAATCGCACCCGGGGAAGGTAACCGCACCGGGGAATCTGTCACAGGACTGGGCTGTCGCCGCCAAAATCCTGGTTCGCATAGGCGCTCGTCAGCGCGGCGATCACCGAGGTCGTCGCGTGGCTGAAAGCCCGGTCAAGGGACGCCCGACGGAGGAACTCGATCCCTTGCATTGTGGTGAGCATGACGAGTGCCGCCTCTTCGATGTCCACCTGGGGCCGAAGCTCCCCGCGGTCACGAGCCTCGGCCAGAGCGCGGGCGAACAAGCGGGTGATCTGAGCGAAGGTTCGGCGCGACAGGGCACGCACCTCTGGGTCCAGGTCTCCGAGAGAGGATGCCGCCACGGAGAGATAGCACCCGGAGGTGTCGAGGAGAAGCCGCCCATCTTCGAATACGACGACAGAGGTGATCCACTTCCAGGGGCTCTCGCATGCTGCCAGCTCGGTCTCGAGTGCGGCTAATTGGCCGGCGCAGTAGACCTCGAGGGTGCGAATCAGGAGCCCGCGTCGGCCCCCGAAGGTCGCGGCCAGAACAGACGGTGAGAGTCCGGTCGCCTCGCACAACGCGGCCTCGGTTGTCGCGCGGTACCCCCGTCTGCGGAATTGTTCTGCCGCCGCTTCACATACCCGGTCGTGGTCGACTTCGGCGGCGGAGCCCGGCTTGAAGATCTTCCGAGTGCTGGCGATGAGGTCGGGGACGCTCGGGCTCATGCTGGTTATGTCCTTTCACCAGCCGGGATGTGCGGTCCGGGCATCGAGAAAATGGCAGGCCGTAAACGACTTCGAAAGGCCATCGTGAGGGATCGCGCCACTGATTGCGCCGGCTGAATCAACAATTTCTCGAACGTGCACCGAGTGTTGGATCTTCGTTCATCTCACCAGGCGTGGGAGTTGCCGACGGTTCCGATCGAGGCGGGACTACCCGCATCGGCGAGACGTTCGGCGTCGCGGATCGAAGGTGGCCGCCGTATCACCGCAGTAGTGCCCCATAGAGTGGTGTAACTCCTGGTGGCCGGCTCGTCGCGAGACGTAAGCGCGGTCACCGTGTGAGACCTTCGAGAAGTTTCTTACCTCCACTCGAAAGGCATCATCACGATGACCGCTCCACATATTGTCGACCCTGCACGCCTTCTTGGCGAAGCCCTCACCGATGCGTCCCCCGATCTGATGCGCAGCCTGCTGC
>NZ_JBEPTM010000008.1:0-122390 GCF_040549525.1 Frigoribacterium sp. UYMn621 | reverse complement strand
GGGTCCACGGCTACAATCACCACAGACCCCACACCGGCATCGGCGGCAAGTCACCTATCGAACGCGTTCACAACGTCCCCGGGAACTACAGCTAGCGAGACCCGCTCAGGAGCCGATGAGCCGGGCGCCGTGCACCGGCCCGGTCGCCCGCACCACCGTCAAGCGGGCGGCACTGAGGGCGATCTGCAGTTCGAGGGCCGCATCGAGGTTGGCGGCGAGGAAGGCGACCGTCGGACCCGATCCGGAGATCATCCCGGCAAGCGCGCCATTCTCCTCGCCGAGCTCGATGACCGCCCCCAGCCCCGGTTCGAGGTGGAGGGCGGGCGCCTGAAGGTCATTGTGCAGCACCTCCGCCAGCATGTGCGGATCCCCGGCGCGCAGGGCCTGGAGCACGTTGGCGTCCACCTGCGGTTGGGTCGAGGCGGGGAAGATGTCCTGCGCATGCCGATCGCGGTGACGATCGAGTTCGCTGTAGACGAGCGGGGTGCTCATGCCGAAGTCGGCGAGCGCCAGCACCCACTGGAAGCTGCCCTTGGCGAGCGCCGGGCTCAACTGGTCGCCCCGACCGGTTCCGATGGCGGTGCCTCCGGTGAACGCGAACGGCACGTCGGAGCCGAGCTGGGTCGCGAGCTCGAGCAGGTCTTCCCGCGTGAGGTCGGTGCCCCACAGGCTGTCGCAGGCGAGGAGCGTGGCCGCCGCATCCGCCGATCCACCGCCCATGCCTCCGGCGATCGGCACGTGCTTCTCGATCTCGAGATGCACGCCTCCTCGATAGCCGGCGCGGTGCGCGAGCAGCGTTGCCGCCTTGATCGCGAGGTTGGACCCGTCGGTGGCGAGGCCGGAGGTGTCGATCGGCCCCGTGAACGACACCGAGAAGTCGTCGGCGACGGTGGCACGGATGTCTTCGTAGAGAGATACGGCCTGATAGGCCGTCGCGACGTCGTGATACCCGTCATCGAGAAGGGCACCGACCTTGAGGAACACGTTGATCTTGCCCGGTGCCCGTGCGTGCACCACCTTCGGAGCGGCCGCGGAGGTCATTACTCCAACCTAGCCGAACCCTCGGAGCCCTCTTTACGCCCCGGCGGCAACGCCGGCTCGTGCCACGGCGAGGAAGTCGGCCACCGTCAGCTCTTCCCCGCGTGCGGTCGGCGCCACCCCCGCCGCCTCGAGCCGGGCGGATGCCGCGGAGCTGTCCCCCAGCACGACCGAGAGCGACTGCCGAAGCATCTTGCGTCGCTGTTGGAACGCGGCATCCACGAGGGCGAAGGTCGCGAGCCGCTCCGCTTCCGTGCCGGGCAGCTCACCGCGGTCGAATCGCACGAGGATGGAGTCGACGTTGGGCACCGGCCAGAACACCTGGCGGCTCACCTGGCCGGCTGTGCGCCACTTTCCGTACCAGGCGGCCTTGATGCTGGGGCTGCCGTAGATCTTCGAGCCCGGGTCAGCGGCGATCCGCTGGCCGACCTCGGCCTGCACCATAACGAGCCCGGTCTGGAGGTGAGAAAAGTGTTCGAGAAAGTGCAGGAGCACCGGCACGGAGATGTTGTACGGCAGGTTGGCGACGAGGCTCGTCGGGCGACCGGGCAGCTCGGTGATCGTCATCGCATCCTGGGTGATCACCGTCAGAGGAGCGCCGGGCTGCAACTGCTCCACGGTGATCGGGAGTTGCGTCGCCAGACGCGTGTCGATTTCGACGGCCACGACGGATGCCCCGGTCTCGAGCAGTCCGAGGGTGAGCGAGCCGAGCCCCGGGCCGACCTCCACCATGCTCTGGCCGGAGACGACTCCCGCCGCCTTGACGATCCGGCGCACGGTGTTGGCGTCGATGACGAAGTTCTGGCCGAGCTTCTTCGTCGGCTGGATGCCGAGCAGCTCGGCGAGGTCGCGGATCTCCGCGGGCCCGAGCAGGCTCACGCGAGGTCGGACGAGTCGATGGCCTCGTCGTAGGGCGAGCCGAGATCCTGGGTGACCGGTTCGGCATCCCAGGTGCCGTAGACCAGCTCCGTGTTGGAGGTGATCTGGGCGGCGAGCAGCGCGACATCCGTACCGAGATGGTCGGCCATGAAACGCAGCGTAGTGGGGATCAGGTACGGAGCGTTGGGCCGCCCGCGGTAGGGCACCGGGGTGAGGAAGGGAGCGTCGGTCTCGATGAGGATCTGACTGCGCGGGATGGCGCTGAGCGCATCGCGGAGATTGTCCGCGTTCTTGAACGTCACTGTGCCGGCGAAGGAGAGATACCAGCCGTTGTCGGCGCAGAGCCGTGCCATGTCGGCGTCCCCCGAGAAGCAGTGGAACACGGTCTTCTCGGGCGCCCCGTTGCGTCGCAGGGTCGCGATCACCTCGGCATGGGCATCCCGGTCGTGGATCTGCATGGCAAGCTCGTGCTTCTTGGCTATGGCGATGTGCGCCTCAAACGAGCGATACTGTGCGCTGCGCCCGCTCTCCTCCGTGCGGAAGAAGTCGAGTCCGGTCTCCCCCACGGCGCGCACCCGCGGCCGGCCGGCGAGTTCGTCGATCTCGGCGAGAGCCGCATCGAGCTCCCCCGCGGCCTCGTAACGCGGAGCCTCGTTGGGATGGATGGCCACGGCCGCGAGCATCCGCGGTTCGCGCGCGGCCATCTCGGCAGACCAGCGCGAGGTCTCGAGGTCTCCCCCCACCTGCACGACGCCGCGCACGCCGACGCTGGACGCGCGGTCGAGTTGCTCGCGGTAGTCGAGCGCCTCCTCGCCGTCGCCGATCTCGAGGTGGGTGTGATTGTCGTAGACGCCCACCGTGAGCGCCGACGGCAGCGGCGGATAGCTCAGGTCGCGGGTCTTGCCCTGCTCCGACGAGCTGGCGCGCTGCCGGATCGGGCCGTGGGATTCCTCGAGCGCGGACATCCCCGAATTCTACCCGGCGTGCCCTCGTCCAGCTGGCGACGAGAGCGCGACCGGTCACACCGAGTCGGCGGGCCGCACCTCGAGAACGATCTTGCCGAGGCCGTGTCCCGCTCCGAGACGCTCGTATGCTGCGCGCACCCGCTCGAGCGGATAGCTCGCATAGACCGGCACAGTCAGCTCCCCGTTCGCGACCAACCGGGCAAGCTCGGTCAGCACCTCCCGCGGCTCGACCGTCGACATGCCGTCGGCCTTCACCCGGAACTTCTTCTTCGCCGCGAAGTCGATGATCGTGTTGATGCGGTCCTTCGCGACACCGAGCTCCACCGCGACCTGCACGTTTCCGTCGCCGTGCGCATCGATGAAGGCATCGACACCGTCCGGCACGATCTTTCGGATGCGGTCGGCCAGCCCCTTGCCGTAGGCCACCGGGATGGCACCGAGACTGCGGAGGAACGCATGGTTCTCTTCGCTCGCGGTCGCCACGACCGCGGCTCCGGCGAGCACGGCGAGTTGGGTCGCGATGATTCCGACCCCTCCCGCTGCCCCGGCCACGACCACCGTGTCGCCGGATCGCACATCCACTGCGGTGATGCAGGCCCGCGCCGTTGTGCCGGCGACGAAGAGGCTCGCGGCCTCGTTCCAGCCGACCGCATGGGGCTTCGGGATGACCCGGCTCGCGTCGATCGTCACGACTTCGGCCTGCGCGTCGCGCCCGTCCGAGAAGCCGATCACCTCGTCACCGACCCGGGGGAAGTCGACTCCCTCGCCCACCGCCGTGACCACGCCGGCGAAGTCGCTGCCCTGTCCCTCGGGGAAGTGGGCGGGGAAGGCCTCGTGCATCCGGCCCTCCCGGATCTGGATCTCCCCCGGGTTGATCGCGGCTGCCACGACCGCGACCTGCACCTCGCGCCGGCCGGGCGGCCGGGCGGCCACCTCGACGAGCTCGAGCACCTCGGAACCGCCATACCTGCTGAACTTCACGGCTTTCGGCATGCTGTGCTCCTTGGGGTCAGGTCGTGACGGCGGTGTCCGGCTGTTCGATGCGGGGGAAGAGGGGCGCGGGAAGAGGGGAGACCGAGCGTCCGCCCTGCCACTCGGAGGCGGATCGCACGTCCTGGTCGGCCACGTCTCCGGTGCCGCCGAGCGCCGTCCAGAGCGTGGCCGCCGCGTCCGGGATCACCGGGGAGAGCAACACCGCAAGGGTGCCGAGGCCGCGCACGATCGTGAAGAGCACGGCATCGAGCCGCTCGGCGTTCGCCGGGTCCTTCGACAGCGCCCACGGTTCCTGAATGGTGATGTAGCCGTTCAGCTCGTCGACGAGAGTCCAGATGGAGGCAAGCGCCTCGTGGATGGCCAGTCTGTCGATGGCGGCATCCGCTTCGGCCGTCGCGCGGAGGCCGGTGGCGAAGATGGTCTGGTCAGCCTCGGAGAGGACGACCCCGGTCGGGATGACCCCGGCGCGGTAGCGCGTGACCATCGCGATCACTCGCGAGGCGAGGTTGCCGAAGCCGTTGGCGAGCTCCGCCTGATAGCGCGCGGAGAGATCCTCCCAGCTGAATGAGCCGTCCTGGCCGAAGCTGATGGCACGCATGAAGTAGTACCGGAAGGCATCGACGCCGAAGGTGTCGGTGATCTCGGAGGGGGCGATACCGGTGAGCTTGGACTTGGACATCTTCTCGCCACCGACGAGCAGCCAACCGTGGCCGAACACGCGGCGGGGCACGGGGAGTCCGGCCGCCATCAGCATCGCGGGCCAGATGACCGCGTGGAAGCGGGCGATGTCCTTTCCGACCAGCTGCACCGCCGGCCAGCGCCGTTCGAAGTTCTCGGTGTCGGTGCCGTAGCCGATCGCGGAGATGTAGTTGAGCAACGCGTCGAACCAGACGTAGACGACGTGGCTGTGGTCCCACGGGATCTGGATGCCCCAGTCGAAACTCGACCGCGAGATCGAGAGGTCGTCGAGTCCCTGCTTCACGAACGAGATGATCTCGTTGCGCACACTCTCCGGTTGGATGAAGTCGGGCTGCGACTCGTAGAGATCGAGCAGCTTCTGCTGGAAGTCGCTCATGCGGAAGAAGTAGTTCTTCTCCTTGAGGATCTCCACCGGACGCCCATGGATCTTGCACACCAGAGTGCCGGCGAAGTCGCCGTCCGCGGTCTCCATGAGGTCGTCGAGCTGCTTGTACTCCTCACAGCCCACGCAGTAGTAGCCCTCGTATTCGCCAGAATAGATGAAACCGTCGTCGTACAGCTTCTGCAGGAAGATCGTGACGGCCTTCTCGTGGCGCTCGTCGGTGGTGCGGATGAAGTCGTCGTTGGCGATGTTGATGGTCTTCAGCAGCGGCAGCCAGGCATCCGCGACGAGGGTGTCGGCCCACTGCTTCGGGGTGGTGTCGTTCGCCACGGCCGTCCGCAGGATCTTCTGGCCGTGCTCGTCCGTTCCGGTGAGCAGCCAGGTGTCGTCGCCGGCCTGGCGATGCCAGCGGGCCAGAACGTCGGCGGCGACCTCGGTGTACGCGTGACCGATGTGCGGCACATCGTTCACGTAGAAGATCGGGGTCGCGATGTAAAAAGAGTCAGCGGCGGGCATTCGATCATCCTAATTGGCGGCGGATGCTGCGGGGTCCCCGTTACGCGGTGGGCGCAGAACAGCAGTGGATCACAGAAGAACGGCCCCGGCGATCGCTCGCCGGGGCCGTTCAGTCATGACGCCGAGATCAGTGCCGTCCGGCCGCCAGCAGCGACAGCAGCCCGAAGGTCACACCGCCGATACCGGTCACCGTGTCGTACCTGCGGGTGGTCTTCAGCGAGGTGTCCTGGTCGAGACTGATCAGGTAGCTGTTGCCACTGGTCGCGCTCGTGTAGACGAGTGCCTTGGTGGGTCTCTGCGGCTGGACGTCGCGGAACGAGAACGGCAGGATGCGGTCGAGCCCGTACAGCGTCGGGTTCGCGAACCCGATAGCCGTGTGGGTCGCCTGCTGCACGATCGCGATCTGGGCGGCGGTCAATGGTGAGGCCAGCGAGGTACCGCCATAGGTGTCCCTCTCGAAGTCCCCCACAGCGAGGGTGCTGTCATCGACGATCGGACGGATGCCGACCGAGAACCCGGTGTAGGGGTCCGCGAGGGCCGCGATGTCCGGCGACACTCGGAACCCGTGCGAGAGAGAGGGGGGAACCACTCCCCGCTGGTAGGCCGGAGCCGCGAACACTGCACTGGTTCCCCCACCCGCTCCGCCGAAGAAGGCTCCGGGCAGGGGTGAGAGGTAGCTGGTGCCGGTCGGGTCGATCTTGTCTCCCGCGGTGCCCCATCCGGTCTCGTAGGCGATCCTGCCGGCCTTCGTGATGCCGAGGCTGGTGCCTCCCACGGACGTGACATACGGAGAGGATGCCGGGAAGTCGGGGGACGCGTAGCCGAGGTTGGCCACCTCGTCACCGTTGTCACCACTGGAGAAGTAGAGCCCGATCCCCTCGCCCGCCGCCTGGATGTGCAGGTTCTGCGCGCCCTTCAGCGCGTCATCCGGGATCGCCTCGCCGAGGTTGCCGTAGCTGTTGCTCACGATGTTGGCGAGCTTGTTGTCGAGGATCTTCGAGAGCGCGACATCCAGTCCGCCACCGCAGTTGAAGCCTCCGACGTAGAGGATCTTCGCGCCGGTCGCGATGCCGTGCACTGCTTCGACGTCGAGGGTCTGCTCTCCCTGCCATCCGCTCGGGAAGCCGCAGGCCTCCTGGTCCACGAACTGGGCGGGGGTCGGCACGATCTGGGAGTAATTCGCCGCCGTGAGTCCGGGCTCACCGAGTGCCGCCGAGTAGGTGTTCACGTCGTTCACGATGGACGGCGAGGCGTAGGCATCGATGATCGCGACGGTCTGGCCCGCACCGTTCACCCCCGCCCTCGCGAGCGAGTCGAGCCCGTACGCGGAGCGAAGCTGCGACGGGACATAGCCGCAGTTGAAGGTGTCGAAGGTGGTCTGCCCGTAGGCGGCCGGTGCCGTCACGGTGTGCTCACCGGTGTAGGTGGAGCACTGGGCGGCGATGGCCGAGGGCGTCTGAGCCTGGCGACTGAGGGCGTTCGCCCCGGCCGGCAGGTCACCCTGTTTGATCGAGTCGGTGTGGGTGAGCAACTTCGCCTGGTCGATGCTGAGTCCCGAGACCTTGCCGGCGAGCGCCGCAGGCAGCGAGGGGGCACTCGACGGTGCCGCGAGAACATGACCGGAGTAGCGGTAGTCGTGCAGGGTCGTGGCGAACAACGACCCGATCTGGGCGGCCGTTCCGCGGAAGACCACGTACTGGCGGCTGGCCGGCACTGCGCTGATCGTCAGTCCCTGCGCGGTGAGGGAGGCGACGACGGCATCCGAATCCGCCTTGGTCGGTGCGAAGCGCTGGATCCACGCCTGGGGCGAGAGGAACTGGCGGTACCCGCGGGCCCCGGGAGTGGATGCTGCGGTGGCGAGGGCCTCCGCAGCGGCCTGGTCTCGCAGCGGAAGGTAGATCTCCCCCTCGACGGTCTCGTCGGCGGCGGTCACCCCGGCGTCGTTCGCCGCGGTCGCCCAGCGGGGTACCGCCCCGGCGAACGACGCGCGATCGGCAGCGGAGGCTGTCGAGACGCCGGTGAGTGAAAGTGCGATGACGGTGGTGGCCGTAGCCACGATGCCGAATGTCCTGCGAGAGAACACCCTCCGGCGTGCGCGATTGTCCACGTAGTGAAACCTTCCCCGATGAAGAATGACCGCGCCGGAAACGGGCGCAATCGCGACGATAACCCCGCTCGATCACCCCGACAAGGGGGGTTAACAGGAATTTTACATTCAGCGCAAAAATCCTGCGCGAGCGCTCGGATTCAGGCGCTCGACCTAGGCTGGGCGCATGAAATACCGCAGGATCGGCGATGTCGCCGTCAGCTCGATCGGTCTGGGCGCGATGCCGCTGTCCCTCCCCGGTCGGCCCGATCGAGACCGGGCGATCGAGACCATCCATGCCGCCCTCGACGCGGGGGTCACCCTCATCGACACCGCCGATGCGTACACGACGGATGCCGACGGCCAGGGCCACAACGAACTGCTGGTCGCGGAGGCCCTGCGCGGTCGCACCGAGCAGGTGCTCATCGCCACGAAGGGCGGCCTGCTCTTCCGCGACGGCGGACCCTGGGATCGCAACGGCACACCGGCACACCTCAAGAAGGCCGCTCGAGAATCCCGCGCCCGCCTCGGCGTCGACGCGATCGGCCTCTACCAGTTCCATCGGCCGGACCCCTCGGTGCCGTATGAGGAATCCATCGGAGCGCTGCGCGAACTCCTCGACGAGGGTGTCATCCGCCTTGCGGGCATTTCCAACGCCACGGTGACTCAGATCGCCCTGGCCGACCATGTGCTCGGCGGCCGACTCGTCTCGGTGCAGAACCAGTTCTCACCGGCCTACCGGTCGAGCCTCGGCGAGCTCGACTACTGCGTCGCCCACGAGATCGCCTTCCTGCCCTGGAGCCCGCTCGGTGGCATCGGACGGGGCTCCGATGTCTTCGATGAGGACAGCGCTTTCAGCGAGGTCGCGGCGGAGCTCGGGGTGAGCCCGCAGCGCGTCGCCCTGGCCTGGGAACTCTCGCTCGGCCACTGCGTCATCCCGATCCCGGGGGCCAGCCGGCCCGAGACCATCACCGACTCCGCCGGTGCCGCGGAACTGACGCTGAGCTCCGAACAGCTGGCGAGACTCAGCGCGCCCTGAGGGCTCCCTCGTAGAGATCCCTCTTGCCGAGCCCGGTGGCGTCCGCAACTTCGGATGCCGCGTCCTTGAGCTTCGATCCGGCCGCGACGAGCGACTGCACCTGCGCGATCCCGGCGTCGAGATCGACCTCCTGCGCAGACCCACCCTCGACCACGATGCAGATCTCGCCCCTGACGCCCAGAGCGGCCCACTCGGAGAGTTCTGCGGCGGTTCCCCGACGCACTTCCTCGTAGAGTTTGGTCAGCTCACGACAGACCGCGACCCGGCGATCGGGCCCGAAGGCCGTCGCGATGTCTCCGAGGGCATCGGCCAGGCGGTTGGGCGACTCGAAGAACACCATGGTGCGGGGTTCCCTGGCGAGCTGCCGAAGTGAGGCGAGACGCCCTTTGCGCGGCAGGAAGCCCTCGAAGGTGAATCGATCGGTGGGCAGCCCTGACAGCGCGAGAGCGGTGATCACGGCCGAGGGGCCCGGCAGCGCGGTGACGGTGACACCGGCGGCCGCGGCCGCCGTCACGATGGAGAACCCCGGGTCGCTGATCGCGGGCATGCCGGCATCGGTGAGCACGAGCACATCGGTGTCGCGCGCGAGTTCGGCGATCTCGGCGGCCTTCTCGACCTCGTTGTGCTCGTGAAGGGCGATCAGTCGCGGGCGGTTCTCGATGCCGAGGGCGCGCATGAGGTGGATGGTGACGCGCGTGTCTTCCGAGGCGATGACCTCTGCATTGGTCAGGGCCTCCACCAGCCGGCGAGAGGCATCGCCGAGATTGCCGATCGGAGTCGCTGCGAGGATGATCATTTGCCCATCCTTGCAGCGAACCCTCGTTACCATTGCACCTGTGACCAGAGCCGACTTCGATGCCGTTGTCGGCGCCCCGCGAGCCTCTGGGCCTTCCTCGCATCCGGCCGAACCGACCGGCACCCGGCTCGACGCGTGGTGGGGTCGACGTCTCGACCTCCCGGGGGCGCAGCGGCTCTGGTACTGGGGCGGTCCGATCGCCGTCACCCTGCTCGCGGCCGTGCTACGTCTGGTGCGCCTCGGCGATCCGCGGTCGCTCGTGTTCGACGAGACCTTCTATGTGAAGGATGCCTGGACGCTCCTGCACCTCGGCTACGAGGGGTCCTGGCCCAATAATGCCGACCAGGCCTTCAACGCCGGCAATGTCAACATCTTCACAACCGACGGATCCTATGTCGCCCATCCACCCCTCGGCAAGTGGATGATCGCCCTCGGCCTGCGCGTCTTCGGCGCGGAGAACACCGTCGGCTGGCGCATCAGCACCGCTCTGGTCGGCATCCTCGCGGTGTTCATCCTGGTGATCGTCGCTCGCAAGCTCTTCAACTCCACCCTGCTCGCCACCATCGCCGGCGGCCTGTTCGCCATCGACGGTCACGCCATAGTGATGTCGCGAACCGCGCTCCTCGACAACTTCGTCATGATTCTCACGCTGCTGGGATTCGGGGCCGTACTGCTCGATCGCACTCAGAGCTCGGCACGCCTGTCACTGTGGCTCGCCCGCCGGGCAGAGGCCGGCCGCGGCATCGACTGGGGGCCCGCGATCTGGTGGCGCCCCTGGCTGCTCACCGCGGGCATCCTCTTCGGGGCCGCCACCGCCGTCAAGTGGAGCGGGCTCTACTTCCTCGCCGCCTTCGCCGTCCACACGCTGGTGGTCGATGCGCTGGCCCGGCGAGCGGCGGGCATCCCCTTCTTCGTCAGCGGCACGATCTTCAAGCAGGGCCCCGTCACCTTCCTTCTCACCATCCCGCTCGCGGCGGCGACCTACCTCGCCAGCTGGACCGGATGGTTCGTCACGAAAGACGGCTATTTCCGCAACTGGGCGGACGTGCCCGGCAACGCCGCGACGGGGTTTTTCGCCTGGGTGCCCCACTCGGTGCAGAGCTTTCTGCACTACCAAGCGAGCGTCTACGACTTCAACGTCAACGAACACAGCGCCCACCCGTACTCGGCGAATCCCTTCACCTGGCTCTTCCTCGTGCGTCCGACCGCGTTTTACTACGTCGGCCAGACCTCGGGGCAGGGCGGATGCACCGTCTCGAGTTGCGCGGAATACGTCACCTCCATCGCCAACCCCATTCTCTGGTGGGCGGCGACGGCCGCCCTGTTCTATCTCGTCTACCGGCTCGTGCGTCGGCGGGAGTGGCGGGTCGGCCTCATCCTGATGGGCATGGTCGCCGGCTACCTCCCCTGGCTGCTCTACTCCACCCGCACCATCTTCCAGTTCTACGCGATCGTCTTCGAGCCGTACATGATCCTCGGACTGGTGTTCGTGATCGGACTGGTACTCGGGCGACCGCAGGACTCCACCTATCGCCGAACCCGCGGCATCGGCCTCGTTGCCGTGTTCCTGTTGCTCGTCGTGCTGGTCAGCGCCTTCTTCTACCCGGTCTGGACGGGCCTCCAGGTGCCGGAGATCTTCGCGCGACTCCATTACTGGCTTCCCGGCTGGCGCTGACCCGCCGGGGGGCGGGCCGCACAGGACCGTCCCGTAGCATGACGCCATGTCCGCGCGTTCCGTTCTCGCCTACGTCACCGTCGCCCTTCCGCCCCTCGCACTCGCCGCCGTCGGGGTCACCCACCCGATGCATCTCACCGCGACGTCGGCGGAATACTGGCGGAACCTGCACATCGCGATACTGCCGGTCTTCCCTCTTCTCGCCTTCGCGCCGTGGCTGGTGGCGCGGGGTGCCGGTGCCCTCCTGGCCTGGATCGTCGGCATCCTCGGCTTTGTCTATGCCGCCTTCTACACCGCGCTCGACGTGCTCGCGGGGATCGGCGCCGGCGGACTCAAGCTCGACGGCATGGGCATGGCGACGGGCACGGTATTCGGGCTCGGCAACCACATCGGCGAGGTCGGCAGCGTGTCATTCATCGCGGCCAGCGCGATCGCGGCGGCGACGGCCATCGCGCGATTCCGCCTGGTCGCCCTTCCCGGTTCGGCACTCGTGGTCGTCGGTGCGGTGCTCTTCCTGCAGAACCACATCTACTTCCCCATCGGGGTGATCGGCCAGCTCTGTCTCGCACTCGGCTGGCTGTGGCTCTGCGGAGTGATCGAACGAACCGCGCGCGACCGCGAGCCTGTCGTCGAGCACGTGGACAACGCCGCGGTTCGGACCGACTGAGGCTCGGCCGACAGAAGGCTCGGCCAACAAACGGCTCGACCCACAAACGGATCAGCGGAACAGATCGAGGGCCTCGGCCAGATCCGGAGCTTCGACGATGGGAAGTCGGCAGACGAAGTCCCTGCACAGGTAGGCCGCTTCGCGATCCCGTCCATCGAACAATTCGAAGCCGGCCACCGCGAAGCGTACAGCCTGCGCCGGCGTCACCACAATGCTGAGCAGACCGCTGCGGAAGCGGGACCGGGCGAGGTCGGCCAGATCCGAATTCCGGTCCTCCCCCACCACGACGAGCTGCGCGATCGGCTGAGTGAGCGCGGAGGCCACCGCGAGGGTCGCACCGAACGACACCGGGCGCGGCACGGCGAGGGGCAACAGGCGCCGGACTACCCGGTCGGCGGCTTCCCGGTACCGCGGGTCGCCACCGAGCAGATGCAGTGAGACGCAGGCTCTCGCCAGAGCGCTCAGCCCGGAGGGGTAGGCCCCCTCCGAAGGGTCGTTCTCGATGGCGGTGCCCTGCGCCACCAGCACGGGGTCCGCACCTCCCGGCACGCCGAAGACGCCGGAACCCGCAGCGCCGAGAGTCAGATCGATCAGCGATCGGGCCACCGAGGCGTAGTGCACCTCCCCGGTCGCCGTCGCGAGGTCGAGCAGCCCGGAGGCGAGCATTCCGTAGTCTTCGAGGGTGGCGTGAGCCGACGACATCCGTCCGCCGATGGATGCTCTCACCAGCGTCCCGTCGGCGCGCAGGTGCGTGTCGATCACCGCGTCGGCTGCCCGTCGGGCGGCCACGATCCACTCGTCCCTGGAGAGCACGAAGCCGGCGGTCGCCAACGCTCCGATTGCCAGCCCGTTCCAGCCGGTGAGGATCTTGGCATCGATCGGCGGAGGCTCCTGCGCAGCACGCGCCTCTGCCCCGAGGGCGAAGTACGCCCCTTCCCGCCGCACGCCGTCGATGCTGCTTTCGCTGTCCTGCGCCGAGGCGAATCCCCCGCCCGGCCGCTGCATGACCCCCATGAGGAACGCGGAGATCCCCTCCGCGACCTCGACGGCCCAGTCCCGCGCCTCGGCATCGAGCTGGGCGAGCCTCGTGAACGCGGTGAGCAGCTGGGCGTTGTCGTAGAGCATCCGCTCGAAGTGGGGATCGGTCCAGTCCCGTTTCGTGGCGTAGCGGAAGAATCCGCCCTCCAGGCGGTCCCTCAGCGCGGCGGTCGGCTGGCCGGGGGCGGCATGTCGACCGGAGAGCGCGGCGAGCGAGCGGGAGGCGAGTGCCAGGGCCGGTGGGGCGTCGACGCCCCGCTCGAGCAGGAAGAGCAGCACCGGCGCGACCGGGAATTTGGGGGCGCCACCGAAGCCCCCGAATTCGGAGTCCTCGTAGGCAAGCAGTTCGGCGACCGCCGAATCGAACGGGCCCGTGCCGATCTCGCCGGAGACGGCGGTGTGCCCATCGAGCGACTGTCGCAGTGAGTCCGCGATCGCGGTCGCCGTGGATTCCACCTGGGGGCGTCGAGCGGTCCAGGCATCCGCCACCGCATCGAGCACCTGCCCGAACGACGGAATGTCTCCCACCGCCGTCGGCGGCCAGTAGGTCCCCGCGTAGAACGCCTTGCCCTCTGGCGTGACGAAGACGTTGAGGGGCCACCCCAGGTTGCCGGTGAAGGCTCCGGCCGCGGCGAGGTAACTCGCGTCAACATCGGGATGCTCTTCCCGGTCCACTTTCACCGCTACGAAGTGCGCGGCAAGGCGGGAGGCGATCACCGGATCGCTGAAGGACTCCCTCGACATCACGTGACACCAGTGGCAGGTCGAGTACCCGATCGACACCAGCACCGGCACATCCCGTCGCCGGGCTTCGGCAAAGGGCTCGTCGCCCCAGGGGAACCAGTCGACGGGATTCGCCGCATGGGAGCGCAGATAGGGGCTCACAGCATCCGCGAGTCGATCGGCCATGTCTCCAGCGTAGGCTCGCACTGTGTCTACGACAGCCATCACGTTAATCGGCGGCCCCACCGTACTTCTCGAGTACGCCGGCCTGCGGATCGTCACCGATCCCACCTTCGACGCTCCCCAGGTCTATGAAGATCCGGACGAGACCACCCTGGAGAAGACTGCCGGTCCGGCCATCGCCCGGACGGATCTCGGCCGCGTCGACCTCGTGCTGCTCTCGCACCACGGCCACAAGGACAATCTCGACTGGGAGGGTCTCGAGCTCATCGCGCAGGGCATCCCCACCCTGAGCACACGGCAGGCCGCCGACGACCTTTTCGGAGGCAGCGTCATCGGCCTCGACAACTGGGAGAGCTACGATTTCGGCGTCGTGACGATCACCGCGATGCCCGCCCTGCACGGGCCGCCCGGCTCGGAACCGATGGTCGGCCCGGTCATCGGGTTCATGCTCGAAGCCGAGGGTGAGCCGACGGTGTACGTGAGCGGCGACAACGCGTCCCTGCCGCTTGTGCGCCAGATCGCGGATCGGTTCGCCCCGGTGGATATCGCGCTGCTGTTTGCCGGGGCGGCCCGCGTCGACGAGATCGATGCCGACCTCACCCTCAACTCGACGGATGCCGCCGCCGCGGCCCACACGCTGGGGGCCCGGCTGGTGGTGGGCCTCCACACCGAAGACTGGACCCACTTCAGCCACACGCGACCCCAACTCGAGGCCGCCTTCGATGGCAGCGATATCCTCGCCGACACCCCCCGCGGCGTCCGCGTCGAACTGGGGGGTTAGGCGAAGCCTCGGCTACCGCGACGGGCTGTCGAGTCCGCGCGCGGTGTCGATGAGTTCGCGAGCGTGCTGGAGCCCGCTCTCTGATCCACTCAGACCGGAGAGCAGCCGCGCCATCTCCTCGATCCGCTCTTCCCCCTCGAGCTGTTGCACGCTCGAGGCGGTCACTGCCCCGTCGCTGTCTTTCACGACGCGCAGATGGTTGGTCGAGAAGGCGGCCACCTGGGCGAGATGGGTCACCACGATCACCTGGGCAGAGTGTGAGAGCCTGGCCAGTCGGCGGCCGATCTCGATGGCAGAGGCACCGCCGACGCCGGCGTCCACCTCGTCGAAGATGAAGGTGGGCACGGGATCGGTGCCGGCGATCACCACCTCTAGCGCCAACATCACCCGCGAGAGCTCTCCACCGGAAGCCCCTCGGCCGAGAGGGCGCGGTTCCGCGCCGGGATGCGGGGCGAGCAGGATCGCCACGACATCCCGTCCGCTGAGCCCGTAGTCCTGCCGCTCCGTGACCTCGACCGTCAACCGCGCGTTGGGCATCGCCAGCGCGACGAGCTCCTCGCTCACGCTCTCGCCGAGCTGGACTGCAAACTCGCGCCGCACCCTCCCGAGTTCGCCGGCGAGCTCGATCACCCGCGCGCGATCTGACTCGACCTCCGCGCGAAGGCTGTCGATGCGGTCGGAGTCCTGATCGAGTTCGAGCAGCCTCGAGCTGCCGCTGTCGAGATAGCGGATCGCATCGTCGAGGGAGGGCCCGTACTTGCGGCTGATCTCCCCCAGCTCCGAGCGCCGGTCCTGCACGGTCTCCAGTTCGCGGGCGCTGTCGCCGTCGAGGCCACCGAGGTAGCTCGAGAGCTGCGCGGACACGTCGGCGACGAGATAGCTGGCGCTCGCCAGCGCTTCCATGATCGGGGCGAGGGTCGAGTCGTGGCCCGATACCCGTTCGAGCTGGCGACGAGCCGAGTCCAGCAGCCCGAGCGCATCCCGAGACTCCACCAGGTCGTCGGATGACACGAGCTCGTGCGCCTCGGACGCCGCGAGCCGCAGGTCCTCGAGGTTCGTCAACCGGTCGGCCCGTTCGGCGAGCTCCCCATCCTCACCGGCCTGGGGCGCCACGGACTCGATCTCCGCCATCGCCTGGCGGAGTTCGGCGGCCTCGCTCTGGCGTGACTCCTGTTCGGCCACGATCACGTCGAGTTCGCCCTGGTTCGCCTGCCAGCGCCGATAGGTTGCCTGGTAGTCGTCGAGCACTGTCGACAGCGCGACTCCGGCGAAGCGATCGAGTGCCTCACGCTGCGCTGTCGCCGAGCGCAAGCGCACCTGGTCGGACTGACCGTGCACGACGACCAATTGCTCGCCGAGCTCTGCGAGCACACTCACCGGCGTGGTGCGGCCGCCGACGGTGGCGCGGCTGCGTCCCTCCTGCGAGACCGACCGGGCGAGGATCAACTCCCCCTCATCGAGGTCGCCACCGGCATCCCGCACCCGTTCCGCGACGGCGCCCTCTGGATCGACCAGCCAGCGCCCTTCGACGACAGCCGAGCCGCTCCCGTGACGGAGCACCGAACTGTCCGAGCGATCACCAAGGAGAAGGCCGAGAGCGGTGACCACCATGGTCTTTCCCGCACCGGTCTCGCCGGTGATGGCCGTGAACCCGGGACCGAGGGGAAGCCGAGCTTCGCCGATCACTCCGAGGTCGCGGATGAAGATCTCTTCGATCATGCGATCGCGCCGTCGCCCGGACCACGCCATCCGCTGGTCGGAAGGTGAAATTTGTTCACCAGCCGGTCGGTGAACGGCCCCCGGTGCAATCGCGCGAGGCGCACCGGCACCGGTGAGCGGCGCACGATCACCCGGGCGCCGGGCGGCAGGTCGTGTGTGCGCCGTCCGTCGCACCAGAGCACGCCGGTGCCCTGTGTGCGCGCGAGGACCTCCACCGCGAAGACCGACTCGGGCCCGACTACGAGCGGGCGGGCAAACAGCGCATGCGGGCTGAGCGGCACGAGCAGCATCGCCTCGAGCTCCGGCCAGACGATCGGTCCCCCCGCCGAGAATGAATAGGCCGTGGATCCTGTGGGCGTCGACATGACCACTCCGTCGCAGCCGAAGGAGGAGAGCGGTCGGCCATCCACCTCGATCACGACCTCGAGCATCCGCTCACGGCTGGCCTTCTCGACCGTCGCCTCGTTGAGAGCCCAGGTCTCGTAGATCACCTCGGCGTCGACCTTGACGCGCACGGCAAGCGTCATGCGCTCTTCGACCTCATAGTCGCGGCCCAGAGCGCGTCGCACCGTGTCAGTGAGGTTGTCGCGCTCACTCTCGGCCAGGAAGCCGACGTGGCCGAGGTTCACCCCGAGAAGAGGAGCGGAGCAGCCCCGCGTGAGCTCCGCAGCCCGCAGAATGGTGCCGTCACCGCCCAGCACGATGGCCAGCTCGACGTCCGCGACAGTCACACTGTCGCCGAGCACCGCCATGGCACTCAGCTCCGGCGCATTGTCGAGAACATCGTCGTGCTCGTCCTTTTTCATGACGGGCGTGACTCCGGCAGCCAGAAGCTGCCGGGAGACCGTCACGGCCGCATCGAGGGAGTCCTGGCGCCCCGTATGGGCGACAACGAGCATGAAGCGTTCGGACACCGGTTCTCCTTGTGCTTCTCGGGCGATCGCCGGCTGGGGATCACTGTCGGGGTCACTCACTGTCGAGATGGTCACTGCGGGACGTTCACTGTGCGGATGTTCACTGTGCGGTTTTCCCTGCGCGGTTCTTCACGGCCGCACCTCAGCGACTCAGGTGGGGATGGGTCGAGAGAGTTCGAGGACCCGCTCTCTCCATTCTGTCGGATTGCTGCCCGTGAGCGCGCTGAACCAGACCAGATACTCATGGTTTCCGGCGGCGCCGAGGATTGGTGAGGAGATGAGACCCGCCGTGGGCAGCCCCACATCCCAGGCTGCCCAGAGCACGTCGCTGATCGCGTCGGCACGAAGCCCCGGATCGTGCACGATGCCTTCCTTCACGCCGGTGCGGCCGACTTCGAACTGGGGCTTGATCAGCAGGAGATAGTCCGCCTCGGTGCCCACGGTGGCCACAAGCGCCGGCAGCACGGTGGTCAGGGAGATGAATGAGAGGTCCGCCACCACGATGCTCACTCGCACGGCGTGGCCGGCCGCGGCATCGAGCGCCGGCACGGTGAGCTCGCGCGCGTTGAATCCTTCGATCACCGTGACGGCCGGATTGTTGCCGATGAACGGATCCAGCTGACCGTGGCCCACATCGAGGGCGACGACCGAGTGAGCGCCGCGCTCGAGCAAGACCTGGGTGAATCCGCCGGTGGATGCCCCGACATCGAGGGTGTCGCGACCGGTCACCGGCACCGCGAAGGTGTCGAGTGCCGCGAGGAGCTTGTGGGCGGCCCGACTCACGTAGTGGTCGATCGCCGTCAGCGCGAGCACCTGGTCGTCCCCCACTCGGGCTGAGGGCTTGATCACCGTGCGGCCGTCGACGGTGACCGACCCCTCTGCTATCAGTCGAGCGGCATGGGTGCGGGACCGTGCGATCCCGCGTTCCGCCAGGGCGGCATCCAGTCGCGCCTCAGCCATGCGAGTTCGACGTGTCGACGCCCCCGTCTCGAACCGATCCCTCGAGCGTTGCCTGCAACCGGTCGTGGATCTGCACGAACGCGGCAGCCCGGGATTCGAGCGGTTGGTCCTCGATCACGCGCAGGCGCGGCAGCAGGGCGCTCGCATCGTCGGCAGAAGCACCGGGTGCTGCGGCAGAGGCATCGTCGATCGACTCAGGAGTCATGGTCCAACGGTACCGTCACGAATACAGCTCCGGTGCGACGTCGAGTCCGTAGATCGGCAGTCCGGATCCCCAGATGAGAGCCGTCGCCGCGCGCAGCAGATTGATCGGACGTTCGCCGGCGCGATCGATCGTCACAGTGGTCTTGGCGAGACGCACCGCCGCACCTCCCACGGTGACGACAGTGTCGCCGGTTCGCGGATCCGTGGTGCTCACGGCTCGGGGGTACTCCTCGGCAAGCTCGCGGAGATCGCCGAGAATGTAGGTGGGTCGGGACTTGGCATTCGCCGCGAGGGCCTGCTTTCGCCCGTCGATGCCCGTGAGCACGAGAACCGACTCCATCCCGGCGCGATTGGCCCCGAGGATGTCGGTGTCCAAGCGATCCCCGATGAACAGGGCCTTGGTGCCCCCGAAGCGGCGCACCGCTTCCTCGAAGATGGCGATCTCCGGCTTGCCGGCAACCACAGGCAGGCGTCCGACGGCATTGTGCACCGCACCGACCAGGGTGCCGTTGCCGGGGGCGATCCCTCGCGCGACGGGAATCGTCCAGTCGGTGTTGGTTGCCACCCACGGTCGTTCGGGGTCGTCGTTGAGCGCGAACGAGGCCTCCGCCAGGTCCTTCCATCCCACATCGGGAGCGAACCCCTGGATCACGGCAGCCGGCTGATCCAGCGCCGACCTGGTCACCACGAAGCCCGCCTGCTCGACGACCGAGGTGAGTCCTTCGCCGCCAACGACCAGCACTGTGGCGCCCGAGGGAACGAGCTCGGCGAGCAGCCGGACGGCGGCCTGAGGGGAGGTGACGACGTCGTCCTCCACCGCGGTCAGCCCGAGGCTCGCCAGGTGTTCGGCGACGGATGCGGCGGTACGGGAGGCATTGTTCGTCAGGTACCCGATGCGCCGTGTCTGCCCTTCGCCACCGCCATCGTCGCCGCCGCCGGCAGCGTTCAGACTCTCGACCGCGTAAGCGATGGCGGCATCGCCCTTGTAGACCACTCCGTCGAGATCGGCGAGCACGAGGTCGACACCGTCGAGCGGCGTGCGGCCGGTCATGCCCTCAGTCAACCGCGGGCTCCTGCTCGTCTTCTTCGAGAACAACACCGTCCTGGCCTTCCTCCACGATCTCGATCACGTCGTCTTCCGGCTCACGGTCGCCGGCCTCGATGGCATCTGACGCCCGCTCGGACCTCTGCCACCACTCCTCAGCCTCGGCTTCGCGACCCAGGTCCTCGAGCACGGCCGCGTAGGCATCGAAGAGGGCAGGACTCCACGAGAAAGCGGTGTTCGGATCGAGCTGCGGAATCTGCAGTTCGTCCAGGGCCGCATCCGTCTGCCCCAAGTCGAGGCGAGCCCCGGACATCGCGATGGCGAGCAACACCTGCACCTCGACGGCGAGGGAAGCCCTCGGCACGGATCGACCGAGCTCGAGGGCTCGGTCCGGTCGCCCCAGGCCGCGCTCGCTGTCGACCATGAGCGGCAGCTGGTCGTCACGGCCCGAGATCCGCCGATAGGTTCGCAGTTCACGCAGGGCGAGCGCGAAGTCGCCGATGGAATAGGCCGTGATGGCCAGGGTCTCTCGCACCACCGCTATCCGTCCGGCCCGACGGGCGGCGGACACCGCATGCGCATGGGCGAGCACGGGGTCTGTGTCGATCAACCGCGCCACCATCGCCAGGTGCTGGGCTACGCCGTCGGCGTTCTCCTTGCTCAGGGTCTTCAGCTGGGCTCTGGCCACTCGGTCGAGATCCTTGGGCTGCACGTCGTCCGGGATGACCGGGTCGTCGTGACGCGACCGCACCGATTTCGTGCCGAAGGGATCGCGGTCCTCGATCTCCTGAGCGGAACGTCCCTGGTATCCGGTGCCGGGCCGACGCTCGCGCGGATTCTTCGACAGGTCTGCGTCGGGGCGGCCGCGCTGCGGTCGCTCCCCCTGGCCGGCGGGACGTGGCGGCCTGCCCGACGCCGGGGCGCCACGCTGGGGACGACCATCGGCTGCACGCGAGGCGGCGGGACGGTCGCCCGGCCGCTGGGAGCGATCTTGGAATTCGGACACGAATTACCCCTGGATCTGTCGTCACTGGTGAAGTTATGGAATCGGAGAACGGGGCACGAAACGTGCCCGTTAACGCAAAATGACCACCCAACCGCGTCTATTAAACGTGGTGGGTGGCCATCTTACAAAGAAGTCCGGCGGTGTCCTACTCTCCCACAAGGTCCCCCTTGCAGTACCATCGGCGCAGAGAGTCTTAGCTTCCGGGTTCGGAATGTGACCGGGCGTTTCCCTCTCGCTATGGCCGCCGAAACACTATGGATATAGGTTTCGAATTAGCCAACAGCTCAGCGGCTCAGGCCTCTCGAAAGAGACCATCACAACTGGTGTTGTGCTGATTCCCGACCGTACATCGGGAACCACTCAGTGGACGCAGAGCATCTCATTCCCACCGGTACCCTCGCGGGCCCAGGATGGGAAGAAAAGTGTTATCAAGTTATCGGCTTATTAGTACGGGTCAGCTCCATGGGTCTTTAGTCCCCACTTCCACATCCCGCCTATCAACGCAGTAGTCTAGCTGCGAGCCTCTCGACCTAAGTCATGGAAATCTCATCTTGAAGCTGGCTTCCCGCTTAGATGCTTTCAGCGGTTATCCATTCCGAACGTAGCTAATCAGCGGTGCTCCTGGCGGAACAACTGACACACCAGAGGTTCGTCCATCCCGGTCCTCTCGTACTAGGGATAGATCTTCTCAAATTTCCTGCGCGCGCAGAGGATAGGGACCGAACTGTCTCACGACGTTCTAAACCCAGCTCGCGTACCGCTTTAATGGGCGAACAGCCCAACCCTTGGGACCTACTCCAGCCCCAGGATGCGACGAGCCGACATCGAGGTGCCAAACCATGCCGTCGATATGGACTCTTGGGCAAGATCAGCCTGTTATCCCCGAGGTACCTTTTATCCGTTGAGCGACAGCGCTTCCACAAGCCACTGCCGGATCACTAGTCCCGACTTTCGTCCCTGCTCGACTTGTCAGTCTTACAGTCAAGCTCCCTTGTGCACTTACACTCGACATCTGATTGCCAACCAGATTGAGGGAACCTTTGGGCGCCTCCGTTACTTTTTAGGAGGCAACCGCCCCAGTTAAACTACCCACCAGGCACTGTCCCAGAACCGGATTACGGTTCGTAGTTAGATATCCAAAGTGACCAGAGTGGTATTTCAACAATGACTCCACCTGAACTAGCGTCCAAGCTTCACAGTCTCCCACCTATCCTACACAAGCCACTCCGAACACCAATACCAAGCTGTAGTAAAGGTCACGGGGTCTTTCCGTCCTTCTGCGCGTAACGAGCATCTTTACTCGTAGTGCAATTTCGCCGAGTTCGCGGTTGAGACAGCTGGGAAGTCGTTACGCCATTCGTGCAGGTCGGAACTTACCCGACAAGGAATTTCGCTACCTTAGGATGGTTATAGTTACCACCGCCGTTTACTGGGGCTTAAATTCTCAGCTTCGCCTTGCGGCTAACCGTTCCTCTTAACCTTCCAGCACCGGGCAGGCGTCAGTCCGTATACATCGTCTTGCGACTTGGCACGGACCTGTGTTTTTAGTAAACAGTCGCTTCCCACTGGTCTCTGCGGCCGTATGGTGCTCCAGGAGCAAGTCCTTTCACACCGCGGGCCCCCCTTCTCCCGAAGTTACGGGGGCATTTTGCCGAGTTCCTTAACCACGATTCTCTCGATCTCCTTGGTATTCTCTACCTGAACACCTGAGTCGGTTTGGGGTACGGGTGACTTGAACCTCGCGTCGATGCTTTTCTTGGCAGCATAGGATCACTGATTTCGTCCGTGAGGACTACCCATCGGGTCTCAGGCTATGTGAACGACGGATTTGCCTATCGTTCGCCCTACATCCTTAGACCGGGACAACCATCGCCCGGCTCAGCTACCTTCCTGCGTCACACCTGTTAATACGCTAAACGCACCAGCATAGGGTCGCACGCTAGGCCCCACGCTTCACCCCGAAGGGATCCATCTAGGGGATTCAGATGCTTAGCATTACTGGATTATCTTGGGCGGTTCTTCGTCAGTACGGGAATATCAACCCGTTGTCCATCGACTACGCCTGTCGGCCTCGCCTTAGGTCCCGACTTACCCAGGGCGGATTAGCCTGGCCCTGGAACCCTTGTTCTTTCGGAGGACGGGTTTCTCACCCGTCTTTCGCTACTCATGCCTGCATTCTCACTCGTGTGGCGTCCACGGCTGGTTTACACCGCCGCTTCACTCGCCACACGACGCTCTCCTACCACTCCGTACGCCTGGACCCACAAGTGGGCCGGGCTACTATACGAAATCTACAACTTCGGTGGTGTGCTTGAGCCCCGTTACATTGTCGGCGCGGAATCACTTGACCAGTGAGCTATTACGCACTCTTTCAAGGGTGGCTGCTTCTAAGCCAACCTCCTGGTTGTCTATGCAACTCCACATCCTTTCCCACTTAGCACACGCTTTGGGACCTTAGTTGGTAGTCTGGGTTGTTTCCCTCTCGACGATGAAGCTTATCCCCCACCGTCTCACTGCTGCGCTCTCACTTACCGGCATTCGGAGTTTGGCTAACGTCAGTAACCTTTTGGGGCCCATCAGCTATCCAGTAGCTCTACCTCCGGCAAGAAACACGCAACGCTGCACCTAAATGCATTTCGGAGAGAACCAGCTATCACGAAGTTTGATTGGCCTTTCACCCCTATCCACAGCTCATCCCCTCCATTTTCAACTGAAGTGGGTTCGGTCCTCCACGACGTCTTACCGTCGCTTCAACCTGGCCATGGATAGATCACTTCGCTTCGGGTCTAGACCCAGCGACTATTTCGCCCTATTCAGACTCGCTTTCGCTACGGCTACCCCACTCGGGTTAACCTCGCCACTGAGCACTAACTCGCAGGCTCATTCTTCAAAAGGCACGCTGTCACCCCTACTAAGGAGGCTCCAACGGTTTGTATGCAAACGGTTTCAGGTACTATTTCACTCCCCTCCCGGGGTACTTTTCACCTTTCCCTCACGGTACTTGTCCGCTATCGGTCTTCTGGGAGTATTTAGGCTTATCAGGTGGTCCTGACAGATTCACACGGGATTTCTCGGGCCCCGTGATACTTGGGATACTTCTTCAGCCATTGCGACATTTCGACTACGGGGTTGGCACCCTCTGTGACTGGCCTTTCAATGCCATTCGTCTATATCGCGTTGTAACTGTTGCAGTACGGCAGTAACTGCTAAAAAGTCCCGCAACCCCGACCATGCAACGCCTGCCGGCTATCACACATGATCGGTTTGGCCTCTTCCGGTTTCGCTCGCCACTACTTACGGAATCGCTTTTGCTTTCTCTTCCTGTGGGTACTGAGATGTTTCACTTCCCCACGTTCCCTCTATCCACCCTATATATTCAGGCGGAAGTCACCAGGTCGTATTGCTACGCCTGGCGGGGTTTCCCCATTCGGAGATCCTCGGATCACAGCTCTATTATCAGCTCCCCGAGGCTTATCGCAGATTTATACGTCCTTCTTCGGCTCCAGAAGCCAAGGCATTCACCGTTTGCACTTAGAAACTTGATGACAAAATTACACAAAGAACCAGCAAATGCGTTGAATTAACAACGCTTGCTAGATCTTTATTGAAGAGATCAACCCGTCAAGGCGGAAACCAACCTAAGCCGGTAACCATTTTGACGGGCAGTCTCTAAGATGCTCGCGTCCACTGTGTAGTTCTCAAAGTACGGGCGGTACTTCGTCTTACCTGTGCTTGCCGTGTCATGAGTAATCATGGGCCGGTAGTTCGCCAGGGATCGAAGTCCGAGGTCCGTGGTGACTCCCCCGAAGGGCAGTCTCCAGCGGGTCCAGAGGTCGGTATCCGACCCGCCCCGTAAAGGGAAGGCCGGCCCGGTCCCTCAGGACCCAACAGCGTGCAGAAGACCAGGTTGATGATTCGAAGTTTTCCTAACCCCTGTAAACAGGGGTTGTACTGGCTTGACGAATCTTCGTCCTGGTCACAATGTCAATGTTCCACCCATGAGCGCCACCGGAGAACGTATGCCTCCGAAATGGCTTGGCAGTTAGTTCCAACGAGCGGATGCCTGTAAACAGGGCGTCTTCAGTTGGACTGCACGTGCTCCTTAGAAAGGAGGTGATCCAGCCGCACCTTCCGGTACGGCTACCTTGTTACGACTTAGTCCTAATTACCGATCCCACCTTCGACAGCTCCTTCCTTGCGGTTAGGCCACTGGCTTCGGGTGTTACCGACTTTCATGACTTGACGGGCGGTGTGTACAAGGCCCGGGAACGTATTCACCGCAGCGTTGCTGATCTGCGATTACTAGCGACTCCGACTTCATGGGGTCGAGTTGCAGACCCCAATCCGAACTGAGACCGGCTTTTTGGGATTCGCTCCACCTTGCGGTATTGCAGCCCTTTGTACCGGCCATTGTAGCATGCGTGAAGCCCAAGACATAAGGGGCATGATGATTTGACGTCATCCCCACCTTCCTCCGAGTTGACCCCGGCAGTCTCCTATGAGTTCCCACCATTACGTGCTGGCAACATAGAACGAGGGTTGCGCTCGTTGCGGGACTTAACCCAACATCTCACGACACGAGCTGACGACAACCATGCACCACCTGTATACCGACCTTGCGGGGCGACTGTTTCCAGCCGTTTCCGGTATATGTCAAGCCTTGGTAAGGTTCTTCGCGTTGCATCGAATTAATCCGCATGCTCCGCCGCTTGTGCGGGCCCCCGTCAATTCCTTTGAGTTTTAGCCTTGCGGCCGTACTCCCCAGGCGGGGAACTTAATGCGTTAGCTGCGACACAGAATCCGTGGAATGGACCCTACATCTAGTTCCCAACGTTTACGGCATGGACTACCAGGGTATCTAATCCTGTTCGCTCCCCATGCTTTCGCTCCTCAGCGTCAGTTACGGCCCAGAGATCTGCCTTCGCCATTGGTGTTCCTCCTGATATCTGCGCATTCCACCGCTACACCAGGAATTCCAATCTCCCCTACCGCACTCTAGTCTGCCCGTACCCACTGCAGGCTGGGGGTTGAGCCCCCAGTTTTCACAGCAGACGCGACAAACCGCCTACGAGCTCTTTACGCCCAATAATTCCGGATAACGCTTGCACCCTACGTATTACCGCGGCTGCTGGCACGTAGTTAGCCGGTGCTTTTTCTGCAGGTACCGTCACTTTCGCTTCTTCCCTACTAAAAGAGGTTTACAACCCGAAGGCCGTCGTCCCTCACGCGGCGTTGCTGCATCAGGCTTGCGCCCATTGTGCAATATTCCCCACTGCTGCCTCCCGTAGGAGTCTGGGCCGTGTCTCAGTCCCAGTGTGGCCGGTCACCCTCTCAGGCCGGCTACCCGTCGTCGCCTTGGTGGGCCATTACCTCACCAACTAGCTGATAGGCCGCGAGTCCATCCTTGACCGAAATTCTTTCCAACTCCTAGCCATGCGGCTGAAGTTCGTATCCGGTATTAGACACCGTTTCCAGTGCTTATCCCAGAGTCAAGGGCAGGTTACTCACGTGTTACTCACCCGTTCGCCACTAATCCAGGGAGCAAGCTCCCTTTCATCGTTCGACTTGCATGTGTTAAGCACGCCGCCAGCGTTCATCCTGAGCCAGGATCAAACTCTCCGTAAATGTTTGATTGCACGAACGACCGAAGTCGAACGGCACATCTAGTGCAACCAGCCACCGGAATGGGCGGACAGGTTGCAAGTTTGAAACTGACAAGAACAAACCAAACCGAATAAATCCGGACTGACTTGCTTTGTTGTTTTATATCTTTTCCAAAGGAATCCGATGCGGTTCGACGGCTAGAAACCGCCTACACCGCATACGGGTTTTTGGCATTTGACATTGTGCACGCTGTTGAGTTCTCAAGGATCGGATGCTCCTGGTTTTCACCTCGCGGCTTCTACCCAGGGCCATACCATTCGCAGCAAGTGCGCCATAAAGGCGCTGTTTGACTGCAGTAAAACTTGTGTTTGTCACCCTCGCTCTCGCGCCGGGCAACTTGTCTAACTTACCACCTTCACGGTACTTGTCAAATCGACCTTCGCGGCTTGAAAAGCGCGCGACGAACCGTTTGGACATACTCACGAGGTGGGTTCTTCATCATAAGATCTGAAGACGATCTCCTACAAGAGGTTGACCGCTATTTGACTTAGATTGTGTCCCTCTTGAAGCCGGTAAGCTCTTCCGCTTTCCGAACCTTTGGGGTGACAAGAAAGAAGATTACGTGTCTATCGGGGGTCGGTCAAATCACGGCCGCAACCCGGGCGTGTCGCCCGTGAATACGGGGTTTTTGACCGGATGGCGCGGGTTCTCGACCGCGCCGCTATTCGATGAAGATGCCGGCGAGGGTCTTCTTGCCCCGGCGGAGCACGGCCATCCCGCCCGGCAGGGCATTGCCCGCGAGCGTGGCCGCAGCATCCGTGACCTTGGCGTTGTTGAGGTAGACCCCACCCTGCTCGATCGCCCGGCGTGATTCGCTGAGACTGCCGGCGAGCCCTGTGTCGAAGAGCAGCTGGGCCACGGGCGTGCTCTCGATGGTCGTCGTGTTGGGGAGCTCCCGCAGCGCGGCCTCGAGGGTCGAGGCATCCAACTGGTCGAGTTCGCCCTGGCCGAACAGGGCCGCGGATGCCGCAATGGCCGCCTCCGTCGCGCCCGTGCCATGAACGAGACTCGTCACTTCTCGCGCCAGGGCACGCTGAGCCTCCCTGCGGAACGGTTCCGTTGCGACCAGCCCAGCGAGCCTGTCGATTTCGGCCCGAGTGTTGAAGGTGAAGATCTTCAACCGTTCGATCACGTCGGCATCATCGGTGTTGAGCCAGAACTGGTAGAAGGCGTAAGGACTGGTGAGCGCAGGATCGAGCCAGACCGCATTGCCCTCGCTCTTGCCGAATTTCGTGCCGTCGGAATTGGTGATGAGGGGTGTGCCGATCGCGTGGGCCGAGGCCCCTTCCGCCTTGCGGATGAGGTCGGTGCCGCTGGTGAGATTGCCCCATTGGTCGCTCCCCCCGGTCTGGAGCACACAGTCGTAGCTGCGGAAGAGCTCGAGGAAGTCCATTCCCTGCAGGATCTGGTAGCTGAACTCGGTGTAGCTGATGCCGACATCGCTGTTGAGGCGCGCGCTGACGGCATCCTTCTTGAGCATGGTGCCGACCCGGAAGTGCTTGCCGACATCCCGAAGGAAATCGATCGCGCTGAGAGGGGCGGTCCAATCGAGATTGTTGACGAGCCTGGCCGGGTTGTCTCCCTCGAAACTCAGGAACTTCGATACCTGCGCCTGGAGGTAGCCGACGAACTCGGCCACCGTCTCCTTGGAGTTGAGAGTGCGTTCGGCCGTCGGCCGCGGATCACCGATGAGTCCGGTGGATCCTCCCACCAGGCCGAGCGGCCTGTGCCCGGCGAGCTGGAATCGGCGCATCAACAGAAGCTGCACCAGGTTGCCGAGGTGCAGGCTGGCGGCCGTTGGGTCGAATCCGCAGTAGTAGGTGATCGGGGCACCCGACAACAGCGACCTCAGTTCGGCCTGGTCGGTGGAGACATGCACGAGCCCGCGCCAGACCACCTCGTCCCAGACCGTATCGAATGACTCGTCATTGCGCTGGGAGGTCAGGACTTCGGATGCTGGCACGGCCCAAGATTACCAGTGGGCCACCGATCAGGGCCGGGCGGCCGCCTCGCTCGCCTCGAGCGCGCGGGGCGGGTACACCCACGCCACCAGCACCACGGAGATGATCATCAGCAGCACCCAGGACACGAGTTTGGTTATCGAGACCGGTTGCCAGCCGTGCAACTGGTTCGGGTAGGACCATGCGTTCGCCCAGGTCGCGATGTTCTCGGCGATCCAGATGAAGAGAGCCACGAGCACGAAGGCGAGCACCGTCGGCATCCGCAATCGAAGTTGGAAGACCCGGAAGTGCATGACGCTGCGCCCGAAGAGCAGCCCGACGGCGATCAGCAGGATCCAGCGGAAGTCCCAGATGTAGTGATGCGTGAAGAAGTTGGCGTAGATGAGAGCCGCGAGCACTGCCGTGAGCCAGCGGCGCGGGTAGCGGTCGAACCGCAGGTCGAACAGGCGGAACACCCGAACCATGTAGGAGCCGACGGCGGCGTACATGAAACCACTGTAGAGCGGCACGGAGTAGAGATGCAGCACCCCCGGCCCCTCGTAGATCCAGGATCCGACGCTGGTCTTGAACAGCTCCATCCCCGTTCCGACGAGATGGAACAGGATGATGACGCGCAGCTCTCGGACGGTTTCGAGCCGGAGGGCGATCATGAGCACCTGGATGACCACGGCCGCGATCGTCACGAAGTCGTTGCGAGCGAGGGCCGCGCCATCGGGATACCAGAGCCGGGTGGCGAAGAGCACCGCGAGCAGCGCCGCCCCGAAGATGCAGGCCCAGGCCTGTTTGAGCCCGAACACGAGGAACTCGACGATGCCGCGCCAGATCCGGCTGTCCGGCGCCCGGGCGAGGAGGGCGCGGGCCCGCGTGTCGATGAAACGCTCGACCGGCGTGAAGCCCGCATCCCCCTCAGCGCTCATCGGTTCAGGTTATCCGAGGAACTGAATCGCGCCGCGACATATCACCCTTCTGGGGTTGATTTCTCAATATCAAGTGCTTAGGGTTGATTTGTTCGGATCAACCCCCCGGGCATGTGCGGAGGCGAGGATGTTCGCGATCACCGCGGATCAGGTAGACAGTCGGCACCGACCGGATATTGCCGCTGCGACGATGCGCGCACTCGAAGCATTGCTCGGCGACGGGCTCGTTCTTCCGGTGGATCGCACGGCCGGCGACGAGATCCAGCTGCTTCTGGAAACATCCGACACCACCCTCACCGCGATTCTCGCGCTCACCCGGGATGGCGAATGGAGCGTGGGATGCGGGATCGGCGAGGTCACCATCCCCCTGCCGGAAAACGCGCGCGAAGCCGGCGGGGCCGCGTTCGTCGCGGCCCGGGAGGCGGTGAACGACGCGAAGAAACGGGACACCCGCTTTGCCCTTCGCAGCCCGGCGACGACCGAAGCCGCGGATGCCGAGGCCTTCGTCGACCTGCTCCTGAACCTGCGGGGGCGGCGCAGCGTCGAGGGCTGGGAGATCTTCGACCTCCTCCTTGCCGGCAACAGCCAGGCCGAAGCGGCGAAACTGCTCGGGATCACGCCCCAGGCCGCGAGCAAACGCGCCCGCAGCGCGGCACTCCGCGTCGAGTTCGCGGCGAGGTCCCCCCTCGAACGTAGGCTCGCTGCCGTAGACCTCAGTGCAGGCGAAGGGAGAACGTCGTGATCGTGCAGGTCGTGTTGTGGGTCCTGGCCATCGCCGTCATCGCCGCGGCGCTCGCCGTCTGTCTCGCCGCCATCCGCTTTCGGTTGCCCTCCCTTGCGCTTCTCGCCGCGGTGCCGGTGATCGCTGGGCTCGTCGGGCTCGCCTTCCGCGCGGGAGTGCCTGCGCCGAGCAACGCCGTGGCCGTGGTCGCGGGAATTCTCCTCGCCCTGCTCGGCATCATCGGCGGGAGCCCGGTCACCATCGCCGTGCTCGGCTTCTCCAGCCGGGGATCCGCGCCGGCGGTCGCGGGAGAACACGGCGGAATCGTGGTGAACGAAGGGGTCCCGCCGGAGATGCATCGCGCCGAGGTGCTGCGGGGCGGCACGATCATCGGCTACCTCGAACGGTTGGCGCTCATCGCCGCCATCGTGCTCGGCCACCTCGAGATCGTGGCGGTGCTGATCGCGGTGAAGGGGCTCGGCCGGTTCTCCGAGCTCGACAGTCCGGAGATCCGGGAGCGCTTCATCATCGGCACACTGGTCAGCCTGGTCTGGGCGGGCGCGTGCGCCCTGCTCATCGTGCTCTGAGGACTCATCAGGCTCGCTTCTTCGGCACATGCGCCCTGTAGGGCGAGACGCTGCGCTCCCCCGGCAGCCAGAAGCGCCAGGGGTAGGCGTCGGACCCTCCCGCGCCGGACACCCCGGTGCGCGGACCGGTCGCGAACGGCAGCGGATGCTGCGGCAGGCTCAACTCGAACGGTGGCGAAGCGAGATCCGCTCCCCCTTCGTCGAGGGTGATGCCCAGCGCCACGACCAGTCGGGCGGGCCCGCGCGCCAGGTCGGCATCCGTCTTCGATGTCGTGCGCCGCGCTCGCGCCAGCTCGACTCCGTTGATCACCTCACCGCCGCGCATCAGAACGGCGGTCGCCGTGCCGGCGGGCGAGCACGTCACGTTGGCACAGACGTGCATGCCATAGGTGAAGTAGGTGTAGAGATGACCCGGTTCGCCATACATCACCGCGTTGCGCTTGCCCGGGCCGCGATACGCGTGCGATCCGGGATCGCGCTCTCCCAGGTAGGCCTCGACTTCGGTGAGGCGCACCGCGACGGTGCCCTCGTCGGTGCTGTGGCTCAGGATCGCTCCGAGAAGCAGCGGCGCGACCTCGATCGATGGCGCTTCGAAGAACTGCCGGTCGACCATCGCCGGGCGGTTAGAAGAGCCTCGCGCCGCTGGTGACGAAGAGGATCGCGGCGATCACGAAGAGCACGGCAGCCACACCGAAGACGCTCCACATCACGATCTTCTGGGTGCGATTCTGTTCCGGCTTCTGCGGACGGTTGTCTTTGCTGAGAGTCATTGCCAGGCCTCCTTGAGGGTTCGGATGCGGCGGGTGAGCGCTGCGAGCTGCTCCGCGACACGCTCTGGCGCTGTGCCGCCGGAGCCGGTGCGGCTGCCGATCGATCCGGCTACCGTGAGAACGCTCCGCACACCGGCGGTGAGGTGCGGGGATATCTCCAGGTAGTCGGCATCCGTCGGCTCGTCGAGTTCCAGGCCGTGTCGCTCACAGAAACTCACCAGCGTGCCGCTGATCTCGTGGGCCTCTCGGAACGGAACACGCTGGGTGACGAGCCACTCGGCCACGTCGGTCGCGAGCGAGTATCCCTGTGGCGCGAGTTCCGCCATGCGCTCGGTGTCGAACACGAGGGTGGCGACCATTCCCGAGAAGGCGGGGAGAAGCACCTCGAGGTTCTCGACCGAGTCGAACACCGGCTCCTTGTCTTCCTGGAGGTCGCGGTTGTAGGCGAGCGGCAGGCCCTTGAGGGTGGCGAGGAGTCCGGCGAGGTTGCCGATCAGGCGCCCCGATTTGCCCCGCGCCAGTTCGGCGATATCGGGATTCTTCTTCTGCGGCATGATCGACGACCCGGTCGAATAGGAGTCGTGAAGGGTGACGAAACCGAACTCGCGGGTGTTCCAGAGGATGATCTCCTCGGCGAACCGGGAGAGATTGATGCCAACGAGGGAGAGGATGAAGGCGAATTCGGCCACGACGTCGCGGCTCGCGGTCGCATCGATCGAGTTCTCCATCGGGCCGGTGAGTCCGAGCTCGGTCGCGACCAGCTGTCCGTCGAGTCCCAGAGAACTCCCCGCGAGAGCACCGGAGCCGTAGGGCGAGAAGGACGCCCTCACCGACCAATCCCTCAAGCGTTCGAGATCGCGCACCAGGGGCCAGGCGTGAGCGAGCAGATGATGGGCGAGGAGCACCGGCTGGGCATGCTGCAGGTGCGTGCGACCTGGCATGGCGGCATCCGGATGCGCCTCCGCCTGGGACGCGATCGCGTCGATGAGGTGGGTGAGCAGTTCGGCGATGGCCCGGCCGTGATCGAGCAGGTAGAGGCGCACCAACGTCGCGATCTGGTCGTTGCGGCTGCGCCCGGCGCGCAACTTGCCGCCGAGCTCGGGGCCGGCGATGTCGATCAGCCCGCGTTCGAGGGCTCCGTGCACGTCTTCGTCCGACTCACGCTCGACGAAGCTCCCGTCGGACCAGGCCTCGCGCAGGGTCTCGAGGGCGGCATCCATCACGACGAGTTCGTCGGCCGTGAGGTAGCCGGCCGCCGCCAGCGCTTTGGCGTGGGCCCGGGATCCCAGGATGTCGTAGCCGCCGAGTTGCCAGTCGAACTGTGTCGACTTGCTGAGGCGGGCGAGCTCGGGCGACGGGCCGGAAGCGAAGCGGGCGCCCCAGAGGGCCCCCTCTGTCGTGGATCCGATATCGCCGCCCGAGCCTGTGGTCACGACTACTTGCCCGACAGGTCGCGGCGCGCGGAGATCTTGCTCGGCAGCGACCAGATCTCGATGAATCCCTTGGAGAGCGACTGGTCGAAGGTGTCGCCGGTGTCATAGGTCGCGAGGTTGAAGTCGTAGAGGCTCTGCTCACTGCGCTGGCCCGTCACGGTGGCCCGACCGCCCTGCAGCGTGAGGCGGATGTCTCCGCTCACGTACCGCTGGGTGTCGTCGATGAACACATCGAGAGACCGCTTGAGGCTCGAGAACCAGAGCCCGTCGTAGACCAGGTTCGACCATTCAGCCTCGACTCCGCGCTTGTAGCGTCCGAGATCGCGCTCGAGCGTCAGGCTCTCCAACGCTTCATGCGCTTGGATGAGGGCCATCGCCGCCGGGGCTTCGTAGACCTCGCGGCTCTTGATGCCGACGAGGCGGTCCTCCACGACGTCGATGCGGCCGACGCCATGTTTTCCCGCGAGTTCGTTGAGCTTCTCGATCATCTGAAGGGCGCTGTAGGACACGCCGTCGAGGGCGACGGGGATGCCGGAGGCGAAGGTGATCGTGACCTCGTCCGCCTCCTTCGCCACGGTCGGATCCATCGTGTACTCGTAGAGCTCTTCGATCGGGGCGTTCCACGGATCCTCGAGGAAGCCGGTCTCGACCGCGCGACCCCAGACGTTCTTGTCGATCGAGTACGGGCTCGCTGCGCTCTGGCGGATCGGCAGGTTGTGCTCGTTGGCGTAGATGATGGCCTTGTCGCGGGTGAGCGCGAGGTCGCGCACCGGGGCGATGCTCGTGAGCTCCGGAGCGAGCGCTGCGACAGCCGCCTCGAAGCGCACCTGGTCATTGCCCTTTCCGGTGCAGCCATGGGCGACGCTGTCGGCGCCGAGCTCTTTCGCGACGATCGCGAGATGCTTTGCGATGACCGGTCGGCTCAGCGCGGAGACGAGTGGATACCGCTTCTGGTAGAGCGCGTTGGCCTTGAGCGCGGGCATCAGGAAGTCGTCGGCGAACTCGTCCTTCGCGTCGACGACTATCGCCTCGACGGCGCCGCAGTCGAGGGCGCGCTGACGGATGTCCTCCATGTCTTCGCCACCCTGGCCGACGTCGACGGCGAGAGCCACGACCTCCTTGCCGGTGGCGTCCTTCAGCCAGCCGATGCCCACCGAGGTGTCGAGGCCGCCGGAGTAGGCGAGGACAACGCGTTCTGCCATGTGTGGTGCTCCTTCTTATCGTTTGTCAGTTTATTCGGTGCGCTACTGCTGCAGCAGCCAGGCCATCAGGGCCTTCTGCGCGTGCAGGCGGTTCTCCGCCTCATCCCAGACCACGCTCTGCGCACCGTCGATGACCTCGGCGGTGACCTCGTAGCCCCGGTCGGCGGGAAGGCAGTGGAGGAAGAGCGCATCGGGCTTCGCCAGCGCCATCAGCTCGGTGTCGACCCGGTAGGAACCGAGCGTGGTGAGACGCTCGGCCTTCTCCTCCTCTTTGCCCATCGACACCCAGGTGTCGGTCACGACCACATCGGCACCCGCGACGGCTTCCACCGGATCCGTGTAGAGAGTGACCGATCCACCGGTCTTCGCCGCGGCGCGATCGGCGGCCTCGACCACTGAATCGGTGGGAGCGTAGTCGAGCGGGGAGGCGACCCGCACGTGCATGCCGGCTGTCGCACCCGCGAGCAGATAGGACTGGGCCATGTTGCTCGCGCCGTCCCCGAGGAAGGTGACGGTGAGACCCGCAAGGGATCCTCGGTGCTCGCGGATGGTGAGCAGGTCAGCCAGCAGCTGGCAGGGATGGAAATCATCCGACAGCCCGTTGATCACCGGAACCGTGGTGCCGAGAGCCATCTCCTCGAGCCCCGACTGGGCGAAGGTGCGCCAGACGATGGCCGCGACCTGGCGTTCGAGCACGCGCGCCGTGTCGGCGGCTGTCTCCTTGCCCCCGAGCTGGCTGTTGGCGGTGGAGATGATGAGGGGGATGCCGCCGAGCTCGGCGATACCGACGGCGAACGAGACGCGCGTTCGGGTCGACGACTTGTCGAAGATCACGGCGACCGTCTGCGGACCCGCCAGGGGACGCGTGCCGAAGCGATCCCGTTTGAGCTCGACCGCGAGGTCGAGGATCGCGGTCTGTTCGGCCTGGCTGAGGTCGTCGTCGCGCAGGAAGTGTCGGGTCATTTCGCGTCCAATGTGAGGCTCTGAAGGGCGAGGCTGAACTTCTCGCGGAACTCTTGCAACTCGGCGTCGCCGACGATGAGCGGCGGGGCAATTCGGATGCTCGAGTCGTTGGGGGCATTGATGATGAGCCCGTTGGCGAAGGCCGCAGCCGAGAGTGCCCCGGCGACGGGCTGGGAGAGACCGAGGCCGATGAGTGCTCCCTGGCCACGGATCTCGGCAATGAGGGGCGAGCCGATGTCGTCGATGATGGCGTGCAGCTTCGCGCCGATCGCCGAGGCGTTCTCGATCAGTCCGGCCCGCTCGATCTCGCCGAGCACGGCATTTCCCGCCGCTGTCGCCAGCGGGTTTCCCCCGAACGTGCTTCCGTGCTGGCCGGGCTGGAACAGCTCGGATGCCGCCCCGAAGGTCACGAGTGCCCCGATCGGAACCCCTCCGGCGATGCCTTTCGCCAAAGCGAGCGCATCCGGTACCACATCGGTCTGCTGGAAGGCGAACCAGGTGCCGGTGCGTCCCACGCCGGTCTGGATCTCATCCAGGATCAGCAGCGAGCCGTTCTCGGTGGCGAGCTCACGGGCCCGGCGGAGGAAGCCCTCCGGCAGGTCGAGCACACCCGCCTCGCCCTTGATCGGCTCGATGAAGATCGCCGCGACCGTGTCATCCATCGCCGCTTCGAGCGCCTCGATGGTCGTGTCGATGTGCTCGACTCCGGGCAGCAGCGGTTCGAAGGCCTCACGCAACGCGGTCTTTCCCGTGAGCGAGAGCGAGCCCATGGTGCGCCCGTGGAAGGAGTTGATCAGGGAGAGGATGCGCGTGCGCCGGCCGTCTCCCCGGTTGAGGCGGGCGAGCTTGATCGCCGCCTCGATCGCCTCGGCCCCCGAGTTCGCGAAGAACACCCGGCCCGCATCGCCCGCGCCCGTGATGCGACGCAGGCGTTCGGCGAGCTCGAGCTGCGGCGGGGAGGCGAAATAGTTGGAGACGTGCGCGAGCGTCGCGACCTGGCGGCTCACGGCATCCACGAGCACCGGATGCGCGTGACCGAGCGCGTTGACGGCGATGCCCGCGAGGAAGTCGAGGTAGCGGTTGCCGTCGACGTCCCACACGTGGGCGCCTTCACCGCGTTCGAGCATGGCGAGCGGGGGCGCAAGGGAGCCCATCATCGCGTCGCCGAAGCGTTCGCGCCAGTCGTTCGTGTCCATCACAGGTCCTTTCCGGAAACCACTTCGGTGCCGATCCCCTCGGCGGTGAACGCCTCGAGCAGGATCGAATGCAAAACGCGACCATCGATGATCGCGGCCTTGGGAACCCCGCCGTCGACCGCGTCGAGGCACGCTGTCATCTTGGGGATCATCCCGGATTCGAGAGACGGGAGGAGCTGACGCAACTCCGTCGCATCGATCGTGGAGATGAGGGAATCGCGATCGGGCCAGTCGCGATAGAGACCGGCGACGTCCGTGAGGATCACGAGCTTCTCCGCCTGGAGGGCGATGGCGAGGGACGCGGCGGCCGAGTCGGCATTGACATTGAGCGACTGGCCGGGCTTCTCGGCATCCGGAGCGATGGAGGAGATCACCGGGATCTGGCCGGCCTCGAGGATCGCGTGGACGACCGCCGGATCCACGGCCGTTACGTCACCGACGAGCCCGAGGTCGACGTCCTCGCCGTCGACCATCGTGCCGCGCCGGGTTCCGGAGAACAGCCCGTCGGTCTCTCCCGACAGCGCCTGCGCCTCGATGCCGTGCGAGTCGATGAGTGCCGCGATCTCCGGGCCGACGCGAGTGGTGAGCACTTCACGCACCACGGAGATGGCGTCCACGGAGGTCACTCGAAGCCCTCCACGGAATTCGTTCGGGATGCCCCGGGCCGCGAGCTCGGCAGAGATCTGGGGTCCGCCGCCGTGCACGACGACCGGACGCACTCCCACCTGGCGCAGGAAGACCATGTCCTCGGCGAAAGCATGCTTGAGCTCGTCGTTGACCATGGCGTTGCCGCCGAACTTGACCACGATGGTCTTGCCGTGGAACCGCTGCAACCACGGAAGAGATTCGATGAGGGCGGATGCCTTCGCGGATGCTTCCCTCGAGTGCGCGCCCATCAGCTGGAGTACGCGCTGTTCTCGTGGACGTAGTCGTGGGTGAGGTCGTTGGTCCAGACCGTGGCGGTCGATGACCCGGCGTGCAGGTCGATCAGCAGGTGCATGGCGCGGCCGGTGAGGTCGACGCTCTCCCGCGGCTGGTCGGGCTCGCCCCGGTGGGCGACCCGGACGCCGTTCATCGACACATCGATGTCGTAGGGGTCGAAAGCGGCCTGCGTCGTGCCGACGGCCGCGAGCACCCGGCCCCAGTTGGGGTCGTTGCCGAAGATCGCGGCCTTGAAGAGGTTGTTGCGGGCGACGGCCCGGCCCACCTCGACGGCCTCGTCTTCGGAGGCCGAGTTGACCACCTCTATCGTGATGTCATGGGCCGCGCCCTCGGCATCCTTCTGCAACTGGGTGGCGAGGTCTTCGCAGAGCCCGGTAAGGGCGGTCGTGAATTCGTCGAGCGACGGCGTGATGCCGGAGGCAGCCGAGGCGAGCAGCGCGACGGTGTCGTTGGTGGACATCGCGCCGTCGGAGTCGAGGCGATCAAAGGTCACCCGCGAGGCGTGGCGGAGTGCCGCATCCAGTTGACCGGAATCCAGCGCGGCATCGGTAGTGATCACGACCAGCATGGTCGCGAGTCCCGGTGCGAGCATGCCGGCACCCTTCGCCATGCCACCGATCGACCAGCCCTCCCCCTGGGCGACGGCCTGCTTCGGATGCGTGTCGGTGGTCATGATCGCGGTCGCGGCATCCAGCCCCCCGTCTTCACGCAGGAACGCGTGGGCGGCGGTGACACCGAAGCTCACCTTCTGGAGGTCGAGCTGATCGCCGATGAGGCCGGTGGAGCAGACCAGGATATCGGTGGCGGAGCTGCCGAGAAGGGCTGCCGCGTGCTCCGCGGTCGCGTGGGTCACCTGGAATCCGCGCGCGCCGGTGTAGCAATTCGCGCCGCCCGAGTTGAGCACGACCGCGGTGACGATGCCGTCAGCGATGACCTGCTGCGACCAGATCACCGGGTTCGCCTGTGCACGGTTGCTCGTGAAGACCGCCGCCGCGGCCTGGCTCGGCCCCTGGTTGACGACGAGTGCGACATCCTTGCCGCCCTTGCCCTTGAGGCCCGATTCGACTCCGGCCGCGACAAAACCTCTGGGGTGGGTGACGCTCATGGTGCAACTCCGTCGATCGGAAGGCCGCTGGTCTCGTCGAGACCCAGGGCGATGTTGGCTGATTGGATGGCGGCGCCCGCCGTGCCTTTGACGAGGTTGTCGAGTGCCGTGACGGTGACGACCCGACCGGCGGCCTCGTCGACGGCGAGGCCGATGAGAGCGGTGTTGGAGCCGAGCACGTCACCGGTTCGGGGCATCCTCCCCTCGGGCAGGACGTGCACGAAAGGTTCGTCGGCGTAGGCGGACTCCCAGGCCGATCGGATGGCGGAGGCCGAGGTGCCCGGAACGATGCGGGCCGTGGAGGTGGCGAGGATGCCACGCGCCATCGGCACGATCACCGGGGTGAAGGAGATGGTGGGCGAGGTGGCACCGGCCGCACGCAACGACTGCTGGATCTCGGGGATGTGACGGTGGGTGCCGCCGACAGCGTAGGGGTTGGCCGAGCCGAGGATCTCGCTCGCCAGGTTCTCGAGCCTGAGACTCTTGCCCGCCCCGGAGGGTCCGACCGCGAGCACCGAGACGAGGTCGCGCTCCTCGATCACCCCGGCCGAGATACCCGGCGCGAGAGCGAGCGAGACCGTGCTGGCGTTGCAGCCGGGAGCGGCGATGCGGGTGGCGCCGACGAGGGCGGCCCGCTGCTTGCCGGCTCCCACCGGGAGTTCCGGCACGCCGTACGCCCAGGCGCCGAAGTGCTCGCCGCCATAGAACGCGGCCCAGGCCGCGGCATCCGAGAGGCGGTGATCGGCCCCACAATCGACCAGGACACTGTCGTCGCCGAGGTGGGCGGTGAGCTCCCCCGACCTGCCGTGGGGAAGGGCGAGGAAGACGAGGTCGTGGCCGCTCAGCACGTCGGCGGTGGTCGGCTGGAGAGTGAGCGATCCGTAGGAGCGCAGGTGCGGCTGGACCTCGGACAGCGCCTGGCCCGCGTTTTGGAAGGCGGTCACCGTGACCACCTGGAACTCGGGATGCTGGGACAGCAGCCGAAGCAGCTCCCCGCCCGCATAGCCGCTGGCACCGGCCACGGCAACGGAATAGGACATGGTTACACCTTATTGAGAGTGGATCGACGAGGCCTGGTGCGGCGGCGCTGGTGTCGGATCATGATGCCGGATTCGGCAGGAGATCAGACGGAGAGCGTCGCCTGCAGTCGCTGTCCGCGACGGTCCGAGCGCAGGCGCAGACCGCGGCGCACGGACGTGCGGCGTTCGGTCGAACCGGTGAGGCGAAGGATGTCCACCGCTCGAGCCTAGCGGACATCCACCGGCCTCCCACTACTCGCGGATGCTCGCGCCGAATCGCTCGGCGGCGAGGGCGGCTCCGGCGAGCTTGGCCTCGGTGGCCTCCGGCGCCGTGAGCGTGCGGTCCGCGGCCCGGAAACGCAGGGCGAACGTGAGTGACTTCGATCCCTCTGGGATGCCCTGTCCACGGTAGTCGTCCACGAGCTGTGCGACCTCCAGCAGCGGGCCGGCGCCCTCGACGATCGATGTGAGCACCTCGCCGGCCGGGACGTCGGCCCCGAGGACGAGCGAGAGGTCCTGGGTCGCTGCGGGGTAGGCGGCGATCGTGCCTGGCGACACTTCGGTGGCGGCCAGTTCGATGAGCAGGCCGAGCTCGAGCTCGAGCACCGCGGTGACCCGGGGAAGGTCGAGTTCGTCGGCGAGGGCCGGCAGGAGCTCGCCGGCGAATCCGACGCTGCGATCGCCGAGGAACAGCTCCGCGGTGCGCCCCGGGTGCAGGGAGTGGTGTGAGCCCGTGGCGACCGAGATCGTGGCACCGAGCGCCTGGCCGACCTGGCGGGCCGAGTCGAGCGCATCCGCGATGCCGTGCTGGATCGCGGGCTGGCCGGGCTGCTTCGAGACCGCGGCGCCGGTGAACAGCGCCGCGACGCGAAGGGGCTGAGGCGGGATGCTGCCGAGCAGGTCTGCGAGCTCCGCGCTCGTCGGGCGGATGATCCCCGAGGGCAGGTCACCGCTTCCGTACCGCACGCCGGCCTCCGGTCGGAACACCGATCCGATCTCGTAGAGCGCGAGGTCAACGAGTCCGCGGGAGAGGTTGCGGCGGGCGATCTCGATGAGCCCCGGAAGCAGTGACGTGCGAAGGAACGGCGCCTCGCCGTCGAGCGGGTTCGCCAGACGGATGGCGGGGACCACTCCAGCGAGGGATGCGCCGAAGGTGTCGTTGGCGCGCTTCGACACGAAGGGATAGGAGAGCACCTCTGTGGCACCGGCGGAGGCGAGGAGCTGCGCCGCGGATCGGCGAAGACGCTGCTCGCGCGTGAGCCCGCGCCCCGGAGGGGCCGTGGGAAGCACCGCGGGGATGCGGTCGTAGCCCACGATGCGAGCCACCTCCTCGGCGAGTGTCGCCTTGTCGGTGAGGTCAGGGCGCCAGCTCGGAGGGGTCACCGACAGGGCGTGATCGACAGGTTCGATCGATCCGCCGATGTCCGTGAGCGAACGCAGGATCTCGACATCCGAGTAGTCGGCGCCGATCAGGCCCGTGATGTAGCCGTCCGGCAGCATGATCGGCTCGCGCGGGGCGACCTCGAACAGGCGGGAGCTCTCCTCGTCGGCCCGTCCATCGGCGAGCTGCACGAGCAGTTCTACGACCCTGGCGGCTGCGGCATCCGCGACCTCGGGATCGACTCCGCGCTCGAACCGGCGGGACGCCTCACTCGGCAGTTTGTGACGGCGGGCGGAGCGGGCGATCGACACGGGGTCGAAGTTCGCCGCCTCGACGAGAACGTTCGTGGTGGTCGCACCGATCTCGGTGGAGCCTCCGCCCATCACGCCGGCGAGGCCGATCGGCCCGGAGTCGTCGGTGATGAGGAGGTCCTGGGGGTGCAGCGTGCGCACCTGCCCGTCGAGGGTCTCGAGCTTCTCGCCCGGCTGCGCGCGGCGCACCACGAGGCCGCCGTTGAGAGCGTCGAGGTCGTAGCCGTGGATCGGCTGGCCGAGCTCGAGCATCACGTAGTTGGTGATGTCGACGACCAGCGAGATGGAGCGGATGCCGGCGAGGCTCAGTCTCGCGATCATCCACGGCGGGGTGGGGCGGCCGGCATCGATGCCGCGCACCGTGCGGGTGACGAAGACCGTGGAGCCGACGCGGCCGCGGATGGGGGCGCGGTCGTCGATTACGGGTGCGGGCCTCGACCCGGGTGTCGATACGCGGGCTCCGTCGTCGCTCGCGACTCGACCACCGAGAACGGCGGGGTCGCGGAAGGCGGCACCGGTGGCGTGCGCGTACTCGCGGGCGACGCCGCGGATGGAGAACGCGTAGCCACGGTCGGGGGTGACGTTGATCTCGACGGCCCAGTCGTCGAGGCCGAGCAGGGCCGTGGCATCCGCTCCCACCTCAGGATCGAGGCCGTGCGAGGCGAGGCGCAGGATGCCGTCGTGCTCCTCCCCGAGTCCGAGTTCGCGCGCCGAGGCGATCATGCCGTCGGAGACATGCCCGTAGGTCTTGCGCGCGGCGATGGGGAAGGGGCCGGGCAGGATCGCCCCGGGCAGGGAGACGACGACCTTGTCTCCGACGATGAAGTTGTGGGCCCCGCAGACGATTCCTCGGGGCTCGGCCTCGCCGACATCCACCTGGCACCAGTTGATGGTCTTGCCGTTGCTCTGCGGCTCGGGGGTGAACTCGAGCACCCTGCCGACGACGATCGGCCCACTGAGACCGAAGTCGTGGATGGTCTCTTCCTCGAAGCCCACGCTCACGAGCGCGGCGTGCACCTCGTCGGGAGTGACGTCGAGCGGAACGTCGACGAACTCGCGGAGCCAGGAGATCGGGACGCGCATCAGACCACCATTCCGAACTGCTGGGAGAAGCGGATGTCGCCCTCGACCATGTCGCGCATGTCGTTGAGATCATTACGGAACTGCAGGGTGCGCTCGATCCCCATGCCGAAGGCGAAGCCCTGGTACTCGTCCGGATCGATACCCGCCGCCCGCAGAACGTTCCGGTTGACCATGCCGCAGCCGCCCCACTCGACCCAGCGCGCGCCGCCCTTGGCGTTCGGCTGCCAGACGTCCATCTCGGCGCTCGGCTCGGTGAAGGGGAAGTAGTTGGGGCGCAGGCGGATCTTCGCCTCCGGCCCGAACATGATGCGCGCGAAGTGCTCGAGCGTGCCGCGCAGGTGCGCCATGGTGAGCCCCTTGTCGATGGCGATGCCCTCCACCTGGTGGAACACCGGAGTGTGCGTCGCGTCGAGCTCGTCGGTGCGGAACACCTTTCCGGGCGAGATCACGTACACCGGGAGCTCCCGGGTGAGCAGCGAGCGGATCTGCACCGGGCTGGTCTGGGTGCGCAGCACGAGGTGGGAGTCGACCGGCTCGACGAAGAAGGTGTCCTGCATCGCCCGGGCCGGGTGGTCCTCGTCGAAGTTGAGGGCGTCGAAGTTGAACCACTCGTTCTCGAGTTCGGGCCCCTCGGCCACCTCCCAGCCCATGCCGACGAAGACGTCGGCGATGTACTCCTGCAGGAGATTGAGCGGATGACGCGCGCCCGGTGTCCAGCGGGACGCCACGGCCGTGACATCCACCGCCTCCGCCGCGAGGCGCGCGGTCTCCTCCGCGGCGAAGAGCTCGGACTCCCGCGCGGCGAAGGCCTGGTTTGCGCGACCGCGGGCCTGACCGACGAGCTTTCCGAAGGCGGCCTTGTCAGCGGGCGCGACATCCCGGAGCGTGGCGTTGAGCTTCGCGAGCAGGGACGCCTCACCGAGGTGCTCGGTCTTCACCCGCTTGAGCGCGGTCACGTCTGACGCGTTCGAGATGGCGTCGAGCGCCGCGTCGAGAGCGGCACCGACCGTGGATTCGGAGATCGACGGGGGCGGCGGAGTGGTGGGGTCTGACACGGGTCCCAAGCTTAATGCCAATGGGCCGAGGCATCGGCCGGAGCTAGCGGGAGACCCGCTTGCGCGCGAGGCGACGGGCGAAAGCAGACAGCGACAGGTTGATCGCGAGGTAGATCACCAACGTGACGATGAAGAGTGAGAGAAGGTAGCGGTTGCCGTAGAAGCTCGACATGCTGTTCATCGTCGTGCGGATCAATTCGTTGTACCCCACGATGTAGCCGAGACTCGTGTCCTTGAGCAGGACAACCAGCTGGGCCACGATCACGGGCAACATCTGCCGGAACGCCTGGGGGAATTCGATCATGGTCTTCGTCTGAAGGCGCGTGAGACCGAGGCTCAGGCCCGCCTCGCGCTGGCCGCGAGGAAGCGAGGCCAGACCGGCTCGCAGGATCTCGCCGATGATCGCACCGTTGTAGAGCGCGAGGCCGAGCACCACAGCCCAGAAAGCACCGAAAGAGCTCGCCAGCAGAATGAACAGCATCAGCAGGAGCACCGGCATACCGCGGAAGAACTCGAGCACAACGGTGGCGGGCACCCGCACCCACGCGAAGACCGAGGTTCGGAGGGTGGCGAAGCCGACGCCGATGGCGAGCGCCAGCGCCGCGGCTACCGCGGCCGCGCGGAGGGTCGCAAGCACGCCAAGGCCGATGTCCCGCCAGACCCGCGGATCGAGGAAGATGTCCCAACGACTCGAATCGAGCGAACCGGGGAGCGTGATGCCGGAGGACTGGCGCGGAGCGGCGAGCGTCAGCACGGCCCAGAGCAGCACCCCCGCCACGATGATGATGGCGACTATCGAGAAGATCAGCGATCGACGCCGGGCCTTCGGGCCGGGAGAGTCGAACAGCACCGAGGAGGTCATCGGGCAACCACCCATCTCTTTTCCAGTCGTGACGAGAGGATTCCGAGCGGGATCGTGATCACCAGGTAGAAGAAGGCGACGCCGAGCAGGATCGGGACTATCGAGTTGCCGTTCGCGTTGGCGAGCGCCTTGCCCACGGTGAAGAGTTCCGCTACGAAGAATCCGCCCGCGACCGAGGTGTTCTTGGCCAGGGCGACGAGCACGTTCACCAGGGGCGGGATCACCATGCGGAAGGCCTGGGGAAGGATGATGAGCGTGAGCGCCTGACCGAAGCCCATGCCGAGGCTGCGTGCCGCCTCCGCCTGCCCGATCGGCACGCCGTTGACGCCGGAGCGGAGTGCCTCTGCGACGAAGGGCGCGGTGTAGAGGGTGAGCCCCACCAAAGCCGCCGGAAAGTACGGTATCCGGGGGGTGAGCTGTGGAAGAACGAATGCGAAGAACAGCAGAACGAGCGTGAGCGGCGTGTTCCGCAGTATCTCGGTGTAGGCGGCTGCCGCTCCGCGGAGCCCCGCGACCGGGGAGATGCGCATCGCCGCGACGATGGTGCCGAGGACGATCGCGGAGACACCGGCAATGACGAACAGAGACAGCGTGACGCCGAACCCCTGCAGGTACAAGGGCAGGTTGTCGATCACCGCGTTCATGGATCGTTCCCGTCGAGAGTCGTGGATCGGGGTGGTGAGCCGCCGCGGCAGCCAACCACCCCGATGGGCGATGAATCGCTTACAGCGAGTAGTTGTCTACTGCGGGAGGGGCGACATAGGGCAGAACCTTGCCGGCGGTGTCCTCCCATGCTTTCTTGTAGCTTCCGTCTTTGTATGCCTTGGTGAGCACATCGTTGATGAAGGTACGGAAGTCACTATCGTCGTGCTTGAGCCCGATTCCGTAGGGCTCCTCCGTGAACGGCTTGCCCGCGATCTTGAACTCCCCCTCGTTCTGCGCGGCGAGGCCGGCGAGGATCACGTTGTCGGTGCTGACCGCCACTACCGCACCCGAACGAAGCGGCTCGAGGCAGTTGGAGTAGGTGTCGGTGAGCAGCGGCTTGGCGCCGATCTCGGCGAGCTTCGCGGCCGGGGTCGAGCCGGTCACCGAGCACACCGGCTGCCCGACCAGGTCTTTCTCGGACTTGATCGAGTTGTTGTCGGCCTTCACCAGGATGGACTGGCCGGCCGAGTAGTACGGCCCGGCGAAAGAGACGACCTCCTTGCGCTTGTCATTGATCGTGTAGGTAGCGATCACCAGATCCACCTGCCCGGATTCGATGAAGGGCTCGCGGTTGGCGGAGACGGTCTCGGTGAAGGTGATGTCAGAGGCCTTGATGCCCAGGCTGGCCGCAATGAGCTTGCCGATCTCTACGTCGAAGCCGACGGGGCCATCCGGTCCCTTGAGCCCGAACAGCGGCTGGTCGAACTTGGTGCCGATGGTGATCTTGCCGGCTTCGGCCAGTTTCGCCATCGTGCTGCCGGCGGCGAAGCTGGCGACCGGCTTGGGGTCTGCGGCCGGCTCGTCAGTGCCGGCACATCCGGCCAGGATGAGCATGGATGCTGCGGCTAGTCCGATGACGGACAGCATTCTCTTCTTCATGGATTCGTACCTCTCTCGTGCTGTGATGGGGTGCGGGTGGGTCTAGTGATCGAGGATCTTCGACAGGAAGTCCTGAGCGCGCGCGGTCTGCGGATTCGTGAAGAATTGCTCCGGTGTGGCTTCTTCCTCGATGCGGCCGGCGGCCATGAAGAGGACGCGGTCCGCGGCCTTGCGGGCGAAGCCCATCTCGTGGGTGACGACGACCATGGTCATGCCGTCCTTTGCGAGGCCGACCATCACGTCGAGCACCTCGTTGATCATCTCCGGGTCGAGCGCGCTGGTCGGCTCATCCATCAGGATGAGCTTCGGCGTCATGGCCAGCGACCGGGCGATGGCGACGCGTTGCTGCTGGCCACCAGAGAGCTGGGCGGGCATCTTGCCGGCCTGGTCGGCGATGCCCACGCGGTCGAGCATCTCCATGCCGCGCTTGTCGGCGTCGGCCTTAGAGAGCTTGCGCACCTTGATCGGCGCGAGAGTCACGTTCTCGAGGATCGTCTTATGGGCGAAGAGGTTGAAGGACTGGAACACCATGCCGACATCGGCTCGAAGCTGCGCAAGCTCGGAGCCCTCTTCTGGGAGGAGTTCACCGTCGATGGTGATCGTTCCGCTGTCGATGGTCTCCAGCCGGTTGATCGCCCGGCAGAGGGTCGACTTACCCGATCCGCTCGGTCCGATCACGACGACGACTTCGCCGCGGTTGACCACGGTGTTGATGTCGTTGAGCACGTGGAGTTCTCCGAAGTGCTTGTTCACCCCGTCGAGAATCACCAGTGGTTCTCCTCGAACCACGCTGATGTTCGAGGTCGGGGGCTCGCTTGCGCTTGTCTCCATGCCCCCCAATATAGGGGAGACGAGACCCTCCACTCCCATCGAGGGTCAAAGGGTTGCGTGATCGTTAGCGTTCGGCCGAGCACACCGACGCGGCGAATTTACGGCTGAGCTATTGCCCACTCCGCTGAGCGAAGGCACTCTCGTAGAGGCACACCGAAGCGGCGGTCGCGAGGTTCATCGATTCCGCGTGGCCGTAGATGGGCACGGTGATCGCCCGGTCCGCGAGCGCGAAATGCTCGTCCGACAGGCCACGGGCCTCGTTGCCGAAGAGCCACGCGGTCGGCGAGTCGAGCACGCCGTCGACCCGGGCAGCAAGGAGGTCCTCCCCCTTGATGTCCGCCGCCAGCACGGTGAGCCCTGCCTGCTGCACTTTGAGAAGCACGGCCTCGAGCTCCACTCCGACCGCAACGGGAACGTGGAAGATCGAGCCCGTCGATGCGCGCACGACTTTGGGATTGTAGAGGTCGACGCTCCGGCCGGTGAGGATGACCGCATCCGCTCCCGCGGCATCCGCCGCCCGGATGATCGTGCCGGCGTTACCCGGATCGCGCACCTCTTCGAGAATCGCGATCAGCTTCGGCTGCGCGGCCAGGATGTCTTTGAGCGAGGTGGGGAACTGGCGACAGACCGCGATGATCCCCTGGGGGGTGACGGTGTCAGCCATCGTGTCGAGCACCTGCTCGGTGACGAATTCCACGTCGATGCCGGCATCCTCTGCGCGCTGCGCGATGTCGGTGTACCGGTCGAGGGCGGTCGGCGTCGCGAACAGCTCGACGACGAGCTCTGGACGGAACGTCAGCGCCTCCGCAACGGACTGGGGACCCTCGAGCAGAAACTGCCCGCTGGAGATTCTGCCCTCGCGCTTCGCGAGCTTGGCAACGCCTCTGACTCGCGGCGAACGGGGATTATCTAGCACGGGAGCAGTCTATTCTGGCGACCTGAATTACCCGTGGAGGTCGGATTCCCCGGCGCGTATATGTCGGCCCCCTCTCGAGTGTTCCCCTTCGTCAGGATCGGGCCAGCTCGACGAGGCCCATACCTGACAAACGGGAACATTCGTAAAGGCTCGGCGCGCGGTTTACAGTCGCGGGCAGCACGAAGGCCCCCGCGCAGCGCGCGAGGGCCTTCGAGACAGAACGACTGCGGGCTACGCGAGCACCTTCGGAGCGGAGGTGTCGGCCGGGAGAGCGGCCTTCGCGGTGGCCACGAGCGCCGCGAACGTGGCGGGCTCGGTGACGGCGAGGTCGGCGAGGATGCGACGGTCCACTCCCACTCCGGCCAGGTTCAGGCCCTGGATGAGGCGGTTGTAGGTGAGGCCGTTCGCTCGGGAAGCCGCGTTGATGCGCTGGATCCACAGGCGACGGAAGTCACCCTTGCGGGCACGACGGTCACGGTACGCGTAGACGAGGGAGTGAGTGACCTGCTCCTTCGCCTTGCGGTACAGACGCGAACGCTGACCGCGGTAACCCTTGGCGCGCTCGAGGATTACCCGACGCTTCTTGTGGGCGTTGACGGCCCTCTTTACTCTTGCCATTTCCGTTTTCCTTTAGTTCTGGGGCTCGACGTTAGATGCCGAGAAGCTTCTTGATGGCCTTGACGTTCGCCGGGGCGATGACCTGGTCCTGGTTGAGGCGGCGCTTGCGCTGGCCCGACTTGGTCACCAGGTTGTGGCGCATGCCAGCCTGCTGCTTCATGATCTTTCCGCTACCGGTGACCTTGAATCGCTTCTTGGTGCCGGAGTGCGTCTTCTGCTTGGGCATATCTCTCCTTTTTGGTGCTACTCGTCGGAACTAGTCCGACGACACATCTGCTGGTGCAGTCTTGGGCGGAACCGCGCGCGGCTTCGGCGCGTTTCCGGGGGTGGGAGCCGGGCGGGGTGCCGGCTTGGAGGCCGTCGCCGGCGTGGGCTTGGACGCCGCGGCCGGGGTGGCGCTCGCGCGCGGTGCCGGGGCGGCCTTGGGGGCGGCGGCCGGGGCAGCCTTCACGGCCGCGGCCGGCGAGGCTGCAGCGGGAGCAGCCGCGGCGGGCGCAGCCGTGGTCGCGGCAGCCGGTGTGGCGGCAGCCGGGGCAGCCTTCACGGCCGGAGCGGCCGTGGTCTCGGCCGCTGGTGCCTTCCGTGCCTCGACGGGAGCCGCGGCCGGAACCTCGACGACCGGGTGGGCTGCGGCATCCGTCGCTGCCTTGACCGACTCGGGCGGCAGGGCAGGAAGCTCCGCGCTCGCCGGACGCTCCGTGCGCTCCGGCTTCGACTTCGCGATCTTGGCGTCATGCTCTGCCTTGACCTCAGCCTTGGTCTTGAGCGGCCCGATCACCATGACCATGTTGCGCCCGTCGATCATCGGGGTCGACTCGACGCTTCCGAATTCCGACACATCCTCCGCAAAACGCTGAAGGAGGCGCACACCCTGCTCGGGGCGCGACTGCTCGCGACCGCGGAACAGGATCATGGCCTTCACCTTGTCGCCGCCCTGGAGGAATCCCTCGGCGCGCTTGCGCTTGGTCTCGTAGTCGTGCACATCGATCTTGAGGCGGAACCGCACCTCTTTGAGGATGGTGTTGGACTGGTTGCGCTTGGCTTCTTTCGCCTTCTGCGCTGTTTCGTACTTGAACTTGCCGAAGTCCATGATCTTGGCAACGGGAGGCTTGGAGTTGGGAGCAACCTCAACCAGATCCAGGTCTGCCTCCTGGGCAAGACGAATGGCGTCTTCAATGCGCACTACACCGACCTGTTCGCCATTGGGGCCAACAAGTCGGACCTCCGGAACGCGGATTCGGTCATTGGTACGGGGATCGCTGATGCGTAACTCCTTAGTCGGTCGTGTTGGCCTGTGGATTCGGCGATGTGCCGGACTCACGACGACTGAAGAAATTCACGCGCCCTCGGCATCCGACTTTCTTCGGACACTTCGGCACGGCGACCTGACTACCCGCACCCCCGTGAGGAGGAACAGGCGGACCGCAACAACCCGGTAACCTCGTCATCAGCGATGTTTAGTAAAAACATCACTCAGCGGTCAAGCGCGGGTGGGAGAATCTCCACTTTCGTTCCGGGATCCCTTGCAGGGCCCGGAGCCAGCGTTCAGTGTAACAGAGGAAACGCCCGATGAACCAGCAGGATCATTCAGAACCCGGCCACACCCACGAGAATGATGCGGCGCGGGATATCGCGGACGTTCCCGCGATCGAGGTCATCAACACGGTCGCCGTGCATCTGCTCAGTGCCGCCGCGGTGAAGTGCGGACTTGCGGACGATCCAGACTCCCAGCTCGACCTCGATGAGGCCCGCAAGCTGATCAATGCCCTGGCCGGCCTGATCACCGCGAGCGCCCCCGATCTCGGCGACCAGCACGCCCGGGCGCTGAGGGACGGACTGCGTTCGGTGCAGCTCGCCTTCCGTGAGGCGTCCACGATTCCGGATGCCCCCGGACTCGGGGCCGGCGAGAAGTGGACCGGCGCAGTCAACTGAACGCCGCCGCACCGCGCGACCGGTGACGAGACCGGCGACGGAATCGGGTATCCGGAGCGGCAATGGTGGGAGATGGTGGGAGACTGTGCTGCACGAGCCATCGAGCAAGCCCCACCGAGCCAGAGGGATGCGACACCGTGCAGAAGACATCGTTGACAGCACTTGCGAGAACCGAACTCCATTCAGCCCTCGAGGCATCGAGCGGCCGCAGCGCGAAGACCGTGTACGGCGGCCACGAGCACGTGCTACGACAGACCCTGATCTCACTGCGGGCCGGCGAGGCGCTCGCCGAGCACAATAATCCGGGTGAGGCCACGGTGCAGGTGCTGCACGGCCGCGTAGTGCTCGCGGCGGGCGAGGAATCCTGGTCCGGCTGGACCGGCGACCTGATCATCGTTCCGGACGCGCCGCACTCGGTGACGGCTGTCGAGGATTCGAGCATCCTGCTCACCGTGGTCAAACTCCGCTGAACCCGATGCCGGCCCGGCGGATCGCGATCAGTCGCTGAGGATCTCGGCGAGCACGGCCGCCTCGCTGATGGCCGGGTCCTTGGTCGCCGTGAGGAGGGTGACCGCGCCGCCTGCGACGAGTTCGCGCAGGTGGGCGAGCGCAGCCGCTCGCTCCGGCTCCCCCAGCTCGACGCGGTACCGATCGGCGAAACCCTCGAAGCGTTCGGGAACGTGGCCGTACCAGGTGCGGAGTTCCGCCGACGGTGCGACGTCTTTGCACCACTCGTCGAGATGGGCCCTCTCCTTGCTGAGGCCGCGCGGCCAGAGACGATCGACGAGCACCCGGGTGCCGTCGGTGGGATGAGGTTCTTCGTAGGCTCGTCGTACTTTCACGCGGGTGGATGTCATGGTGTGCTCCTCGCCCGCCACCCTAGACTCCTTCCCCGCCAGGGGCCATCGTGACGAATGCCCCGGGTATCGACGTGCGAGCGGGCGGGTATCGGCGCGATCGTATCCGCAGCGGGTGAATGGGCCTAGGCTCCGGGCATGCCCCCGACTCCGCAGGACCAGCCCATCCCCGCCGCCGACCTCGGCGCGGGGGGATCCAAGGCGAGCTTTCGATCGGAGCTCGACCAGCGCCGCTACAGCGTCGTGAACGAGGATTGGGCCGGTGGAATCCCCGCCCAGTACGGTGTCGCGCCCCGGGTGCGGATCGGTCGCTCGAAGTGGTTCAACCTGTTGTGGCTTCTTCCGATCGCCGTGCTTCTGCTCCTTATCGCGATCGCCGTCGCCAAGGGGCTGAGGGGCGTGCCTGCGGTGCAGGACTTCCTGCGCAGCTTCCCCGGCGAATCCGAGTTGCCCGGCGACGCGCCGGTCGGCTTTCCGGCCTGGCTCGGATGGCAGCACTTTCTCAACCTGTTCTTCATGATCTTCATCATCAGGTCGGGAATCACTATCTTGAGCGACCACCCCCGGCTCTACTGGACACGCCACTCGACACCCGGCAAGGACTGGTTCCGCATCCAGAAACCGGTGCCGGCCAACCCGCTCTACACGGCGAAGGAAGACTCGATCACCCTGCCGAACGGGGTCGGCCTGCCCGGACGCCGCCATTCGATCGGTCTCGCGCGCTGGTGGCATCTGGGCATCGACACGCTCTGGCTCGCCAATGGAATCGTGTTCTACGTGCTGCTGTTCGCGACCGGACAGTGGATGCGGCTGATCCCACTGCACTGGGATGTCATCCCGAATTCGATCTCGGTGGGCATCCAGTACCTGTCACTCGATTGGCCGAGTGAGAACGGGTGGAACAACTACAACAGCCTGCAACTCATCGCCTACTTCATCACCGTGTTCATCGCGGCACCCCTGGCGCTGGTGACCGGTCTCGGCATGTCTCCGGCCCTGTCGACCCGGTTTCGACGCGTGAGTTCGGTGTTCAGCATCCAGGTGGCCCGCTCGCTGCACTTCCTCGTGCTGTGCTGGTTCCTGTTCTTCATCCTCGTGCACGTCTCACTCGTCATCACCACCGGCGCCCTCCGCAACCTCAACCACATGTATGCGTCGCAGAACACCGAAAGCTGGGTCGGGTTCTGGATCTTCGCCGCGTCGATGGTGGTGGTCATCGTCGCCTGGGTGGCCGCGACCCCGTTCACCTACCGCCACCCTCGGGTGGTGCAGCGCGTCGGATTCGCCCTGATCGGGCCGGCCCAGCGTCTCTTCGAACACATCGACTCCAAGCCCGGCCAGTACAGCGAAAAGGACATCTCGCCGTATTTCTGGCACAACGGCAAATATCCGGACACTGAGGAGTACACGCAGCTGGAGGCCGGCCTGTTCGCCGACTACAAGCTCGTCGTCAACGGTCTCGTCGAACACCCGGTCGAGCTCGACCTCGAGCAGTTGCGTGCGCTGTCGCACCACGAGCAGATCACCCAGCATTTCTGCATCCAGGGCTGGTCGGGGGTCGCCAAGTGGGGTGGGGTGTCGATGCAGACGATCCTCGACACGGTGAAGCCCACCCCTGAGGCGAAATGGGTGATCTTCTATTCGTTTGCCCACGGCCCGGAGGGGGGCCTCTACTATGACGCGCAGCCGATCGAGCAGATGAGCTACCACCTCACGATGCTCGCCTACGACATGAATGACGCACCCGTCTCGTTCGGCCACGGGGCCCCGTTGCGCCTTCGCAACGAAACGGAATTGGGCTTCAAGATGGTGAAGTGGATCAAGGGAATCGAATTCGTCGCGGACTTCGCCGAGGTCGGTGGAGGGCTGGGCGGCTACAACAACGACCACGAGTTCTTCGGATACCGGCAATCGATCTGAGCCGCGGTTGGCGGGGCACGGCCAGGGGGCTGCCCTCCGCCGCCTTCTCCTTCGTGATGGCGACCGGGATCCTGTCGTCAGCATTCGCCCTCATCGGCTGGTCGGCGCCCTCGTTCGTGCTGCTGATCATCGCTCTGGTGGGGCTGGCTGTTCTCGTCGCTCTCGCCACCACCCGCGTGATGCTCTTCCGCAGCGAGATCGCCTCGGATGCCCGCGATCCCGCTCGGGCGTTCGGATTCTTCACCACCGTCGCCGCGCTCAACGTCGTGGGCATCCGGCTCTATACGCCCGCGCAGCCCTGGGTGACGATCGCGCTCGCGGTGATCAGTGTGCCGCTGTGGGTGCTCCTGGCTTACGGGATCCCCGGTGCCCTGATCCTCGGCCCGCGGGAGGAGCCCGTCGCGAATCGCGTCGACGGCAGCTGGTTTCTCTGGGTGGTCGGAACGCAGTCGGTCGCCATCGTGGCGGCCATCACCGGAGCGAGCACCGGCAACAGTCTGCTGGCGGATGTCGCCGTGGCGCTGTGGGGAATCGGTGTTGTTCTCTACCTTCTGCTTGCGGCCCTGGTGTCACTCCGACTGTTGACGACGCGCAGCGAGCCGGGCAGCTTCAGCCCCTCGTATTGGATCTTCATGGGCGCCACCGCGATCTCCGTGCTGGCCGGCTCGCAGATCCTGCTGCTGCCCGCGACCCTGCCGGTAGTGCGGGCAACCGCTCTGCTGGTCTCCGGCATCAGTTACGTTTTGTGGGCCTTCGGTACGGCCTGGGTGCCACTGCTGGTGATCTTCGGCGTCTGGCGCCACCTGGTGAAACGAGTGCCCTTCCGTTACGAGACGAGCCTCTGGAGCGTAGTTTTCCCCCTCGGCATGTACTCGGTGGCGAGCCTGCATTTCGGAGCGGTGGCCAACCTGCCCCCGCTGTCGGCAATCGGTGAGGGCGCCGTCGCGGTGGCCGCGCTGGCGTGGGCGGTTGTAACCGTCGTCGCTCTGCGCGCTGTGCCACACGGCGCCGGGCGTTAGCGCGCGGCCTCGAGCATTAGCGCGCAGCTGCGTCGTCGTCCCGGTCGTGGTCGAAGAGGTTCGGCGGACCCGGCCGGTTGCGCCGGTTTCGGGCGGTCACCACGAATCCCACGGCGACCCACGCGATGCCCACCACGAAGAACCACGGTTGCGCGGACGCGCCGAGCAGAAGCCCGAGGAGCACCACGACGAAGCCGAGGTTCAACCAGAAATAGACCGACTTCTTCGGCACCGCGCGCTCTCCTAGGACAGGTGACGCTCGTTGGGCCCGTTGTAGAGGCTGAGCGGGCGGATCAGTGCGTTCGATGCGAGCTGTTCCATGATGTGCGCGGTCCAGCCGGTGATCCGGCTCGCCACGAACAGCGGCGTGAACATCTCGGTGTCGTAGCCGATGAGGCTGTACGCCGGTCCAGAGGGGTAGTCGAGGTTGGGCTTGATGTTCTTGGTCTCCCCCATCGCCGCCTCGAGGGTGTCGTAGAGGTCGGCCAGGGGCTGGGCGTCGTACTCGACGATGAGCGTGTCGAGCGCGGCCTTCATCGTGGGCACTCGCGAGTCGCCGTTCTTGTAGACCCGATGACCGAATCCCATGATCTTGCGCTTCTCGGCGAGCGCCTGATCGAGCCAACCCCTCGCCTTGTCGGCGGTGCCGATCTCGTCGAAGACGTGCATGACGGCCTCGTTCGCCCCACCGTGCAATGCGCCCTTGAGCGCCCCCACGGCCCCGACGACGGCGGAATACAGGTCGGAGAGGGTGGAGGTGATCACCCGGGCGGTGAAGGTGGAGGCGTTGAAGGAGTGCTCGGCGTACAGGATCATCGACACGTCGAAGGCGTTCACCACCACGAGGTCGGGAACGTCTCCGAAGGTCATGTGCAAGAAGTTGGCCGAATAGCCCAGATCGTCCCGCGGCTCCACCAGGTCGAGGTCACGGCGACGACGCTGGTCGTACGAGACGATCGCGGGCAGCTTGGCCAGCAGCGAGATGGACTTGGCCAGGTTCGATTCTGGGGATGCATCGGCGGCATCCGGATCGTTGGCACCGATCACACTGACCGCGGTACGCACGACATCCATCGGGTGGGCGGTGAGGGGCAGATCGTCGATCACGCGCTTGATGTTGTCGTCGAGACCGCGCAACGAGCGCTCCAGGGTCTCGAAATCGGCGAGCTGGCGCTCATCCGGCAGCTCGCCGTGCCAGAGGAGGTAGGCCACCTCTTCGAACGAGCACTTCGCCGCGAGCTCCTGCACGGGGTATCCGCGATAGAGCAGGGAATTCGTGTCGGGATTCACCTTGGAGACGGCGGTGTAGTCGACGACGACCCCGGCGAGGCCCTTCTTCGGTGCGGTTTCCGTGCCGGCTGAATCTGCCATGTGCGTGCTCCTAGCTCAGGGTGAAGTTGAAAACGCTGGTGTCGAAGGCGTTGTACGCCTCGTAGTCGAGCAACTCGTAGAGCCGGGCACGCGTCTGCATGTTCGGCACCTCCGAATTCAGTGAACCCTCCCGCTTGATGGTATCGAGACCGCGCTCGGCCGCGCCCATCGCGAGTCGGAGGAGGCTCACGGGGTAGATCACGAGGTTGATGCCGACTCCCGCGAGCTGGTCGTTCGTGAACAGCTCGCTCTTTCCGAACTCCGTCATGTTGGCGAGGATCGGCACGTCGACCGCGGCGCGGATCGCCTCGAACTCCGCGAGATCCTTCATGGCCTCGGGGAAGATCGCATCTGCCCCGGCATCGACGAGGGCCTTCGCCCGGTCGATCGCCACGGCCAGACCGTCGACCGCTCGGATGTCGGTGCGAGCCATGATCAGGAGGTTCGGGTCGCGGCGGGCATCCACGGCGGCGCGGATGCGCTTGGTCGCCGTGTTCGCGTCGACGACGGCCTTGCCATCCAGGTGCCCACAGCGCTTCGGGTTGACCTGGTCTTCGATGTGGAGGCCGGCCACGCCGGCATCCTCGAGTTCCTGCACGGTGCGGGCGACGTTCATCGGCTCACCGAAGCCGGTGTCCGCATCCACGAGCGCCGGCAGGTCGGTCATGCGGCTGATCTGCTTCGCGCGGTTCGCCACCTCCGTGAGGGTGGTGAGGCCGATGTCCGGGAGCCCGAGGTCGGCGGCGATCACGGCTCCGGAGATGTACACCCCGTCGAAGCCCCTGTCTTGGATGAGCTTCGCGCTCAGCGGGTTGAACGCCCCGGGCACGAGCTGCAGCTTTGCACTGCCGAGCGCGGACCGGAAGGTCGCCCGCTTCTCGGCCGCGGTGAGAGAGGAATACAACATCAGAAGAGTCCCTTCGGGCCGACTCCGAGAAGGCCGGGTTTCGCTGTGACGGTGAGGCCGCCGAGCTCCTCGGCGGTCAGCTCTGGCAGGCGTTGTACGAGTTCGAGGAAGCGGTCGGTCTCCGCGGGCTCGAGGATATCCGCGGCGAGCGCCCGGAATTTGGCGATGTAGTGCTCGCGGGCGAACGGCCGAGCGCCGAGCGGGTGGGCATCCGCCACCGCGATCTCGTCGACGATGGTCGTGCCGTCGAAGAGGGTGATGACCACGCGGCCACCGAAGGCTTTCTCCGCCGGATCGTTGGAGTGATAACGGCGAGTCCACTCGGCATCCTCAGTGGTTGTCACGCGGTTCCAGAGCGCGACGGTGTCGGCGCGGCCGGCCCGCTCCGGGGCATAGGAGCGCTCGTGGTGCCATTCGCCATCCTGAAGTGCGACGGTGAAGATGTACGGTATCGAGTGATCGAGGGTCTCACGGCTGGCGGTCGGGTCGTATTTCTGCGGATCGTTCGCGCCCGATCCGATCACGAAATGAGTGTGGTGGCTCGTGTGGATGACCACCGACGCGATCGAGTCGGTGCCGAGGGCCGGGTACTCGTTGTGAAGCTTTCGGGCAAGGTCGATCCAGGCCTGCGCCTGGTACTCCGCCGAGTGCTCCTTGGTATAGGTGTCGAGGATGCCGCGCTTGGCCTCGCCGGCCTCGGGAAGCGGCACCTCGTAGTGCGCGTCCGGTCCGTCGAGCAGCCAGGCGATCACACCGTCCTCGCCCTCGTAGATGGGGGTCGGGCTGGTCTGGCCGCGCATCGCGCGATCCACAGCTTCGACAGCCATCTTGCCGGCGAAGGCAGGAGCGTAGGCCTTCCAGGTAGAGATCTCGCCCTTGCGGGACTGGCGGGTGGCTGTGGTGGTGTGCAGCGCCTGTCCGATCGACTGGAAGATCACCTCCGGCGAGAGGTGGAGCATCGTGCCGATCCCCGCCGCGGCCGACGGGCCGAGGTGGGCCACATGGTCGATCTTGTGGGCGTGCAGGCTGATCGCCTTCACCAGGTCGACCTGGATCTCATAACCGGTGGCGATTCCGCGCACGAGGTCGGCTCCGGTGCATCCGACGTGCTGGGCGACCGCGAGGATCGGGGGGATGTTGTCGCCCGGGTGGGAGTACTCGGCCGCGAGGAAGGTGTCGTGGTAGTCGAGTTCGCGAACGGCGACTCCGTTGGCCCAGGCCGCCCACTCGGGACCGAATCGTCCGGGGATGCCGAACACCGTGGATCCGGGCTCGTAGGGGTGGTCTTCGGCCTGCGCCCGGGCGGCGACGGCCGGGGCGCGGGTGAGGGAGGCGGTGGCCACCGCTGCGTTGTCGATCAGCCGGTTGATCACCATCTCGGTGACCTCCGGGGTGACCGCCACGGTGTCAGCGGCGACTTCGGCGATCTTCCAGGCGAGCTGGTGTTCGCGGGCGAGGTTCTCAGAACTCGGGTGGACTCTGACGGAGTGCAGTTTCACGGTGTTCCTTTCGGGGCGGGGCTGGTGGCGCCCGCCGACTGGTGGAGGTGTGCCATCTTCTGGATGTTTCGGAGGGCCTGGTGCAGGTGAACCTGCGTCGCGTGGGCGGCGAGTTCGGCATCGCGGGCGGCGATCGCCTGCACGATCAGCAGGTGCTCCGCCGCCGCGGCCGAGAGCCGTGCCGGATCGTCGACGGCGAGACGGCGCACGCGCACGAGATGGGTGCGGAGCGTGGACAGTGCCGCCGCGAGATAGGAGTTGTCGACGGAGTCGTCGATGGCTTCATCGAGGCGGGCGACGAGGCCGTAATACGCATGACGGGCCGGGTCATCGTGTTCGAGCAGGTCATTGACGGCGGCGAACTCGATCTCGAGCTGCTCGAATACCGCCGGGTCACCGCGCCGGGCGGCGAGACGTGCCGCCTGCTCTTCGAGCGCCTGCCGCACCTCGAAGATCTCCCGGATGCTGGCAAGCGACAGCTCGGTGACGACGAGACCGCGCCCGGACTGGGGCGACACGAGGCCATCAGCCATCAGACGGGCGAGTGCTTCGCGCAGGGGGGTGCGGGAGACTCCGAGCCGGGTGGACTGCTCGACCTCGCCGAGTACGCTCCCCGGGCGCAGCTCCCACTCCACGATCTCATCCCGAAGGGTCTGGTATGCCCGGTCGCTTGCGCGCTGAGTGACTGCCATTGCTTCCCTCCGTTGCGACCGCAATTTGCATCTGTGTACACATTATGGCCCACCAGGACCGCATTTGCCCATCCTGTGTCATACTTCATCCACATTCTGTATACAGAACCGGTAGGGCAACTTCGATGGAGAGGTATTCCGTGAGTGCACCACTCGAGCAAACTGTGAACTCCGGCGGCTACCGGCGGGCCTTCGACCAGAGCGTCGACGACCGCGAGGGCTTCTGGCTCGACGCGGCGAAGCTCGTGGACTGGACGGTCGCACCGACCACCGCTCTCGACAGCAGCGCCGCGCCCCTCTACCGGTGGTTCGCTGGTGCGCAACTCAATACCTGCTTCAACGCGCTCGACCGCCATGTGCTCGCGGGGCGCGGGGAGAGCATCGCCCTGATCTACGACTCCCCCGTTGTCGGCAAGAAGAAGAGCTACAGCTACGCGACTCTGCTCGACAAGGTCTCCAGGTTTGCGGGCGTGCTCGCCGATGCCGGGGTGGCCAAGGGCGACCGGGTGATCATCTACATGCCGATGATGCCGCAGGCCCTCGTCGCCATGCTGGCCTGCGCGCGACTCGGGGCGGTGCACTCCGTGGTGTTCGGCGGCTTCGCTGCCAAAGAACTCGCCGCCCGCATCGACGATGCCGAGCCGATCGTGATCGTGACCGCCACCGGCGGAATCGAGCCGAATCGCGTGGTCGAGTACCTTCCCACCATCGCGGCCGCGCTGAAATTGAGCACGCACACTGTCGGAACCGTGATCGTGAAGGACCGTCCGGAGGTGCCGGGGTGGGCCTCTGATCACGCCACCGAGGGCACGGCCTGGTGGGACTGGGACGAGCACTCGATGACGGCGACGCCGCGCGCTGCCGTTGCGGTGGCCGCGACCGATCCGCTCTACATCCTGTACACCTCCGGCACGACGGGTGCACCGAAGGGCGTGGTTCGCGACAACGGCGGCCATGCGGTGGCCATGGCCTGGTCGATGAAGAACATCTACGACATCGGGCCGGGGGATGTGATGTGGACGGCGAGCGACGTCGGCTGGGTGGTGGGCCACTCCTACATCGTCTACGGTCCCCTCATCGCCGGGGCGACGACGGTGCTCTACGAGGGAAAGCCGGTGGGAACACCGGATGCCGGTGCGTTCTGGCGCGTGGTCTCTGACTACCGCGTGAAGACCCTCTTCACCGCGCCGACCGCGCTGCGCGCCATCCGCAAGGCCGATCCGCACGCCGCGCTCTCCCACCAATACGACCTCAGCTGCCTGGACGCCCTCTTCCTCGCCGGCGAGCGCCTCGACCCCGACACCTGGACCTGGGCGACCGCGCTGCTCGAGAAGCCGGTGATCGACCACTGGTGGCAGACCGAGACCGGCTGGGCGATCTGCGCGAGCCCGCGGGGGCTCGAGGAGCTTCCGCTTCGTGCCGGATCGCCATCCTTCCCCGTGCCCGGGTACAACGTAAGCATCGTGGACGAGCACGGCCAGACCGTGCCGCACCTCGACGAGGGGAACATCGTCATCTCCCTCCCGCTGCCCCCCGGCACCCTCGCCACCCTGTGGAATGGCGGCGAACGCTATGTGCACCAGTACCTCTCGGTGTTCCCGGGCCACTACCTCACGGGCGACTCGGGCTACTTCGACCGCGAGGGCTACCTCTACGTCATGGGCCGAACCGACGACATCATCAATGTGGCGGGCCACCGGCTCTCGACGGGAGCGATGGAGCAGGTGCTCGCGCAGCATCCGGCCGTCGCCGAGTGCGCGGTGATCGGGGTGCATGACGAGATCAAGGGCCAGAAGCCGATGGGCTACGTGGTGCTGAAGAGCGGAACGGACATCACCGACGATGCCCTCGCCACCGACCTGGTCGCGATGGTGCGGGAGCAGATCGGCGCCGTCGCCGCGTTCCGCGACGTGGTGGTGGTCTCCGGACTGCCGAAGACCCGGTCGGGCAAGATCCTGCGGAAGACCATGCGCCAGATCGTGAACGGCGAGGACTATGTGGTGCCCCCGACGATAGAAGACACGCAATCGATCGCGGTGATCACCGCGACGGTCAGTCGCTGAGACCGGCGCGCTGCCGCAACAGCGGCGCCGTGCGATAGGGCACCATCTCCCGCATCGACAGCGAGACCTCGGTGCGCTCGATTCCGGGTGAGGCCAGGATGACCCCGGCGATGCGGTACAGATCGTCGGTGTCCTGCGCCACCACGCGGATCATGATGTCGGCGTCCCCGGCGATGCCGTGCACCTCCACCACCTCGGGGATGCCGGTGAGCGCGGCCTCGATCTCCTGCAGGCGGTGCTGGTCGACCCTGGCCGTGACGAAGGCGGTGAGTGGATAGCCCAGGGCCCGGTGCTGCACGCGCTGATCCATACTGCCGAGCAGTTGCCCGGCCTCGAGCCGCGCGAGCCGCGACTGCACAGTGTTGCGGGAGAGACCGAGGCGCTGGGCGAGCTCGACGCCCGAGAGCCGGGCGTCGTCGCTGAGGGCGAGGAGGATGCGGGCGTCGGTGCCGTCGAGGTCTTGCATGTATCGCAGTCTGGCACGGTTGGACGCGCTCACGGTGTGCATTCTGCTCAACGCTCGAGAGATAGGTTGTGCAGTATCGCCGCAGGGCGCACTATTCATGGGACAACTGGCCACAAGCCAGACAGGCACTGACGCCAGCATTCATACACGTCAACGAGGACGGTAGCCATGAGCATCGCATCGATCGAGACCACCGAGCACACCGAGCACACCGAAACGGTGGCGCTGTTGCCCACCGCCGGCGGTGACCTGATCTCCCATCCCGTCTTCTCGAGTTATGTCAGCGACATCGGGGACGCCGAGCTGGTGCAGTTGTACACCGATCTCGTTGTCGTGCGGCGCATCGACGCCGAAGCCACGGCGCTGCAGCGCCAGGGCGAGCTCGGCCTCTGGGCGCCGATGCTCGGCCAGGAGGCCGCGCAGGTGGGATCCGCCCACGCCCTGCGCTCGAAGGACTTCGTCTTCGCCAGCTACCGTGAGCATGCCGTCGCATACGTGCGCGGAGTGGACCCCACCATGATCCTGCGGTTTTGGCGCGGATCGACCCACTCGGGCTGGAACCCCTACGAGGTCAACATGACGACCCCGGCGATCGTCGTCGGTTCGCAGATGCTGCAGGCGGTCGGCTATGGGATGGGTATCCGTCGCGACCGCTCCGACGACATCGCGATCACCTACTTCGGTGACGGGGCCACCAGCCAGGGTGACTTCTCCGAGGCCCTCGGATTCGCCGCGAGCTTCACCGCCCCGGTCGTCTTCTTCTGCCAGAACAACCAGTTCGCCATCTCGGCTCCCGTCGGAGTGCAGACCACCGTTCCGATCGTGCGCCGCGCCGCCGGCTTCGGCATCGAGGGGGTGCAGGTGGACGGCAACGACGTGCTCGCCGTGCTCGCCGTCACCCGCTACGCCGCCGAGCGCGCGCGCAACGGCGACGGACCCACCTTCATCGAAGCCGTGACCTACCGCATGGGGCCGCACACGACATCCGACGACCCGACCCGCTACCGCGATGCCGAAGAGCTCGCCCGCTGGAAGGAACGCGACCCGATCGACCGGCTGCGGCGCACCCTCGAGCACCGTGGGCTCGCGACCCCGGAGGCGCTCGCCGCCGCCGAAGCGAAGGCCGCCGAGTTCGCGGCCTCGGTTCGGGCCGGATGCCTCGGAACCGTCGAACCGGCACCGGAGTCGATCTTCGAGAACGTCTACTGCGAACCGCACCCGCTGCTCGAGGAGGAGCGGGTCGAATTCCTGGCGTACCACGGCATCCCCGACACGAAGGCGGCCGACAAGTGACGACCCTCTCCCTGGCCAAGGCCATCAACGCCGGACTGCGCCGCTCGCTCGACTCCGACGACCGCGTCATGCTGATGGGCGAAGACGTCGGCGCCCTCGGCGGCGTCTTTCGGGTGACCGACCAGCTTCAGGCCGAATTCGGCCGGGAACGGGTGTTCGACACCCCGCTCGCGGAATCCGGCATCATCGGCACCGCCATCGGACTCGCGATGCGGGGCTACCGGCCCGTCTGCGAGATCCAGTTCGACGGCTTCATCTACCCGGCTTTCGACCAGATCGTGTCGCAGCTGGCGAAGATCCATAAGCGCACCGACGGGGCCGTCACCGTGCCCCTGACCATCCGAGTGCCCTACGGCGGGGGCATCGGAGCGGTCGAGCACCACTCCGAGTCGCCGGAGGCCTACTTCGCGCACACCGCCGGCCTGCGAGTCGTCTCGTGCTCGTCGGCGGATGACGCCTACGGCATGATCCAGCAGGCCATCGCCTCCGACGACCCGGTGCTCTTCTTCGAACCGAAGCGCCGCTACTGGGACAAGCAGGATGTCGACCTCGACGGCAGCCCGACGCTCGGGCTTTTCGACGCCCGGGTGCTCACCGAAGGGACCGACCTCACGGTCGTCGCCTACGGCCCGATGGTGGCCACCGCCCTCGCCGCCGCCCGCGAGGCGGCCACCGAGGGCACCTCGGTCGAGGTCATCGACCTGCGATCACTCTCCCCCATCGACTTCGTCACCATCGAGCGCTCGGTCGCGAAGACCGGTCGGCTCGTCGTGGTGCACGAGGCACCCGCGTTCCTGGGGCTCGGGGCCGAGATCGCCGCCCGCATCTCCGAGCGCTGCTTCTGGATGCTCGAATCCCCCGTGATCCGAGTGGGCGGGTACTCGACGCCCTACCCGCCGTCCAAGGTGGAGCAGTATTACCTGCCCGATATCGACCGGGTACTCGACGCGATCGACCGAAGCCTGGCGGTGCAGTGATGGCTACCGACTTCCTGCTCCCCGACCTCGGCGAAGGCCTGGCCGATGCGGAGATCGTGCGCTGGCTCGTGAAGGCCGGCGACGAGGTGGCGCTCAACCAGGTCATCTGCGAGGTGGAGACCGCCAAGGCACTGGTCGAGCTGCCCTCGCCGATCGTCGGGGTGGTCTCCTCGCTGCGCGTCTCGGAGGGCGAGACGGTGATGGTGGGGGCGCCGATCATCAGCTTCGGCGCCGATGACCTCGCACCAGAGTCGAGGGAAGAAGACGGCCGGTCGAACATGCTCGTCGGCTACGGCCCCGGCGAGACCGACCACAGGTCCGGCCAGCGCCGTCGAAAGAGTGCCCCGGCTGCTTCCGCTCCCACTGCCGCACCCGCCCCACCCGCGTCGTCACGAGTGCTCGCCAAGCCGCCGGTGAGGGATCTCGCCCGGCGGCTCGGGCTCGATCTCACAACCGTCATCGGCACGGGATCGAATGGCGCGGTCATCCGCTCGGACGTCGAGGCCGCGAGTGCTGCTGCTCCGGCCGCTGTCGCCGGCACCGCCTCCCCGGCCGTTCCCCGCCAGGAGGAGACCCGCGTGCCGATCGGCGGCGTCCGCAAGCGCACCGCCGCGGCCATGGTCGCGAGCGCGTTCACCGCGCCCCATGTCACCGAGTTCGTCACCGTGGATGTCACCCCCACCGTCGAGCTGGTGGAGCACCTGCGAGCGCACCCGGCATTCGAGGGCGCGCGGGTCACTCCGCTGCTGCTCGTCGCGAAGGCGTTGGCGATGGTGATTCTGCGGCATCCGGAACTCAACTCCCGGTGGGACGAGGCGAGCCAGGAGATCGTGACCTACCGGGCGGTCAATCTCGGCATCGCGGTCGCAACGCCCCGCGGCCTCATGGTGCCGAACATCCGGGATGTCAATTCCCTGACACTCCGCGAGCTCGCCGATGCCCTCTCGGGCCTGGCGACGCGCGCGCGCGACGGCAAGACCGCCGTCTCCGAACTCGCAGGCGGCACCATCAGCCTCACGAACATCGGGAGCTTCGGAATCGACAGCGGAACCCCGATCATCAATCCCGGGGAGGCTGCGATACTGTGCACCGGAGCGATCCGACGGCAGCCCTGGGAGTTCCGCGGGGAGATCGCGCTGCGCTCGGTGATGACCCTGAGCGTCTCCTTCGATCATCGTCTCGTGGACGGGGCCGAGGGCTCGGCCTTCCTCGCAGAGATCGGTCGTATCCTGGCCGATCCGCTCGAACTCATCGCCCTCGGATAGGAGCAGCATGAACATCACCGACACCGTGGCCGTCGTCACGGGAGGGGCCTCCGGCCTCGGGCTGGCCACCGCCCGCGAGCTCGCCTCGGCCGGCGCTCGCGTGGTCATCCTCGATCTGACCGCACCCGCCGAGTCGCTGGAGGGCACGACCTTCGTCGCCGCCGACGTGACGAGCGAAGCGGAGGTCGCGGCCGCGGTGACGACGGCAACGGGGCTCGGCACCCTGCGCATCCTCGTCAACTGCGCCGGCATCGCGCCCGCGAACCGTGTGGTCGGCCGGGAGGGGCCCCTCTCCCTCGATGTGTTCGAGCGCGCCATCCGGATCAATCTGATCGGCACCTTCAACGTGCTGCGCCTGGCCGCCGCGGCCATGCAGCAGAACGAACCGATCGACGGGGAGCGCGGGGTCATCATCAACACGGCCTCCGTTGCTGCCTTCGACGGGCAGATCGGCCAGGCCGCCTACTCGGCCTCCAAGGGTGCTGTCGCGGCCATGACGCTGCCGATCGCGCGTGAGTTCGCCGCGCACCTCATCCGCGTGATGACCATCGCGCCCGGGGTCTTCGAGACCCCGATGATGGCGGCAATGAGCGAGGAGACGAAACTCTCGCTCGGCAGCCAGGTGCCCCATCCCGCACGACTCGGACGGCCGCACGAATATGCCGCGCTCGTGAGGCACATCGTGGAGAACCCCTACCTCAACGGGGAGACGATCCGCCTCGACGGCGCGATCCGGATGACGCCGCGATGAGTCTGCAGTCCGACACCACCCTCGCGGACGCCCGCCGCCCCCGACCTTCCGACGACTTCCTCGACTACCGCGGCCTGCTCACGACCGCGGAGCAACGCCGCCTCGCCGACGCCACCGCGACCTTCGACCGGGAGGTGCGCCCGGTCATCGGTTCCCACTGGGATGCCGCGACCTTCCCCTTCGAGCTGCTGCCGACCCTCGCCGGTCTCGACCTCATCGGCATCCCCGACGCGGGAGGCAGCCATCTGCTGCGGGGATTCCTCCATCTCGAACTCTCGCGGGTCGACATGTCGATCTCCACCTTTCTCGGGGTGCACTCCGAACTCGTCACCGCCGCGATCGACCGGCTCGGCTCGGACGAGCAGCGCGAGCGGCTGCTCCCGGGCCTGCACGACCTGTCCCGCATCGGCGCCTTCGCCCTCACGGAACCAGACCACGGATCGGACATCTCCCGCTCGATGAGGACGACAGCCACCCGGCGCGGGGACACCTGGAGCATCTCCGGTGCCAAACGCTGGATCGGTAACGGCACGATGGCTGACCACATCATCCTCTGGGCCCGTGACACGGCCGACGGGGAGATCAAGGCCTTCATCGTGGACCGTGACACTCCCGGCCTTCGCACCGAGAAGATCGATAACAAGATCTCGCTTCGCATCGTGCAGAACGCGGATATCCTGCTCGACGATGTGCGCGTCGACGAGTCTGCCCGACTGCCCGGTGCAAGTTCGTTCCGCGACGCGAGCGCGCTGCTCACCGACTCCCGGGTGTGGGTGGCCTGGCAGACCGTCGGCCTGCAGTTCGCCGCCTACGATCACGCGCTCGCCTACGCGCTCGAACGCCGCCAGTTCGGCAAGCCGATCGCGTCGTTCCAACTCGTGCAGGAGAAGCTCGTACGCATCCTCGAGAACACCACGGCCTCGCTCGGCACGATGTTTCGCATCGCACAGCTGCAGCAGAACGGCACCCTTCGCTCCGAGCACGCGGCGATGGCCAAGGCCTCCGGCAGCGCACGGATGCGGGAGTCGGTCGCCATGGCCCGTGGCATCCTCGGGGGCAATGGCATCTCGACCGACTTCGGCATGGCCCGCATCTTCGCGGATGCCGAAGCGGTCTACAGCTACGAGGGAAGCTACGAGATCAACACCCTGTTGGTCGGGCGGGCGATCACGGGGATCTCCGCATTCGAGTAGCGCGAGCCTTCGAATAGCGCGAACCTTCGGGCAGCGCGAGCCTTCTCCTGTCTCGCCTGCCGGGAGGAGACGGCGAAGGTGCAGTCGGTAGAATTGGACACCCATGACCGACGCGACCACCGACAACGCGACCCCGCAGTACGTGATCTCGTATCCGGAGGATCTGCCGGTCAGCCAGCGCCGCGATGACATCGCGGCCGCCCTCCGCAGCCACCAGGTGGTGATCATCGCCGGCGAGACCGGCTCGGGAAAGACCACCCAGCTGCCGAAGATCCTGCTCGAACTCGGTAAGACGAGCATCGGCCACACCCAGCCGAGGCGCATCGCCGCGCGCACGATCGCCGAGCGCATCTCCGACGAACTCGGGACGCCTCTCGGCGGGCTCGTCGGCTACCAGGTGCGATTCACCGACACCGTTGGTCCCGACACCCGCATCAAACTGATGACCGACGGCATCCTGCTCAACGAGATCCACCGCGACCGGCTCCTCCGCAAGTACGACGCGATCATCATCGATGAGGCCCACGAGCGCAGCCTCACCATCGACTTCCTGCTCGGCTACCTCAAACAGCTGATGCCGCGGCGTCCCGACCTCAGCATCATCGTGACCTCCGCGACCATCGACCCCGAGAGCTTCTCCCGTCACTTCGCGGATGCCGCGGGCGTCGGCGCACCGATAGTCGAGGTGAGTGGACGAACCTTCCCCGTCGAGGTGCGGTACCGACCACTCGTGGCCGAGGCCTCGCTGGAGGAGGACGACGACGACGCGGAGGCGGAGGCGGACCTCGATCCCCTCGAGGGGATCAATGCCGCGCTCGACGAACTGGCCCGCGAATCGAACGGCGATGTGCTGGTCTTCCTCAGCGGCGAGAACGAGATCCGGGACGCCGAGGAGGCGATCGGCGGCCGGAACCTGCCGTTCACCGAGGTGCTTCCGCTCTACGGCCGGCTGAGTTCTGCCGAGCAACACCGGGTGTTCGAGACCGGGCGAGCCCCCGGCATCCGTCGTCGCATCGTGCTGGCGACCAACGTGGCGGAGACCAGCCTCACCGTGCCGGGCATCACCTACGTCATCGACGCGGGCACGGCCCGCATCTCGCGGTACAGCGTCCGATCGAAGGTGCAGAGACTGCCGATCGAGGCGATCAGCCAGGCGAGCGCGAACCAGCGCTCGGGTCGAAGCGGCCGCACGAGCGACGGCATCGCCATCCGCCTGTATTCGGAGCAGGACTTCATGCGCCGACCGGAATATACCGAGCCGGAGATCCTGCGCACGAACCTCGCCGCCGTCATCCTGCAGATGATCTCGCTCGGACTCGGCGACATCGCCAGGTTCCCCTTCCTCCAGCCGCCGGATTCGCGCGGCATCAAGGACGGTCTGGACCTTCTGCGGGAGCTCGGAGCCGTTGAGGCCGGAAGCGGAGACGATCCCCGCATCACCCGCATCGGAAAGCAGCTCACGCAACTGCCGATCGATCCGCGACTCGCCCGCATGGTGGTGGAGTCCAAACAGCACGGGGTGACCCGCGAGGTGATGGCGATCGTCGCCGGTCTCAGCATCCAGGACCCCCGGGAACGACCGCTCGAGAAGCGAGCACAGGCCGACCAGTCCCATGCGCGCTTCGTGGATCCGACGAGCGACTTCCTCACGCTGCTCAATCTCTGGAATCACCTGCGCGAGAGGGAGAGGGAACTCAGCGGCAACCAGTTCCGGCGGCTCTGCCGCAGCGAATACCTCAACTACCTTCGGGTGCGCGAGTGGAAGGATGTCTTCCGCCAGCTCGAGCGGATGGCGAAGCCGCTCGGGCTCGTGGTCGGTGGCCCGTCTGCCAACCCCAACGGCATCCACCGCTCGCTGCTTGCCGGCCTGCTGAGCCAACTGGGCATCCGGGATGTGGCGAAGAAGGACTACATCGGCGCGAGGCAGGTGCGGTTCAGCGTGTTTCCCGGCTCGGCGCTCGCGAAGAAGCAGCCCGCCGAGTTGATGAGCGCCGAGCTCGTGGAGACGAGTCGGCTGTTCGCTCGCACGAATGCGGCCATCGACCTCTCCTGGGCGGAGCCCATCGCCGGAGATCTCGTGAAGCGCAGTTACAGCGAGCCGCACTGGGAGAGGAAACAGGGATCCGCCGTGGCTTGGGAGCGGGTCACCCTCTATGGTGTGCCGATCGTGGCCCGGCGGCGGGCGCAGTTCGCGAAGGTCGATCCGGCCTACGCGCGCGAGTTGTTCATCCGCCACGCCCTCGTCGACGGCGATTGGGACCTCGACCGGGTGGACAAGCGGGTGAGCGCCTTCGATCGCGCCAACCGCGCCCTGCGCACCGAACTCGCCGAGCTCGAGGAACGCACGCGACGCCGGGACCTGCTCTTCGATGACGAAGCGGTGTTCGACTTCTACCAGCGTCGCATCCCGAGCGAGATCACCAGCCAGCGGCTGTTCGAGACGTGGTGGCGCACGGCGCGCCGCGAGACTCCCGACCTGCTGACGATGACGGCCGAGAACCTCATCGACGAGGATGAGGCCGCTCCCGTGGCCGAGCTCGTGGAGACCTCCTACCCGAAGACGTGGAGCCAGGGCGACCAGCAGCTGTCGCTCGGCTACCGCTTCGAGCCGGGAAGCGACGACGACGGGGTCACCGTGCAGGTGCCGATCGCCCTTCTGGCGCGGCTCGATCCGGAGGGCTTCGACTGGCAGGTGCCCGGTTTTCGGGAGGAGCTCGTCACGGCGCTGCTCAAATCGTTGCCGAAGGCGATCCGTCGCAATGTCGTGCCGGCGAACGACTGGGCACGGCGGCTGCTCGCCGAGCTCCCCGAGGTGAGCGATGGACGCTCACTGCGGGCAGCCCTCGCGACCACGATCACCCGGCTCACCTATGTGCCGGTCGCCACGACCGACTTCGATGAGTCACGCATCCCCTCCCACCTGCGCATGAGCTTCGCGGTCATCGACGAGCGCTCGCGCACCGTCGCCACGGGTACCGACCTGCGCGCCCTCCAGGAGCAGCTCAAGTCCACGGTGCGGGAGAGTGTGGCGCGGGCATCCGTCACACCCCGAAGCAACCTCGAACGCGCGGGGCTCACCGGGTGGGATTTCGACGAGCTGCCGCGCACCCTCGACACCAAGCAGGGTGGCAACACGATCCGGGCCTACCCTGCCCTCGTCGACGAGGGCTCCAGCGTGGCCATCCGCCTCATGACGACGCCGCTCGACCAGTCGAGGGAGCAACGACGCGGGGTGCGGCGGATGCTGCTTCTCGCCATCCCCTCCCCCGTGTCCTACGTGCAGGATCACCTCACCCAGACCGAGAAGCTCATGCTCGCCCAGAGCCCCTACCGGACGACGGCCGAGCTTTTCGCGGATTGCATGGCGGTCTGCATCGACGCCGTGATCGCCGACCGCGAGATCTGGACCCGCAAGGAATTCGAGGCGGTGCGGGACGAGATCTCGGCCACGATCATGGAGGCGCTGTTCCAGACCGTCTCGCTGCTCACGAAGGTGCTCGCCGGGGCCAGGGATGCCGAGAAAGCGATCAAGGCGGCCTCGAACATCGCCATGCTCAGCCCGCTCGCGGATGCCCGTGAACAGCTGTCAGCCCTGGTCTATCCCGGTTTCGCCTCGGAGACCGGCCTCGTGCAACTGCGGCGGCTGCCGGTGTACCTCGCGGCCATCGTGCATCGCATCGGCAAGCTCGGAGACAACCTGGGGCGTGACCGGGTGTGGATGACGGAGGTGCAGACCGCGACGGCGCGCTACGAACTCGCCGGCGGCCGTCTGCCCCTCGCGCCGGACTCTGCAGCTCCCCTGGTGCGCGCCCGATGGTTGCTCGAGGAGCTGCGCCTCAGCCTCTTCGCCCAGCACCTCGGCACGTCAGAGCCGGTCTCGCTCCAGCGCATCGTGCGGGCGCTCTCGGACTGAGGTCTCAGCTGGCGGCGAACACGACGGCGTCGCCGAGCGCGCGGACCACGACCTGGTCGCCCCGGCGATGGGCGGATGCTCCGGTCACCGGGATCTCGATCGAGCCCGTTCCGGCCAGCTCGAGTGTCAGCAGCTGGGATGCTCCCTGGAATTCGACCGCGACCACCCGGGCGACGCAGCCCGCGGCATCCGCTCCCGGCAGCAGCGGGCCGACCACAAGCTGCTCCGGCCGGAAGAGGGCCGTGCAGGCTCCGACGAGCGAGCTCGACTGCGCGACGAGTCCGAGCGCGCAATGCACCCGACCACCGGAGGCCTCGGCGTCGAAGACCACGGCGTCCCCGAGGAAGCGCGCGGTGGCGAGATCCGCGGGGGTCGAGTAGACCGCGACGGGTGTGCCAACCTGGGCGAGACGCCCGTCGCGCAGCACGGCGACCTGATCGCCGAAGGTCAGCGCCTCCTCGCGATCGTGGGTCACCAACACCGTCGTGACTCCGGCCGCGCTCAGCGCTGCCGCGACCAGTTCGCGGGTCGCCGCCCGTAGTCCGGTGTCGAGGGCGGAGAACGGCTCGTCGAGCAGCATGATTCCCGGTTTTCGCGCCATCGCGCGGGCGAGGGCGACCCGCTGCTGCTGCCCTCCCGAGAGCTCATCAGGGCGACGCGAGGAAAGGGAGGGATCGAGGGAGACCAGCTCGAGCAGCTCGGCCACGATCGCCGTTCGATCCCCGCGCTCGTGGCGATCCAACCCGAAGGAGACGTTCTGGCCGACCGTGAGGTGGGGGAACAGTGCGCCGTCCTGGGCGACATGCCCGATTCCGCGGCGGTGGGCCGGTACGGCGACCCCCGGCCCGGCGACGATGTCTGACCCGATTCGGATGGTGCCGGCATCCGGGAAGTCGAAGCCGCTCAGCAGCCGCAGCAGGGTGGTCTTGCCCGACCCGGAGGAGCCGACGATCACGGTCTTCGACCCCGCCGGCACATCGAGGTCGATGGACTCGAGCACCGGGGTCGCGCCATAGCGCTTGCCGATTCCGCGAATGTCGATGGCACTGCTCTCGATGGCGCCGCTCTCACGCGAAGGCGAGGATGAATCGCTCACAGGCTGTTCACCACCATTCGGTCTGATCGGGATCTCGCGAAGAGCAGGTAGGTGACCGGCAACGAGAGCAGGATCATGAGACTGGCATACGGCGCCGCCCCCACATAATCGATGTCGTTGACCCGGGACCAGAACTGGATCGCGAGGGTGCGCGTGCCGTTCGGCGCGAGGAGAAGGGTCGAGGTCAGCTCCGTGACGATCCCGAGGAAGACCAGCGCCGACCCGGCAAGCGCCGAGGGCATCACGAACCGCAGCGTGACGGTGAAGAAGGCGAGCAGCGGCGGGCGACCGAGCGAACGGGCGGCCTCCTCGAGCCCCGGAGGCACCTGGGCCAGTCCGGAGCGGAGGTTCACGATCGCCCGCGGCAGGAACATCAGGAGGTAGACCACGATCACCAGCGCGGCGGTCTGGTAGAGGGCGGGCACCAGGCGGATGGCCACCGTCACGAAGGCGAGGGCGGTCACGAGCCCGGGGAGCGAGCTGGTGACGTAGTTGATCGACTCGAGGATGCGCGCCACGCGACTGGGGAAACGCACCGCGAGAAGCGCGATCGGAAAGGCGAGCAGGCACGTGGCCACAGCGCCGACGAGCCCGTAGCCGATCGTCTGGCCCAGAGCGGTGAGCAGGTAACGATCGGTCCACGCGGCGAGCCCACCGGAGACCAGCCACCGTCCGACACTCGCGAAGGGAACGGCGACGGAGAGAGCGACGAGAAGCCCCAGGAAGAGATAGGCGGCCGGTGCCCACCCGCCGAGAGCCGATCGCTCGGCCGGGCGCGCCGATCCGGAGCCGATGCGGGCGTAGCGCGCTCCGCCGCGTGCACCGGACTCCCCCATCAGGAGCACGAGGCAGCACAACACGAGCACGCCGGCAAGGGCGTTCGCCGCCGGCCCGTTGAAGGTGGAGCGGAACTGGTCGACGATCGCGGTGGTGAACGTGTCGAAGCGGATCAGGGCGAAGGCCCCGTACTCCGACAGCAGATGGAGCCCGATGATGAGCGAGCCTCCCAGGATGGGCAGTCGCAGTTGCGGAAGCACCACGCGGAAGAAGACCCCGATCGGCGCGACGCCGAGAGAGCGGGCTGATTCCTCGACGGCCGGGTCGAGGCGCCGGAGGGCCGCGACGGTCGGGAGGTAGACGAGGGGGAAGTAGGAGAGGCCAGCCACGAGCACCCCGGACCACAGCCCGTTGAGCGATGGCACGGCGCTCACCCAGCCGTAGCTGTTGACGAAGGCGGGGATGGCGAGGGGAACCACGAGCAGGATGGCGAAGGCTCGTGAGCCGGCGAGTCTGGTGCGCTCCACCAGCCACGCGGCGGCCACACCCACCAGAGCGCAGAGCGGCACCGTGACGACAACGAGTCCCGCGGTGTTGGCGAGGAGTTCGCCCACCCGCGCCCGGAAGATGAGCGCGGAGAGCGTCGGACCGCCGGTGAGGATGGCGGTGACCGCGACGTAGCCGAGCGGCACCAGGCCCAACAGCGAAACCCCGGCGGCCATAGCGATGATGGCACCGGGGGTGCGCTGTCGAAGTCGAGTCACCGGCCGAGTCTATTCAGGGCAGCTTCAGAGAAGCCCGGCCGCGGTCATGAGATCGGTGACCTTGCGGCTGTCGAGTTTCGAGGGGTCGAGCACGGGGGCGTCCAAGTCGACGAGCGGCACGAGCGCCGTGTTCGCCGCGACATCACTGGCGACCGGGTACTCGAATGAGCTTCCGGTCTGCAGGATGGTCTGGCCGGTCTTTCCGGTGATGAACTTCAGGAAGGCCTGGGCCGCCACCGGATTCTTCGCCGTCTTCAGCACTCCCCCGCCGGAGGTGCTCACGAAGGCGCCGGGATCCGAGTTCTTGAAGTAGTGGAGCTTGGTGTTGTCGCTGTTCTCCCCGGTGCCGGACTGGTCGCCGAACCAGTAGTAGTGGTAGATGACTCCGGCCGGGATCTCCCCCGCATTGACCGCCTTCATCACGGCACTGTTGCCCTTGTACGCGGTGGCGTTCACCTTCATCGAAGCGAGCCAGGCGGATGTCGCCTTCTCCCCCTTCAACGCCAGGAGCGCGCTCACGATGGCCTGGAAGTCCGCGCCCGATGGCGAGGCGGCCCAGCGCCCCTTCCACTTCGCCTCGGCGAGGTCGAGCAGGGATGCGGGCAGTTGGCTCTCGGAGAGCATCGACGGGTTGTAGACGAAGACCGTGCTGCGCGCGGCGATTCCGGTCCAGTGCCCCGAGGAGGGGCGGTACGCCTCCGGCACCTGCGCGAGAGTCGCGGCATCCACGGGCGCGAAGAGCTTCGCATTGTCGACGAGGCTCATCGCCGGGGAGTTCTCGGTGAGGAACACGTCGGCGGGAGAGGCGTTGCCCTCCTGCACCAGCTGGTTGCCGAGCTCGGAATCGTCACCGTTGCGCAAGGTCACGGTGACGCCGGTCTGCTTCGTGAACTCGTCAGCCCAGGCCTGCGTGAGCTCTTCGTGCTGCGCGTTGTAGACCGTGATGGTCCCGCTGGGCTTCGCGCCCGGGGTGGAACCGGTGGAGGGTGTCGCCGTCGAGCATCCGGCGAGGGTGATCGCGGCCACGAGGGCGAGCGCAGCGACGCCGACCCATTTCGGGGTGGTGATCATGGGGGGAGGCTCCTCTAAGTCGAAACCGGTTCCGTCCGCAGAACCTTTAGGTAAGCCTACCCTAAGCGATCACGGCTGAGTGGTGACCGCCACTTCGACCTCGGCCTCGTAGATGGCCACCAGTTCCCGCTTGAGCACCTTGCCGCTCGGCCCGAGGGGCAGGGTCTCCACGATCTCCACGCGGCGGGGGTACTTGTAGGCGGCCAGCTTCTCCTTCGCGTACTCCGCGAGGACCGCGGTGTCGACATCCGCCCCGGGCGCCAGCACCACTGCCGCCATGATCTCCTGGCCGTGCACCTCGTGGGCCACGCCGAAGACCGCGGCACTCGAGACCGCGGGATGGGCCACCAGCACCTCTTCGACCTCCCGCGGATAGACGTTGTATCCGTTCCGAAGAATCATGTCTTTCTTGCGGTCGACGATCCAGAGATAGCCGTCTGCGTCCTTGGTGCCCAGGTCGCCGGTGCGGAACCACCCGTCCACGATGGCCTTCGCCGACTCCTCTGGCAGGTTGAGGTAGCCCTTCATGAGGTTGTGCCCACGGATCACGATCTCGCCGAGTTCATCGATCGGAAGCAGTTCGATCGACTCTTCCACCTCTGCCCGCGCGATCTCCACATCCACTCCCCAGATCGGGGTACCGATGCTTCCGGCGCGCGGCGTGCGCCCCACATGATTGAAGCTCGCGACGGGTGAGGTCTCGGTGAGTCCATAGCCCTCGTAGATCTCCACCCCGAACTCGGCCCGGAATCGCTCGATCACGGCGAGCGGGAGCGAGGCTCCCCCGGAGACCGCATAGCGCAGCTTCGGGCGCTCGGTGGTCTTCTTCGCGGCCTCGAGAAGCGCGATGTACATGGTGGGAACGCCCATCATGATGGTGCATCCCGAGTCGATCAGCAGTCGAAGGGCGGAGTCTCCATCGAACTTCGGCAGCAGAACGATCTTCGCCCCGGCACGAAGTCCGGTGTTGAGCGTGCAGGTCTGGCCGAAGGTGTGGAAGAGGGGAAGGCCACCGAACACCGTGTCATCCGCGGTCATGTCGAAGGTGGTCAGCAACAGGGTGTTGGTCTGTTCGACGAGCGCGAAATGGCTGCCCATCGCGCCCTTCGGCTTTCCCGTCGTGCCGCTGGTGTAGAGGATCGTCGCCGTGTCCGATGGTTGGCGAGGGCTGTAGGTGCGGATCGGTTCCGCCTCCGCGGCGAGCTTCTCCAACTGCAGGATGCCCTCTACCGGATCGGGGGCGAGCACCGACAACACCGGGATCCCGGCCTGCGCCGCACCCTTCGCTCCCTGCCCGAGCAACGGCGCTGCGCAGATGAGCATGGTCGCTCCGGAATCGCGGAGCACGTATTCGATCTCGTCCGCCTTGAGGAGGGCGTGGATCGGCACGACGATGCCGCCGATGCTGAGGATCGCGAAGTAGGCGCGGGCGAAGTCTGCGACATTCGGAATCAGGATGGCGACCGCGGCTCCCTCGGTCACCCCCTGGCCGAGCAGGGCTCCGGCGTACGAACGGGTCTCTGTCCACAGCTCACCGTAGGTGAGCTCTTGGCCGCCGACGACGAGCGCGACATGGTCGGGGGTTCGATCGGCGGATTCCTTGAGGATCGCGGCGACGGAGAGGGTGGAGTAGCTCGGGTCGGTCATGGTGTTCCTGTCATCCTCGACTGGGCGCGCTCGCCTGCGAGCGCTCTCACGCACGCTACGCCTGTGGATGCGAAAACATCAACTTTGCCGGCCCTGCACAGCAAATCCGCAGCACCCGGGTCGCGCAGCCGATCCGAACGCCAGGAGCCGCGTCAGAGCACCTTGGAGAGGAAGGCCTTCGTGCGGGCGTGCTGGGGGTTGGAGAGCACCTCGCGGGGATCACCGGACTCCACCACCACGCCACCGTCCATGAAGACCAACGAGTCGGCCACCTCGCGTGCGAATCCCATCTCGTGGGTCACCACGATCATCGTCATGCCCTCCTGCGCGAGATCCTTCATCACCTCGAGCACCTCGCCCACGAGTTCGGGGTCGAGAGCCGACGTCGGCTCATCGAAGAGCATGAGCTTCGGATCCATCGCCAACGCGCGCGCGATCGCCACGCGCTGCTGCTGCCCGCCGCTCAAGTGGGCGGGGTAACTGTCCGCCTTGTCGGCCAGGCCGACGCGCGCGAGCAACACCTTCGCGCGCGCCACTGCAGCAGCCCGTTCAACGCGTTTCACCCGCATCGGCGCCTCGATGATGTTCTCGAGCGCGGTCATGTGGGGGAAGAGATTGAAGCGCTGGAATACCATCCCGATGTCGCGACGCTGCAGGGCAGCCTCTGCGGGCTTCAACTCGTGGAGTTTGTCACCCTTTTCCCGGTATCCGATGAGGTCCCCATCGACCCGGAGGCGGCCCGCATCCACCTGTTCGAGATGATTGATGCACCGCAGGAAGGTGGATTTGCCCGATCCGCTCGGCCCTACGAGGCACATCACCTCTCCACGCCCGACGGTGAGCGAGATGCTTTTCAGCACATGGTTCGAACCGAAGCTCTTGGAAACGCGATCGGCCTCGACCATGGGGGTTTCGGTGATGCTCACAGGTGCGCCTTTCCGTCGGGAGGAATCGTCGGATCGCTCGGCGCACCCGAGTCCGCCACGGTGATCGCACCGGTTTCGATCGAGGCCTCGGTGGTCGCCGGCCGCGCATCGCCGATGCCCCGCGCGAACCGCTTCTCGAGGAAGTACTGCCCCACCATCAGCACAGAGGTGACCGCGAGGTACCAGGTCGAGGCGACCAGCAGCAGGGGGATGGGGGTGAAGGTCTCGATGGAGATGTCCCGCGACCGCGCGAACAGATCGAAACTGAAAGGCACGGCCACCACCAGTGAGGTCGTCTTCAGCATCGAGATCACCTCGTTGCCGGTGGGAGGGATGATCACTCGCATCGACTGCGGGATGACGACCCGCCACATGGTCTGCGTCCAGCTCATCCCGAGGGCGACCGCCGCCTCCTCCTGGCCGGCATCGACCGAGAGGATTCCGGCGCGCACGATCTCGGCGAGGTACGCCGCCTCGTTCAGGGCGAGCCCGATGATGGCCAGTTCGAACACATTGAGAGCCTGCCCGGTGGGCAGGGTCAGCACCGGGGGCAGGAATGGCAGCCCGATGGACAACGTGGGGTAGATCACCGACAAAAGTCCCCAGAAGACGAGCTGCACGTAGACCGGGGTGCCACGGAAGACCCAGAGGTAGGCCCAGGCGATGCTCTTGAACACGGGATTCGTCGAGAGTCGCATCACCGCGAGCAGAAGGCCGAGCACCACCGCGATGAGCATCGAATAGACAGTGAGCTCGACGGTCACGAGCGCCGCCTGCGAGATCCGCTGGTCGAACAGGTACTTCGCGTAGATATCCCACTGGAACGGCTTGCGAAGGGCGGCGTCCCAGAGGAACGCCGCCAACCCCACGAGGATGATCACCGCGATGAGATTGCGCCACGGATGACGCAGTCTCACCACCGTGATCACAGCCGAGACGGACGGATCGTCCGCTGATCTTCCGCCACCCGTCGCGGCGCGATCAGGGAATGCGGACACGACCTAGCCGTTCGCCGCAGCGTTGATCGTGATGGACTTGAGAGCGCCGTCCTGCACGCCCCACTTCTCGAGGATCTTCGTGTAGGTGCCGTCATCCACTATCGCCTGGAAGGCCTTCTGCAGAGCGACACCGAGCTTCGATCCCTTGTCGACTGCCACGCCGTAGGGCGCGACCTCGAAGGTCTTACCGGCGGCCTCCAGCTTTCCGCCGGATTTCGCCACCGCGTAGTCGGTGATCGGCGAGTCGGCGCTCATCGCGTCGGCCTGTCCGAGCACCACAGCGTTCGTCGCCTGGTCCTGGCCGTCGAACTTGAGGATCTGGATGGCGGCCTTGCCGGCGTCGGTGCAGGTCTTCGACTTGGCCGGGAGCTCGTCCTGCTCTTCGGTGGTGCCGGTCTCGACGGCGACCTTCAGGCCGCACGCGTTGTCGGGATCGACGGTCTTGCCCTTCGGTGAGGCCCAGAGGATACCGGCGGAGTAGTAGTTGACGAAGTCGACCTGCTTCTCCCGGTCGACCGTGTCGGTGAACGACGAGAGGCCGACGTCGAACTTCTTGCCCGTGATGTTCGGGATGATCGTGTCGAATCCGGCGATGTTGTAGACCGGCTTCACTCCGAGCCTGGCCGAGACCGCGTCGAAGAGGTCGATGTCCCACCCGATCGCCTTACCGTTGGCGTCCTTGTATTCGTTCGGTGCGTAGGTGGCGTCGACGCCGACCTGGACCGTTCCGGAGGAGGCGATGGCGGCGGGCAGAAGAGCGGCCAGGGTGGCGTCCTTGGTGCCGGTGTCGACCTTGCCCGAGGGGGCCGTCACCGTCGTGTTGTTCACGCAACCGCTCAGGGCGAGTGTCGCCGCCAGTGCAACGAGGGGGATTCCATACCTGAGACGCATCCTGCTGTCCATTTCTCAATAGGGGGATTCGGGCGTTTGGGAAGAGTATTCCACCGCGCGCGACCGCGACTTCGCGGCCCGCGAAATCGGAGCCTACACCCCGTCAGCGCCACCCGAGCGCAGGTTGTCCTGCGTCGTTCGAGGGTACTGCCATCGACGTGATCGCCGAACGGGATGGATCGGAAGATCCGCGAGGAATGTTCGGTCATTCGAGCCACGGCGAGCGCCGCCGAGCGGGCTCGAATGAGCAGCGAGCCTGGGCGCTGCTACAGCACCTTTTCGTAGCACAGCGCGTTGGGCATCGATTCGAACGGCGGATACGGCGGGGTGACCGAGTAGCCGAGGGCCTCGTACAGCCCGATTGCCGCGCCCTGGAGATTGCCGGTCTGCAGAACCAGCCGGGTCGATCCGAGCTCCCGCCCCACGGATTCGAGCGTCGTCATGAGGCCGCGCGAAACGCCCCTACCGCGATGAGAGTGCCGCACGAAGACCTTCTTGATCTCGAGCACACCGAGATCGCCCGCCCGCGATCCGTGGGGACGCAATCCCGCATGCCCCACGGCAGTCTCTCCATCGAGCACGAGGAGGGTCGCGACGATGGTCTCCGGCTCCACCGCGAACGCGGCGGAGAGAGACCGCGCGATCTCCGGAGGATAGTGGTCCATCGTCGAGCCGTAGAGAGCGGTCATCTCCTCTTCCATGATGTCCCGCAGGGCAGAAGCGCGCGGGTCGACCCAGTCGACCCGCGCGATCTTCAGGAGTTCCCCGGGACCGAAGGCGGCTACTTCGCGCCCACAGTCGCCGAGGCGTTCGACTCGTACGACGTGTTGGTCGACTCGAAGAAGTTGACCAGCTGGAGGGTGTCGTTCGCGGTCGCCATCCACTTGGCCGGGTTGGTCACGTTGTACTCGGCTTCGAAGCCGAGCTCCTCGAGACGACGGTCCGCCAGGTACTTGACGTACTGGTTGATGTAGTTGGCGTTGAGGCCGAGGATGCCGCCCGGAAGCAGGTCGCGGTTGTACTGCTCCTCGAGCTCCACGGCATCCAGGATCATCTGCTTGATCTCGGCGGCGAACTCCTCGGTCTGCAGGTCGGGGTTCTCTTCGAGCACCGTGAGGATGAGGTTGATGCCGAACTTGAGGTGAAGGGACTCGTCACGCACGACCCAGTCCATGAGGGATCCGAAGTTGCGCAGCAGGTTGCGCTGGCGGAACGACAGCGCGACCATGAAGCCCGAATAGAACCAGAGGCCCTCGAGGATCACGTTGTACGCCACGAGGTTGCGCACGAAGTCCTTCTTGCCCTCGGTGGTGGTGATGTCGAGAGTGTTCTCCGTCATGCGACGGATGTACTTGATCTCGAACTCCTCCTTCTTCGCCATGGAGGGGATGTCGACGTGCGAGTTGTACGCCGCCTCGCGGTCGATCGGGAAGGTCTCGAGCACGTACTCGAAGGACATGCAGTGGTTGGCCTCTTCCCACATCTGCTTCGCGAGGTAGATGCTGCACTCCGCCGCGTTCACGTAGGGGTACACACCGAAGGCGAGCGCCTTGTTCACGAGCAGCTCGTTCGGGTTGAAGTAGCTCATGAGGAAGGTCACCGCGTGGCGCTCTTCATCCGTCATCTTCTTGAAGTCGGCGATGTCTTCGCCGAGCTGGATCTCGTTGGGGAACCAGGTGTTCGCGACGGCCTGGTCGTACAGGTCCATCGCCCACTGGTAACGGATCGGTTTGAGGAGCAGCCCCTCTTGCAGGCCGGTTCCAAGAATTCCCATGTCCTGTGCTTCTTTCTATTAGCTGTGTGTGATGCTCTGCTGTTCGTCTGCTGTTACTTCTGAGGTGCACATGGTGATCGAGTAGGGCGCTCAGCGCCCGTGTCGAGATCAGCCCGTGTCGAGATCCGCCCGTGTCGAGATCAGCCCGTGTCGAACGTCCCGACTACTGGCAGCTCTCGCACTGCAGGTCGTCCATCGGATCGACCGGAACCTCGTATTCGAATACCCGGGTGTCGTTATTCACTGTCTACTCTCCTGACTTGGGAGCGAGCCCACCGAAGCCGAACCCGCGCTTGGGTGCCGGAGCCTCGGAGACGGGAACTGCCGGAGCGGAGGCGGTCGGCAGAGCGCCGGCGGATTCCACCGCCGGAGCGGAGGCCGGTCCAGCCGAGCCGAAGCCCTTGCGCACGGCACCTCCCGCTCCGCCACCGATCTGCTCCGACTTGTTCACCTTCACTGTCGACTGCTCGGCAGTGTGGCGTGGCTTCATGTGCAGGTAGTAGGTGGTCTTGACGCCACGCTCCCATGCCCCCATGTAGATATCCATCATGTCGCCGAGGTCCCGCGTCTCAAGATACATGTTGCGGCTGATCGACTGGTCGACCCACTTCTGGGCCCGGGCCGCCACCTCGAGGAAGGAGTACGGCGAGAGCTGGAAGCTCGTCTTGTAGGTGGCCTTGATGTGGTCCGGAATGGCCTCGATGCCCTGGATGTCGCCCTGGCTGCGCAGGATCGATTCGCGGGTCGAGTCCCAGATGCCGAGCTCCTGCAGGTCGGACACGAGGTTGCGGTTCACCTCGAGGAACTTGCCGTTTGAGGTCGCGCGGCTGAAGATCTGCGAGAACTGCGGGTCGAGACCCGGAGTCGTGCCGGCGACGAGACCGATGGATGCCGTCGGTGCGATCGCCATGAGCGTCGCGTTACGCATGCCGCCCTTCACCTTGGTGCGCAGGGCATCCCAGTCGAGCCGCGTGGTGCGGTTGACCTCGATGCTCGTGCCGCGGTCGGCCTCGGTGAGCGCGATCGAGTCGAACGGCACGAGGCCCTTCGACCAGCCCGATCCTTCGAAGTTCGCGTACGAACCGCGCTCCTTGGCCAGGTTGGCGCTCTCGTCGATCGCCGCATAGGAGACGTGCTCCATGATCTCGTCGATCAGGTCGTAGGCCTCTTCGCTCTCGTAGCTGAATCCGAGCCGCTCCACGACATCCGTGAAGCCCATCACTCCCAGTCCGACGGCGCGGTTCTGCTGGTTAGAGAAGTCCGCCTCCTTCACCGAGGACCGGGTGATGTCGATGAGGTTGTCGAGCTGCCGAACGGCAAGGCGAGCGCTCTCTTCGATCTTCGCCCAGTTCATCGCGAGCACCCGTCCCTCGCCGGTCAGCGAGTCGAGGTGGCGCGACAGGTTGATCGAAACCAGGTTGCAGACGGAGACGTTGTCTTCGTCCTGCGGGAGGGTGATCTCGGTGCAGAGGTTGGAGAGGTGGATCGTTCCCGTGTTGTTGTTGAGCGCACGGAGGTTGATCGTGTCCTTCCAGCACAGCCACGGGTGGCTGGTGGTCTGCAGGGAGATGAGGATCGACTTGAACTGTTCGCGAGCGGTGATCTTCTTGAACATGTGCATCTCGCCGGCTTCGGCCTTGGCGACGTACTCGTTGTACTTCGCCGAGAACTCCTTGCCGTAGAGCTCGTTCAGATCCTGCACCTCGAGCGGGTCGAAGAGGTACCAGTCGTCGTCGTTCTGCACGCGCTTCATGAACTCGTCCGAGATCCAGACCGCGGTGTTCGCGGTGCGGGTGCGGCGGTACGGGTCTCCGGAGTTCTGGCGAAGGTCGAGGAACTCGGGGAAGTCGAGGTGCCAGTTCTCCATGTAGAAGCAGAGGGCACCGAACTTCTTGCCTCCACGGCTGACCGCCCGCAGGATCGAGTCGATCGTGTGCATGAACGGGATCGGGCCGGTCGAGGTGGTGTTGTTCGAGCGGATCGGCGAGCCCTGGGCGCGCAGCTTGGTGACGCTGAGGCCGATGCCGCCGGTGCCCTTTGTCAGCCACATGACATCGCGGGTGGTCTTCGCGATGTGCTCCATGTCGTCCTGCATCTCCATGACGAAGCAGTTGGCGAGCTGCGGGTAGATGGTGCCCGCGTTGACGAGGGTGGAGCCAGCAGCGATGTACTCGAGGCTCGACATCTTCTCGTAGAAGGCGATGGCGTGCTCGGTGGGGTTTGCCTCGTTGAGCGAGAGGCCCATGGCGATGCGCATCCAGAAGTACTGGGGAACCTCGAGGGCGTCGCCGTTGCGTCCCTTGATGCCGTAGCGGTTGTTGAGGGTGACGACCCCGATGTACTTGAGCAGCTCGTCGTGCGAGGGCTCGAGTGCGTTGGCGAGGGCGTCGAGGTCGAAGAGCTGGGTGAGACGCGAGTCGAGGAGGAGTTCCTCGACGCCACGGGTCACGTTCGCGGCGAAATGGCTGGCGTGGAGGGCCTTCAGCTCTTCTGCGGTCTCGTAGTCGCCGAGCACGCGCTTGTAGATGGTCTTGAGCAGCAGTCGAGCGGCCACCGTGTCGAATGCCGGGTCGTCCTTGACGTTCTGCAGGGCGACCTGGATGACCGCCTCATCGAGCTGCTGAGTGGTGATGCCGTCGAACAGGGTCAACTCGAGCTCACTGGCGATCTGCGTGACCCAGGTGATGTTCTCGTCGAGACCGGCACTGGCGTGCTCGATCGCGAGGTTGATCTTGTTCGCGTCGTACGGCTCTCGCTGTCCATTGCGCTTGACTACGGTGATTGCCACGTTTGCTTCCCCTCGTGCGCCCCTCAGCGAGGCCGAAATAGTGTGCGGAAACCGTCATTTCACGCTCCTCGACCGATGAAATCGATGAGCGGGGGTTCCGCGGTTTGACCACTATATAGCGGGCCTCCGACAAAGCGGTAACCCCATATGTAGTGGGCGTGTCGTCCACAGCTTGTGGATAAGTTCGCGGGTTTTTGCACAGGCTGTGCACAATCTCCGCGGTCTCGATTGCGACACTATCCCCGACATCCGACCCCGGTGGACCGGCGCCCAACCGATAGGCTTGCAGCCTTGTGAAGACCTACCTGAGCCTCCTGAAAACGCGCGGCGTCGCGCGCATCATGGCAGCCCAGTTGGTGGCTCGATTCCCCAATGGAATGCTCTCCCTGGCCTTCCTTCTCCACATCGAACACATCTCCGGCACCTATTTCGCCGCCGGACTCGTCCTGGCCGCCACCAGCATCGGCCAGGCGATCGCCGGCCCCCTCACCAGCCGCTGGATGGGCGTCTGGGGGATGCGCCGCGTGCTCGTGCTCACGACGATCGTGTGTGCGACTGCCGTTGGCACCATCGCTCTCGCGCCCGCACTTCCGATCGGGCTCTACATGGCGATCGGATTCGTCGGCGGACTCAGCACTCCCCCGATCCAGCCGGCGGTGCGCACCATCTATCCCAAGATGGTCAACTCAAGGCAGCTCACCCCGCTGTTCTCACTCGACGCCTCGGCGCAGGAGGTCATCTGGGTGCTCGGGCCGGTGATCACGACCTTCCTCGCCATCCAGGTGAGCACCGTGCTCGCGATTCTCGTCGCGCTCGCTTTCTTGGTCGGTGGTGGCATCTGGTTCATCTCCTCCCCCGAAGTCGGGCGCGTGCGGATCCCCCGAAGCAAGCGCAATCTCGGAGCCGTGCTGAAGAAGCCGGCAGTGCTGCTGGCGACAACGACCGGATTCCTTCTCGTCGGGGCCTGCGCCGCCATCGAGGCCGGGGTGGTCTCGGCATTCGGAGACAGCGGATCGGAGGCGGGCCTCGTGCTCGGCCTCTTCGCCGTCGGATCGCTCATCGGCGGACTCGCCCTCGGGCACATCCCCATCGGCCCCTGGGCGCTCGCCCGTCGCCTGTTCGCCATCTTCGTCGGGATGTCTCTCGCCGCGGTATCCCTCAACTTCTGGTGGCTCGCCGTCACCCTCCTGATCGCGGGGATCGGCATCGCCCCGGCCCTCGCGGTGATGTTCGCCATCGTGTCGTCGAGCGTGAGATTCAGTGAGACCGCCGAAGCCTACGGCTGGGTGGGCACGGGCCAGCTCATCGGCGCAGCGATCGGTTCCGCCGTGGCCGGGTTCATGATCGACCGGTTCACCGCCCCCGGCGCGTTCTGGGTTGCTGCCGCGTTTGCGGGACTCGGATTCCTCATCCCCACCATCTTCCACCGGGCACACCCCGACCTCCGCGGTCGTGACGCCAGCCCCATCCCCGACACGGAACCGATCGCGACCCATCCCGGCTAGCGTCCCCGTGCATTCCGGTGACGGCTGTGCCGCTTCGGGCCGGCGCGGAGCCGGGAATTCGCAGGAGAGCAGTCCGGGCCGGCCCCCGCTCGGCGACGGTCTTCGATAATGGAACGATGACGACAACGACCTCACCCCTCCTCGCGATGAACGATGGCCGCGACATCCCGCAACTCGGCCTCGGCGTGTACAAGGTGGCGGATGCCGAAGCTGCGCGCGTCGTGGAGCTCGCCATCGACGCGGGCTACCGTCATATCGACACCGCCACCCTGTACAACAACGAGCGCGGCGTCGGCGACGGTGTGCGCGCCTCCGGGGTGCCGAGAGACGAGGTCTTCGTCACCACGAAGGTGTGGGATGACGACCACGGCTTCGACAAGACCCGCCGCGCCTTCGACACGAGCCTCGAGTTGCTCGGGTTCGATTATGTCGACCTGTACCTCATCCATTGGCCGGTGCCGTCGAAGGACCTGTTCGTGGAGACCTGGCGCGCACTGGAGGCGATCAAGGCCGACGGTCGGGTGCTCTCGATCGGGGTCTCGAACTTCGCACCGCACCATATCGACCGGCTGCTCGCCGAGACCGAGACGGTGCCGGCGATCAATCAGGTGGAGCTGCACCCCTGGCTCCCCCAGCGCGAGGTGCGCGACTTCGACGCGAGCAACGGCATCCTCACCGAGGCGTGGTCACCCCTCGCCCGCGGACGACTGATCGGCGACCGAGTGCTCGACGCGATCGCGGCGAAGCACGAGCGCAGCGCCGCTCAGGTGGTGATCCGCTGGCATCTCCAGCTGGGCAACGTGGTGATCCCGAAATCGGTGACGGCCAGTCGCATCACGGAGAACTTCGACGTGTTCGACTTCGAACTGGATGCCGAGGATCTTGCCGCGATCGCCGGGCTCGAGTCGGGCGTGCGCACCGGGATGGAGCCGGACGCACACTGAGGGGTCTCGATGCGGGAGTGCGCGAGCTCACCAGCGATCGTGGATTGCGGCGCGAAACTCACGGTCGTACAGCTCGGTCACGGCGGCCGTGAACGCCGGGCTCAACGGGGGCACCGAACCGGCCGCGGCGTTACTCACGGCCTGGGACACATTCCGCGCGCCGGGAATGACCGCGCTCACTCCCTCGAGCTGCGCAACCCAGGCGAGGGCGACCTGCGCCGTGGTGAACCCGGATGCCGCGGCCTCGGACGGAAGCAGCGCGGCGAATTCCCGCGCGGCCGCCACTCCCCGTTCGAAGTCGACTCCCGAGAAGGTCTCCCCCACGTCGAACGCGGAGCCGTCACGGTTGTAGGTGCGATGGTCGTTCGCCGCGAAGGTCGTTTCGGCGGTGTACTTGCCGCTCAACAGCCCGGAGGCCAGCGGAACCCGGGCGATGATGCCGACGCCGGCCGCGATGGCGGCGGGCAGCACGGCATCCAGCGGCTTCAGCCGGAAGGCGTTGAGGATGATCTGCACCGTGGCGACATTCGGCCGGGCGATGGCCGTGAGCGCCTCATCCGCGGTCTCGACGCTCACGCCGTACGCGGCGATCGCGCCCTCGGCGACAAGGGTATCCAGATCGTCGAAGACCCGATCGGTGGAGAAGACAGCGGTGGGCGGGCAGTGCAACTGCACGAGATCGAGAGTGTCGGTGCGCAGGTTCGCGCGGGAGCGGTCGGTCCACTCCCGGAACTTCGAGAGCGTGAAGTTGCCCGCATCCTGGGCCTCCCGTCGACCCATCTTGGTGGCGACGGTGATGTCGTGCCCCGATCGGTCGGCGAGGTAGCCGCCGATCAGCTGTTCGCTGCGGCCATCGCCGTAGACGTCGGCGGTGTCGAAGAGAGTGACGCCGGCCTCGGCGGATGCGTCGAGCACAGCCCGGGCGTCCGCCTCCGTCACCTCGCCCCAGTCCGCACCGAGCTGCCAGGTGCCGAGGGCGATTGCGGAGACGGAGCGGTGGGTGCGGCCGAGGGTGCGAGTGTCCATCACTCCAGCCTAGGTCGCCCCCGTCGAGCTCCGCTCAGCCTGGTCGCACAGACTGGTCGCACGACTCGCTCGAAGGACTCAGTCGCGCAGCTCTTCCTTGTACTCGTTCTTCGCCTTGGTGGCGTCGCGATCGGCTTCGGCCTTGGAGACCTCGCCCTCGGCGCGCTTGACTTCACCCTCCGCCTTCACCTCGTCGACGCGGTCACTCACGCGTTCCTTGGTGTCGTCGGCCCACTCGCCGATCTTCTTGCCGGTCGCTTCCGCAGCGTCTTTGGCATTGTCCATCAGGCCCATGATCTCTCCTTCGTCTGGTGTTGATGACACGGTAATCCCCGCCGTGGCACCCTCATGCGGCTCCCACACGATTCCCAGAATCGCAGCCTGTCGTGACGAACGAATCGCCAGAAACGTTGGGTGGCGGCTCGCCGGAGCACCCGCCTAGCGTGAGGGCATGAGGCGCATACCGGTCACGACACTCCTGCTCGTCACTGCACTCGGTCTCGCGGGATGCACCGCATCCGCCGGATCGGTGCAGTCTGACAGCTCTGGCAGTTCGATCGCGCGTGCGCCGATGATGGCGCCGGAGAAGGCCGCAGGCACCGTGGGCGCGGCATCCACGCCGGCAACCCGCTCGGTGATCACCACCGGCACGCTCTCGATCACCGTCGATGAGCCCTCGGTCTCGGCAGAGAGGGCCGTGACGATCACGGAGGCGGCTGGCGGTCATGTCGACGGACGCACCGAGCATCCCACGACGGAAGGCGTCCCGGGGACCGCCCGGCTGGTGTTGCGGATCCCTGCCACCAGGCTGGATGCGGCGCTCACGGAGTTGAAGAAACTGGGGCGTGTGGAGAACGTGTCCCTGGCGACCCAGGATGTCACCGGCCAGTCCCAGGATCTGGCGGCGCGCATCACTGCGCTGAGCACCTCGGTCGACCGACTGGTCGAGCTCCTGTCCCGCGCCACCACCACCGCCGACCTCATCTCCATCGAGACCGTGCTCTCCGACCGGCAGGCCAACCTCGAGAGCCTGCAGGCCCAGAAGCGTGGGCTCGACGACCAGGTGGACCTCGCCACGCTCACCGTGGACTTCGGCACGGTCACCACCGCTCCCGTGCGCCCTCCCGCCACCTTCCTCTCGGGTCTCATCGCCGGCTGGGGCTCCTTGCTTGCCTTCCTCTCCGGAGCGCTGGTGGTGGTGGGAGTCGCGCTCCCCTGGATCGCCTGCGCGGCGATTCTCGCCGCACTGGCCGTCTACGTCGTGCGTCGCCGACGCACACGCGTCATCCGGCAGTCGTGAGGGAGCGCCGGGGTACCTCAGCGCTGGCGGGCGAGATGCTCCAGCAGTTCCGGTGCCGCCCGGTCCAGCTGCGCTCCGCCGAGACGGATGCCCAGCACCATGAGTCCGGAACCGAGGGCGATACCGACCACGAGCCCGATCCATCCCAGAACGTCGACCCCGGTCGCCGCTCCGACCACCGCGAGGACGAGTTCGGGCAGCACGAGCACCCCGAGCACCCCCCAGGTGGCGAAGGTGGTGAGGGCCGTCGTGAAGCCAGCCCCGGGTGCCGCCTTGAACGGGTTGTCGCCCGGTCCCGGCACGGGGATGACGATGCGGGCCGAGGAATAGCTCGAGACCCCGAGCCCGCTGAGGAAGATGCCGATCGAGAGCCCGAGAAGGCCGGGCAGCACCGACCACGATCCGCTGATCCAGACCGAACCGATGCTGAAGATGATCACGATCGGCAATCCGAAGCTGCCGAGAGCGGCGGCCCGGCCGAGCCGGTCATCCCTGCCTCGGATGCCGGATGAGATCTGCGTCGCGAAGGCGGTGCCCTCGTAAGACAGGTCGGAGAAGATCGACAGCGAGAGCAGCAGCGCGACGATCGGACCGACGGAGTGCAGAAGGTCGAGCGCCCCGTTGCGGCTGTAGAAGAACATCAGGGCTGGAATGAGCGGCACGACGAGCAACTGGCGGGCGTAGCGCGGGTCCCGGATCCAGTAGGTGAGGGAACGGGCCGCGACCGCCCCGGCCGGCGTCGCCGGAAAGCGGCCGAGCCACCCGAGTTTGCCGCTGCCGCGACTGCGCGAGGCTGTGTGGGCCGGAGTGATGAGGGCGAGCGCGAGGCTGCGGCGCCAGAGAAGCAGGAGAAGGAGCAGGGTGGCGACACCGATCAGGAAGTGGAGGGCGGCTTCGCCAGGATTTCCGAGCGCGAGGTCCGAAGGCACCGCCCAGAGTGCGCCGAGGGGCGTCCAGGCGAGCGCATTCGCGAGGCCGGGAAGAGCATCCGTGGCCGTGCGGATGCCGGAGGAGAGCGACACGATGATCGGTCCGAGCAAGAAGAGAGGGATGATCGCGAGGAATCCCGCAGCTTCTCGAAAGCGGCGACCGGAGGTGAAAGTGGAACTGAGCGTGGTGACCGCGCGCGATCCGACGATGCAGGTCGCGGCAGCGATGGCCGCGCAGAGGCCCGCGACCAGCGCGATCAGCGGATGCTGCCACCAGGTGCCCGCGGTAGCCAGCGACGCGAGCAGGGTCACGATTCCGGGCACCCCCACGAGACCACTCAGGGCGAGACCGAGCAGCAGGGTGTTCAACGGAATCGGGAAGGTCACCAGTCGTGCGGGTTCGAGGGTCTGGTCGATCCCGGAGGCCAGGAGCGGGATGAGCACCCAGCCGAGGACGAGGGCCGAGCCCGCGAGCACCACGACGGTGCGAGCGATCCCCACCGGCACGCCGCTGAGCGCCACGAGCCCGATCGTGCTGCCGAACAGGATGCCGATGCCGTAGAGAGCACCGAAAATCACCGCGACGAGCTGCCAGGTGCTGCGCAGAAGGGAGTTCTTGAGAACGAGGAGGCGAAGCCTCAGGAGATTCGCAACCACTCGGGCCCCTCCGCGTGGTGTCGCCCGCCGACCAGTTCGACGAACCGGTCTTCCAGCGTGGACCCGCCACGCACCTCGTCGACGGTCCCAGCCGCAAGCACCCTCCCCGCCGAGATCACCGCGACGTGGTCGCACATGCGCTGCACGAGATCCATGGCGTGACTCGACACGATGACGGTGCCCCCGGATGAGACATAGCCCTGCAGGATGTCGCGGATGTTCGCCGCCGAGACCGGGTCGACCGACTCGAATGGCTCATCCAGCACCAGCAGTCGCGGTGCGTGCACGAGCGCGCAGGCCAGGGCGATCTTCTTCGTCATGCCCGCCGAGTAGTCGACCACGAGGGTTCCGCTCGCCCCCTGCAGGTCGAGCAGCCGGAGCAGGTCGTCCACCCGTTCCGCGACTGTCGGCCGGTCCATCCCCGTCAAGAGTCCCGAGTAGGTGACGAGCTGCTCCCCGGTGAGGCGGTCGAACAGGCGCACGCCGTCGGAGAGCACCCCGACGAGCCGCTTCGCCTCGACGAGGTTGCGCCAGACGTCCACCCCGTGCAGCGTGATGGTGCCGGCATCCGGTCTCAGAAGCCCGGTGGCCATCGAGAGGGTCGTGGTCTTTCCGGCACCGTTCGGGCCGACGAGGCCGTAGAAGGAGCCGGTGGGAACATCCAGGCTGAGATCGTCGACGGCATTCTTCTCGCCGAAGCGCTTGTACAGGCCTCGGATGCTCAAGGCCGCCTGAGGGGGGATGGACTCGGTCTGGCGCGGGCTCTCCGGCAGGTTCTGTGGCACGAGCGTCACCCTAGTCGACGGCGCCGCCAAGGGCCGGTGCGCGGGACCCGGCAGACGAAAAACTCCCCGCGATCGTCGGCGGTGATGCCGTGTCGCGGGGAGTTTCTGCGGTACCGGTGGACCCTAGGAGATTCGAACTCCTGACCTCCTCGATGGAGATGAGCGAATCCTCGACCTCTTTTTGCGCGCCGTTTGCTTCCCGATCCCTGCTATCACGGGGATTTTGACAAATTGAGCACACACGTTCGATTGATTCAAAGCGTGGGCAAAACGTGGGCAAATTCGATACGGACTGTCTAGACATGTCTCTAGACATGTCTCTTACTGCCACCGCAGCCGACCGTATTCGCCTCTCGCCACCAGCCAGAAGCCCGGAAACCGCGCCCAGCCGCGCACACCAACCGCCTCCCGGCCGCTGTGCGCGCCGACCAGCGTCTGGACGCCAACCGGCCTCGACCGCGCACGCGGGCTCTGAGCGCATCAGCCAACCCCACTCCACCCGGCCTATCAGCCGTTGCCCCCATGCAGTCGCACCGTCCTCTCTTCGCAACTCCCGGTAACCGCGCCGCCTCTCGAACGCCTCTGCCCGCGCTCGCCGCGTTTCTCCCCCTTACCGCGGCTGTGAGATGACGGGGCGGGCAGTGCCCTCACGATCGTGTCGGTCAGCGTTTCGGCTGCGGCCCGCGGTGGCTGGCCCAGAGGGCTCTTGATCGGCGGCGATTAGGGATCTGGAGCGGGGACTGAGGCGCGGAGCGCCGGCTGGATGTCGGCCGCCGCCGACGGGATCAGCTGCTCGAAGCCGCCACCCAAGATCTGCTGGCCGTCCGGAAACACGGTGGCGCTGGGCTAGTCCTGGTGTCTTGCTGGGCAGTCCTGTAGAGGGCAGGCACGACGCCTTCATTGCCAACACGTTCGGGACTGCTGACGATTTAGTTGACTCAATCGAACCGACAGCAGTCCCGGCGCCCCTGCCACAGGTAGCGCCGCGATCACCCGTCACGATCGCGGCAGTGCGGAACCCAGGTCCAGAATTCAAGACGCTCCAACGGCGCGATCCGATCTGGGGATAGCCGTCCGTCACGATAGGCGAATCGTTGCTTCGCGGCGAAGGCGGCAAGTCGCTTCTCGAACGGGTTATCGCCGCGCAGCCGGGGTGCGCGCCTGAGCGTTTCGGTGAAGTGGCGGTAGTCGATCAGGTTCCTGACCCAGGCGTCGCTTCCAAGTTGAGGGTGGTCGAGAGCCTCCAGGGGCCCCGCTGTACTCGTCTTCCGAGCTTCGGCCGGATTGGGGCGGTCGAGCTGTTTTTCTCTGTGCATCTGCGCTCCTAGACAGTTCTTCCGCAATCATCAGGAGAACTGTGTTCGCGCGACTGTCCGCCAGGTTGCATGTAGCATATCGGTCTGCCAAAATGATAATGTCGTCCCGCACATGTCGGCGCGCACCATCGTGTCCATCCGGAAGAGCACAGATGAAGCAAGCGAAGTCGATCGGATCACGGGTCCGCCTCGTCCAGGACGGCGGCCGCTGGGACATTGTGCTCAGTTCCCCTGATCGGCGCAACGCGCTCGACCTGCAGGCCACCGGCGAACTGCGGGATGCCGTGCGCGAGGTTGCTGCCCACGGAGACGACGTGAGCGTCGTGGTCCTGCGCGCCGAAGGGACGAACTTCAGCGTCGGAGGTGATCTCAAAGAGTTCGCCGCCCACCAACGCGACGCGACAGAGCATCTGAGGGCGACCGTCGAGCCCCTGCACGAGGCCGTCATGCTTTTGGCATCTTTCCCGTGCCCGGTAGTCACGGTCGCGCAGGGCGCGATCGCGGGCGCAGGCATCGGCCTCGCCTATAGCGGTGACGTAGTGGTTCTCGCTGATGATGCGGTCTCGCGATTGGCCTACACCGCCGTCGGGCTCTCTCCCGACGGCGGTGCGAGCTACTTGCTCCCCCGCGCACTCGGCGAACGCCTGGCGATCGACCTGCTGCTCACCAATCGTTCTTTCACCGCGAGCGAGGCGCTCGCGTGGGGCTTGGCCTCCCGCGTGGTACCCGCCGCGGAGCTTCGGGCAGAGACGGATCGCGTTGTGGCCGCACTCCTCGAGGTTTCCTCCGAGTCCCTGGCCGCCACCAAACGGCTGGCGAAGCAGTCCATGCCGCTGGCCGAACAACTGAACGCCGAGGCGGAGTCGATCACGAACCTCATTGCAACCCGGGCCGCACAGACCCTGATTCAAAGTTTCGGGCAACGCTAGGCGGACTACACATGCGCGTCCACGTTGAGTTCGAACCCTAATATCCGACCGCCACCCCTTGTGTCACGCTCAACATCGTCCTGATGCGGGAGGCAGAGCGCCAACCACCCGGAGTTCGCCAGAATTCATCGTCGTTGCACCCGAAGGTGTATGGCCCGGGATCACCGCCCACCAGGCGGTAGGCGACGAACTCCGGGAATCTGATCGCACTATCGTCGTCCAATTACGCCGTGCCATTGTCCGCAATGTTCAGCGCATATCCCTCCTCGGGGAGAGGAGGCCTTGAGCCGCACCCCAACCGAAGTTGTTCATCATCTCGGTGATATCAATGCGATGAACGTTGAGTTGATTGCAGCGCCACTCGGCATCGTCGGTCCAGATCGGCCGGAACAGCTCGCCGTCGACGCGTTCCATTTCTGGTCATAGGGTGATTGCAGTTCGGCGATAACCTCTCGATAGCTCTGCTCAGCAAGAAGTTGTCATCGTCGACCTATCAGGAAGTCCCCAGAGAGTACCGGAAGGTGGTGGCCGTCATCACTGGAAGCCTGCTTGAATGCGCCCTCAACATCCCTGTTGAGAACATATTGCATGTATCGCGATTCGCATATTGCACATACGTGTGAGGCCGGTCGGAAGTCCCGGTTAGTCGCTCAGCGTGTAAGTTTCTGATCACACGAAACGCTAGGACGGGAGATCGCGTGCGACCTTTGGAAGGTGGAAAGTCGCTCCTTGATCGAGTGACAGACTCACTTCGCAGGGCGATTCTGGCGGGGGAGCTTCCACCCGGTTCTCGGCTCAGCGTGCCAGACATCGCGCGCCAGCTCAACGTCAGTCGCACTCCCGCGAGAGAGGCCCTCATGCGACTTCAACATGAGGGGCTCGTCGATGTGACCCCGCGGCGTGGCGCGGTCGTGCTCAACGGATCGACAGCGGATCTGCGCGAACTGTTCCAGTACAGAGAAGCTCTTGAGGGCATGGCGGCACGCCTTGCCGCCACCCAGATGTCCGATCGCGAGAAGCAGGATCTCCGTGATTCTTACCGCAAACATGTCCGCGCCGTCCAGGCGCAGGATCTCGCTGGGCATGAGAAGTACGACAGAGCGTTCCACGAGGCGTTTATCGAAGGTTCCGGCAATCGTCGAATAGTCGAAGAGCTCCAGCGTGTGCGAGCGCTGCTCAAGCTTCTGATGCGAGAAATGGCGGCCCTGCCCGGCGCTCTATCGGAGCCGCTCCTCACGGCTCACGACCGTCTACTAATTGCAATCGAGGAATGTGATGGTGAAGGCGCCGAGAAGGCCGCCCGCCAGCACGTACGTGGCATCCTCGAGTTCTCGATCGAGCATCCAGACACTGCCTCTGCCGTGCCCCTGCCTCGCGAGGAGTAGGACTCGCGGCAACCGTGTCAGTTGGGTTTGTTATCCGTCCGCGTGTTGCGGATCGTCGCGCCAAACTATCAATACGTGTTGCATGTAGCGTGCAACTATTCTAGAGTCGACATCGACCTCAAGTGATAGTCCCTAGAGGTCGGGGTTCACGCGTGGCTGTCCTGCCGCAAGAGTTCCGTCATGGCACACGAACGAGCAGAGGAGCGACCAATGAAGATTGCCGTCCTGGTCAAACAAGTGCCGGACACTTGGGGTGTGCGTCAGCTCGATCTCGAGACCGGCCGTGTCGACCGCAACGCCTCCGATCGGGTCATTGACGAGGTCGGTGAACGCGCACTTGAAGTTGCTCTGACGATCAAGGACTCCACCTCTGACGCCGAAGTCGTCGTTATCACGATGGGCCCGAGCCAGAGCGTCGACGCGCTGCGCAAGGCGCTGTCCATGGGAGCCGACTCCGGCGTACACATTCTCTCGGACGCCCTCGTGGGAGCGGACATGCTCTGTACAGCGGGGGCGCTAGCGGCCGCATTGCGCGGGCAGGCTTTCGACCTGATCCTCGCGGGGAACGAATCGACCGATGGCCGCGGGGGCATCGTGCCTGCCATGATCGCGGAGCTGCTTGGGATGCCGGCCCTCCTCGAGCTCGACAGTATCGATATCACGCCCAGCCAGGTGTCCGGGATGCGAGGCGCCGATCACGGAACGGTGAGCGTCCACACCCCCCTTCCCGCAGTGGTGAGCGTGTCTGAGCGCACACCGGAGGCGCGATTTCCGAGCTTCAAGGGCATCAGGACCGCGAAGAAGAAGCCTGTGGCCGTCCAAATTGCCGAGCCTGCCGCACTGGCTTCGTCGGTTGTTTTGACGACTACATCGCGTGCGGCGCGGTCCGCCGGTCGGATCGTGACGGACGATGGATCTTCCGCTGCCGCCTCCGAGCTCGTGCAGTATCTTGCCGACCGACGACTCATCTGACCGAGTCCCGAAGGAGACGACGATGTCAACGTGCCTAGTATTCATTGAGAGCGCGCCCGGTGGTGGGGTGCGCAGTTCAGCGGCGGAGTTGATTGGGGCCGCGAGTGCCCTCGGAAGGGTAGTCGCCGTGGTCACGGCACCTCTCGCTGCAGTGGACGCGGTGGTTGACGAGCTTGGCCGCTACGGTGCGGATGAGGTGCTCGTGGGCGAGTCATCCTCGCTTGGCGAGGTGCTTGGCCGCCTGCAAGTTGAGGCGGTGACCTCCGTCCTGGCGAACACGTCACCAGTTGCCGTGCTGCTCGCGAACTCGACTCTCAGTCGCGAGGTTGCGGGTCGAGTGGCGGCGCGCACGGGAAATGCCGTCCTTGCTGATGCGATCGGGGTTCGCTTGGACGGGGACCGAGTGGTCGGCCTACACTCGGTGTTCGGCGGCGCGTACACGACCGAATCCGCTGTCGACCGCGGTATCCCGATCGTGACGATCAGAGAAGGGGCAATCTCCGGACGCGCCTCCCCACGAACTCCCACGAGCACGATCGTTCCCGTGATCGTCGATGGCCCCGCAGCCTCAATCGATTCCGTGGAGGTGGTGCACTCCAACACATCACGGCCGGACCTACGCAGCGCGCAAATCGTCGTGTCGGGGGGGAGAGGACTCGGCTCGAAGGAGAAATTTGTTGTGGTCGCGGGCTTGGCCGATGCGCTGGGCGCCGCAATCGGCGCATCCCGCGCAGCCGTGGATGCCGGCTATGTTCCGAAGAGCTATCAGGTAGGCCAGACCGGCGTCATTGTGTCTCCTGACCTGTACGTCGCCCTGGGTATTTCTGGTGCCATTCAGCATCGGGCGGGAATGCAGACCGCTAAGACGATCGTCGCGATCAACAAGGATGCTGATGCACCAATCTTCGAGGTTGCCGACTTCGGGATCGTCGGTGACCTGTTCACTGTGGTGCCGCAGCTCGTCAACGAGATCGCGGCGCGGAAGAAGTGACCACGGTGGCTGCCTTACGTAACCGACACACTCTGCTGTGGTGCGTTGCAGCGCTGATCGCCATGGTCGTCGTGGTGTTGATCGCGCGGTGGCTTCGCGAGATGTCTGCGGTTCAGTCGTTCGTCTTCGCCTATCCGGGTGCGACTCCACTTCCTACGAGTGCTCCGATCGGGCTGCCCGCGTGGGTGGGGTGGCAGCATTTCCTCAATGTGTTCTTCATGGTGCTCATCGTCAAGACTGGATGGTCGGTGCGGACGAAGGCGCGTCCTGCGGCCTACTGGACTCGCATGGTTGGTCCAACGAACTCGGCTCGGCCCCCTAAGCGGATCTCCCTCGACTTGTGGTTCCACCTAAGCCTCGACGTTCTCTGGATGGTAAACGGCATTCTGTTCATTGTGCTGCTATTCGCCACTGCTCAATGGGTCCGCCTTGTCCCGACCAGCTGGGAGGTCGTGCCAAACGCTCTCTCGACCGCCCTGCAGTACGCCTCCCTGAACTGGCCCACCGAGAACGGCTGGGTCAACTACAACAGCCTTCAGCTGCTGGCCTACTTCTCCATCGTTTTTGTCGCGGCCCCGCTGGCGATCATCACAGGAGTGCGGATGTCGCCCTTATGGCCCGACACGGCCGAGCGTGCTGGCCGGGTCTTCCCCATCGAGCTCGCACGTGCGGTTCACTATCCAGTGATGCTCTACTTCGTGTTGTTCGCGATCGCCCACGTGACCCTGGTGTTGGCGACTGGCGCGCTGCGCAACCTGAACCACATGTATGCCGCCCGGGATGAGACCTCATGGGTCGGGTTTGCGTTGTTCGCTGCATCCGCCGTTGCGATGGTCGCGGCGTGGATCTTTGCTCGCCCTGTCATTCTGAGACCGATCGCCGCCCTAACCGGCAAACTCAACCGGTGACGCTCTAGTGGAATTGAGACCCCTCGCAATTCCCAATCGCGCGAGGATTTCGCGCCGGATTGTCACGGCCGCTCGTGTTTCACTGTCGACCGGAGGCAGCCTCGACCAGTGGCTCATCTCCGACATCTGCGAGAGGCTCGGTTTGAGCACTCACGCATTTCGCCAGTTGTTTCCGACCGCCGATGCCCTTTTGGATGCCGTACACGAGGCACTCGTCGACGAGTGCTCGTCGCGACTCCGCGCCTGCATCGATCAGTTCGTCGCGTCGGCCACGCCGGCCGGCGTCACCGAGGCCGCAAGCCTTCTGGCCAAATCCTGGCCGCTCGACAGGGGAGGCCTGATCATCCGAGGTGAACGCCGAGTGCGGGCGATGGCGGGCGGGCTCGACGGCCCCGGAGCCGCGAGGTCGGAGAGGAAGTTCCTCGGCGCGCTCGTGGACATCTTCACCGACCTCATGACGAGGATTGGTCGACGCTTCGAATGGGACCCGATGCTCGCCGTGCGGGTGATACTAGACACATACGAGCGCTCGTTCGAAGCGTGGATTCTGGACGGCCATTCCGAACTGACGTTCGCAGACTCGCCCTACATTGCACGAACACTGCCGACGCTGCTCGAGCAACTCAGCCAATCTGTCGCGAACGATGCCCCGCAGTCGGGAAGCGCGGCAGCGGTGGCCTAGGCTGCGCGGATGGCAGAGAGCATGGGCGGGCAGGCAGTGTGACGGCGTCAGTCCATCCTTGGGGCCGCGCGCGCGTTGCTCGCCGAGCAGGATAGGACGGGCTGACCGTCGACTGCGTCGCGGCCGGCGTCAGCGAGCAGTTGCAGATCCATCATTGAAATGCATTCTCGACTGCGGCTACTCTTGCGTCACGCTCCTTGGATGAGCAGAATTTTGCCCGCGTGCTTTCCGGAGCTCAAACGTGCGTGCGCAGCTTCAGCGTCTTCAAGTTCGAACGTCGAATCCAGAACTGGGATGACCTCGCCGCGCTCAATCAGCGGCCACACATCCCGTCCGACGCCCGCGACCACCTCAGCTCGCTCGCACAGAGGACGGCTCCGCAATGTAGCGGCGGTTACAGACGAGGCCTTTTGGAGGAGAGCACCGATGGGGAGCACCCCTTCGCGACCTCCTAGCGTGCCAATGATTAACAGACGGCCTCGGCGAGCGAGCGAGTCGAGATTCCGAACAAGATAGTCTCCGCCTCGAACATCGAGGATGAGGTCTACTCCTCGACCTCCAGTGAACTCCCGACTCTGGACAACGAAGTCTTCCGTGGTGTAGTCGATTGCGAGGTCGGCGCCCAGACGACGGCACAGAGCTCCCTTTTCTTGGCCGCTGGCTGTCGCAATGACTGTCGCCCCGAGGGCCTTCGCAATCTGGATCGCGATGGTGCCGATGCCGCTCGCGCCTCCATGCACCAGGAGGACGTCTCCGGAAGTGATGCCACCCATCTCGACGAGATTTGACCACACTGTGCAGGCTGCCTCGACCATTCCTCCCGCTTCGATGAGTGATATGCCGTTCGGCGCCAGCAGAGTCAACCGGTAATCGACTGCGACTCGCTCCGCGTAACCCCCCCCGGGAAGTAGGGCGCATACCTCGTCACCGACCGCAATGCCCGTGACGTTGGACCCGATGGCCAACACTGTTCCGGCACACTCGAGGCCCAGGTACGGCGGTGCGCCCGGGGGCGGCGGATAGCGTCCCTCGCGCTGTGCAAGATCCGCCCGGTTTACACCGGAGGATCGGATATCGATCAGCACGTCGTACTCGCCCACCTGCGGATCCGGGACGGTGTTCCATCCCAGGCGAAAGTTGGAGTCGACTTCGATTGCCTTCATAGCGCTGCCTACTTGATGGCCAGGGCGTTGGCGGGCGAGCCGACACCGCCCACCAGATTAAGCGGTGCGGACGTCAGGAACGAGGTGTATCGCCCGTCGAGCGCGCTGTGCGCAGCTAGTTCATCGAGCCACCATAACTCGCCGAACGGTACCCCGAGCCTCGCAAGAAGGCGGGCATGCAGCGTGGGACCCTGGATCGGCATGGGCTCGACAGCGATGTTGTCCGCCGCGATCGCGCTAATGCCCCAGTCCCAGAGGTACTCGACCATCTCAAGGCTCGGCTCGAGTCCCGGACTGTCGTGCACGGTGCGAACGCGTTCATGCTCCTCGGTTGTCGCCATGTTGTAGCCGGTCGTCCACCCGGTGCGAATGAGAAGGATATCCGCCTCGCGGGACTCGATGCTCTGCGCGGTCCTGACCGCCTCCAGCACATCCACTCCGATCGGGGTCCGCTCGTTCCAGCTCAACGACCGCCCCTGGGCGGTCACGTATCGTTCGACATCAAGCAGGACTGCCCTCCCGGCAATTCCGCGTCGCGCCCACTTCTCGATCCCGAGGTCCTCATGCGGGAGATGGTTGTAAAAGCCGGTCTCGGGGTCGCGGAAGTGCTGAAAGCTGTCCCACTGCGAAGACCCCTGCAAGTAAAATCGATCCAGATAGTCATCGCGGTTGCCCATTCCGGTCGTGTAGACCGAGTGCTCCACCTGCGCACGGTTGAACAGGGGCGGATCGGGCCAATTCAACGGTGCGTTCAGGGAAAACATCTCTCCGCTGACAATCGCCTCGCGCGCCGCACGAATCGTTTGTGGCGTCTGCCTATTGAGCACGCCGAGCGCATCGTCATCCCCGAAGACTCCGCGTGCATCTCCATCAGGCAAATCGCGATAGAACATGGCCATGCTCCTCTTACTCAGTTGAACTTCTTCTCGCCGAGGGTAAGCTTCTCACCCCATGAAACTGCCGCCGTTGACGTCGATGGTCGCGCCGGTGATGAATGACGCAGAATCTCCCGCCAGGAACGAGATGGTCGCGCCGATGTCCGCCGGCTGACCGACACGTCCGACCGGGATCGCCGCCGCCAGCCGTGCGTTCACCTCGTCGGGCGCCTGGGCCGCCATATCCGTCTCGACTCTTCCCGGGGTCACGGAGTTCGCGGTAATTCCGTCGGCTCCATACTCGTACGCGACGGTCATTGCCAGACCGAGCAGCGCCGACTTCGTGACGCCGTAGTGAACGCCTGCGATCCGAGCTCCCTGACGACCTGCCTGGGAGGAGACGTTCACGATTCGACCCCACCCTTGCGCACGCATTGCTGGCAGCACAGCCCGCACACCAAGGAATGCACTCGTGAGGTTGACCGCAATGACTCGGTTCCACTCCTCCAGCGGCATTCCGTCGGTCTCCCGACGTAGACCGTTGTGCTTGGGTGAGATCCCGGCGTTGTTGACCAGAACCGCCACGGGGCCAAATCGACGCTGCGTCTCCTGAAGAATTGTCTCCCAGGCCGCTTCGTCCGAAACGTCGGCAGCCACGATAGCCAGGCGCTCCGCCAATTTCGGACGCGCGGCACGAAACTCCGCGAGCGCGTCCGTGTTGATGTCCACCACGACCACCGGATGCCCGGCAGCCAGTAGTGCGTCCGCAATGCCGGCACCGATTCCACGTGCCGCACCCGTCACGATCGCGGGCCGCTCACTTCGAACAATGAACTCGTCGGAGTCTGTCAATTGGTGCTCCTTCGCACGGGTAGAAACGGGTTTCCGCTAGTCCACGGATGGACGCAAGACGACAAGCGCATCGACTGCGACGGGTCGGCCATCCTCGAGCACCAGCAGCGGATTCAGATCGATCGAGAGGATGGATTCGGAAAGCGCTGCGGCCAAGCTCGAAAGTCGCGCGATGGACTCCGCAAGCGCGCCCTCATCCACACCGCGCCGACCACGCACTCCTCGAAGAAGTTTGACCCCGCGAAGTGCCTCGATCATGCGACGCGCCTCAGCTACGCTGACGGGTGCCAGTCGAACTTGTACATCTGGGAGCACCTCGGCTGATACTCCACCGATGCCGACGAGAACCGTCGTGCCGAACGTGTCATCCTGCGAGGTCCCGAGAATGATCTCGATGTCATTGTCCAGCTGTCGCTGAACGACAAGTCGTCGGTCGGTGACGCCGTGCGACGCCGCGATATCCAGAATCGATGCAACCGCTTCGAGAACCGCGGCTCGGTCCCGGAGTCCCATGCGCACCACGCCGAGTTCGCTCTTGTGCGGAACCTCGTCCGAGAGCAACTTGACCACAACGGGATAGCCCATCGAATAAGCAGCATCTGCCGTATTTTCGGCGGAGTGCGCTTGGGACTCTTCCACCACGGAGATCCCGACCGCTTCGACGACCCGCTTGCTGATTACCTCGTCGAGGGTGATGGTCCCAGTGCCCTCTGCCTCTTGGATCAACTCCCGGGCTGCCTTGATGCCCGCAACCGGAAGGCACTCGCCGCGTTCCAGCTCCCGCTGCTGCTTGGTCATGGCCCAGCGCACCGACGCCGCGGCAGCGCGCATCGTGCGAGCGGGATCGGTGAAGGTCGGGAGGCCGCCCGCCGAGAGGACTTTCTGGGGTTTCCCGGATCCGCCTACCCAAGTGACCAGCAGCGGCTTGTCGCTCTTGGCTGCCCGTTCGAGCAGAAGCGCGCAGATCGCGTCCTCTTCCGGCTCCAGATTGCCCAACAGGACGATGGCCTGATCCGTGTCGGGGTTCTCGAGTGCGATGCGTACCGCGTCATCCAGAATCATCAAATCGGCGGCAATCGCGCCGGTGACATCGATCGGATTGCCGGTCGCCGCAAACGTCGGCAGGACCTCTTGCAGACGGGCCTGCCAGGGCTCATCCCACGCGAATATCGACAGCCCCAAGTCCTCCGCGATGTCGGTCATGAGCACTCCGGCACCCCCAGACAGAGTCACGATGGAGACACCGTTGCCCTTCGGCCGGCGTGGACTGGAAAAGACCCGGGCAAGATCGAGGAGGTCCTCAACGCTCTCTGCCCGCTGCGCTCCGTGCTCACGGAAGAGTCCGTCGAAGACGACATCCGATCCCGCGAGGGTACCTGTGTGGGAAGCGGCCGCGTGAGCGCCGCGTTCGCTGCGCCCGACTTTGAGAAGGCCGACCGGAATGCCCGCATCGAGGGCACTGGCGAGCGCGTCCGTGAACGCTTCGCCGTCGCGAACCCCCTCGACGTAGGCTAGTAAGACCTTGGTTTCTCCTTCGTCAACCAGCTGCTGCATGACCTCGGGCAACGCAAGGTCTGCCTCGTTGCCCGTGCTGATGAACGTCCCGACCCCGATGTGCTGGGACTGCGCAAGGTTGAGTATGAAACCGCCCATCGCCCCGCTCTGCGACACGAAGCCGATCTTGTGATCCTCCGGCTCGAAGCGGTCCTGATCAACGCCAGTCATGAACGTCGTGATGACGCTGTTACCGAACGAGACAGCACCGACGCTGTTCGGTCCGAGAACGCGGATCCCGGTACTGCGCGCTGCCTGAACAACCAACTCTTGCGCCTTCGCGCCTTCTTCTCCCATCTCGGCGAATCCGGACGCGAACACGATCGCAAGCGAAGCGCCTGCCTCACCGCACTCCCGAACTGCCTGCTCGATCGCTGTAGCGGGCAGGACGATGACGACGATGTCCGGCACCTCGGGCAAAGCACTGACACTCGGGTATGCCACTTCGCCCTGCACCGTGGGACTGTTCGGGTTGACCGGATAAATCCGCCCCTGGAACCCGTACCGACGAAGATAGCGTTGCGTCCGACCCGATGCCTTCGTCCCGACATTCGAGGCACCGATGATCGCGATCGATTGGGCGCCATGCAGCGCTTCAACCAAATTCAGCCGGGTGGCCTCACTGGCACTCGAGGCGTTCATGCTGAGTCCACCTCATCCAGTATCAAGGAGCCGATCGCCTGACGGTGCTCGCTTGCAGACCCGTTTGCGATCTCCAACGCTTTGCCGCGTTGCAGCCACAGGTGCAGGTCGTGCTCCCAGGTGAAGCCGACTCCGCCGTGTAGCTGAAGCGACGCCCTGCCCGCGATCGCGAGTGCCTCGTTGGACGCGGACTTCGCCGCGGTCGCCGCCAATTCGGCTCCGCTGTCGGAAGTACTTACGCGGTAGAGGGCATTCCAGGTCAACGAGCGAGCCGCCTCAACTGCGACCGCAACGTCGGCTAGGCGATGCTTGAGTGCCTGGAAGGAACCGAGCACCCGCCCGAACTGAACGCGCTGCAATAGGTAATTGCGAGTCATCTCGCACATTCGGCCGGCTACTCCGACTGCGAGCGCCGCGTTGCCCGCCATTACAGCGGCGCGAGCGCGCGCAGCAATCGTCGGCGAATCGGTGACAAGCGTCGACTGGTCGAGAACGAACTCACAGCGGGCGAGGCGGCGACTCGGGTCAATCCCGGCGACAGGTGCGGCGAGGAACTGGCCGGTGCGTAGAAGGTGGATCTCGTCGCGATCGATCACAATTAGTGCATCCGCGCGGGCGCCATCGCTGACCAATGACGCGCCGTCCATCGCGACCGCGACGACAAATTCGCCAGAGGCGATGCCCGTCAAAAGTGTCTCCGCGCCGGGGAAATCGGGGCACCACTCCTGAAGTAGCAATGGTGCAACGACAAGGGTCTCCACGATCGGCTCGGCAACCGCAAATTGCCCGCATTCCTCGAGAGGCAGAGCAAGGTCGAGCACACTCGCTCCCGAACCACCGAAGCGCTCCTCCACGAGCATTCCCCACAGGTCGAGCTGCGCCAGCACCCTGCCATGGCTTCCGTCATAAGCGTGCCCTTGCGACCACACCTCTCGAACCGAACCCGGCGTCACCGAACGACCGAACGCGTCGCGAACGGCATCACGGTACGAATATTGTTCCTCATCGAAGTCGAAGTCCATGATCAGCCTTTCGGGAGGCCGAGGACACGCTCGGCAATGATGTTTCGCTGTATCTCGTTCGAGCCGGCATAGATGTGCGCAGCGCGGCCCAGCCAGTAGCTCTGTATGAGGGGAGAGACTACGCCGGACTGGTCACGCAGCACTTCCGCTTCTTCGCCGATCATCTCGAGGGCGAACTCGAGGATGCGGGTCTGCATCTCAGACCACCACAGCTTCCCCATCATCGACTGCGCTCCGAGAGTCTTCCCTCGCGTGAGTTCGGTGAGAGTACGCAAGGAGAGATAGCGATACGCCTCGATCTCCTCGTAGAACCGTCCGACCCGTTCACGCACGGCGGGATCTCTGCGCCGACCCGTGGGAATCGTTTCGATCGCCTCCTTCAACATCTGCTGGAAATGCGCCGCCGTGTTCAGGTTGCTGCTGCGCTCTTGGGTGAGCGTGCCCATAGCGACCCTCCATCCGTCGTTAAGTTCGCCGACGACGTTCTCAATGGGGACTGCTACATCCGTGAAGAACACTTCCGCGAAGTCCGCGGCGTAGTTCATCTGCTGGATAGGGCGAATATCGATTCCCTCCTGGTGGCGCGGAATCATCAGGAACGTAATGCCCTTGTGCGCAGAAGCGCTAGGGTCGGTTCTGACAAGCGCGAAGATCCAGTCGGCGAATCGTGAGTGCGAGGTCCATATCTTCTGACCCGTGACCCGAATAACATCGCCATCCACCTCACCCTTGGTGCGAAGCGAAGCGAGGTCGCTGCCGGCGTCCGGCTCGCTGAAACCCTGGCACCAAATGTCGTCACATCTCAGCATGGGTTCCAGCCATCGCCGCTTCTGCGCGTCTGTGCCGTTGTTTATGAGAGTGGGACCGGCCAGCCCGAGCGCGAGACGGTTCAGACGATCGGGGGCGCCCGCAGCGAGGTACTCGTCGTAAAAGATCATGGTCGCCGTCGGATTCATTCCTCGGCCACCGAATTCGGTCGGCCAATGAACAGCAGCAAAGCCCGCCGCGTGAAGCTCTCGCTCCCACGCACGGTGCTGCTCGAATCCCTCCCGCGTGGCGGCCGATCCGAATGACTCCCGCGGAACGTGCGCGTACAGCCATTCCCGAATCTCATCGCGAAAGGCACTCTGCGCTGCGGTCAATGACAAATCCACGTTGACTTCTCCTCTATCGACATCCGATCCATGAGCGATAATAGTAAACATAACCATGAATGCTAAGAGATGCCAAATCGCGCAAGTCCCTCACATGACAGCGCATGCTGGGCTCCCGGTGAAAGGGAATTGCGCGCTCGGCGGGTCGGTCGACGTTCGCTTGCGCGCCTCATCACGCCGCGCACAGGTCAAGACCCTCGCGATCGATTGAGATCAGTTCAACGGCGGAAGGACCGGTTCGTACGCCAGCCCGCTCGCCACGAGGTACTCCCGATACTTTAAAAGATGGAGCTCCATCGCCGCGCGCGCACCCGCGGCATCTCGCTCACCGATCCGCTCGGCAATCCGCTCATGCGCTTTGCGGGTCACTTCACGGTCTGCTGCCGAGATCCGCTCCTCACGGAAATGCGTGTCGAGCGCGACGTGCATAGCCTTCAGCGTGAACTCGAAGAGATCATTGCCGCTCGATTCGGCGATAAGGTCGTGGAGATCCGCCGTGTGTTGGGCGCTGCGGTCCTGACGCGCGATGTCGAGGATCGCCTGGCGCTGCCCTTCCGTCGCATTGATCGCCGCCAATTCAGTAACGAACGGCTCGACCTGCAGTCGGAAGACCGCGAAATCATCTAGCGACGTATTGCGTAGGCGCAGCAGCAACGCGAGTGCCTCGCTCACCTGGCGGATATCTGGGTTGGAGACGAAGATACCACCGCTAGGGCCGCGTCGAATGCTGACGAGACCATCGCGCTCCAGCAACCGCAGAGCTTCCCGGACAGTGACTCGTCCGAGCCCGAACCTCTCAGCCATCTCGGTCTCGGACTCCAACCGCGTGCCGACGGCGAGCTTCCCATCGATCACGTCAGCGCGAATTGCATCGACGACGAGGTCCGAAGCCTTCGGGATACGAACTCCCCTTTGTCGCTGCATGGCCATCACTTCTCCGCTGATCGCAAATCCTTCAAGAATGCGCTATTGCTTTCGCGCCGAACGCCACACGGAACCTATCGGGAACGATCACCCTAATTGTTGCAAAGATAGCACTCACCAATCCGATGAGCCGCCGATTCCGCCTTAGATGCCCTCGACGGGATATTCGAACCTGATCTTGCGCCCACCGTCAACGACGAGCGTCTGACCGTTCACGTGCTGGGAAAGGTCGGATGCGAAGAACAGCACCGAGGATGCAATGTCGGACGGCTCGCCCAAGCGGCCCGTCGGCGTTCCGTCAGTCCAGTCGGCCCGCCGGTTCTCACCGATCGCTCCACCGATCCGATCAGTCCAGATCACGCCGGGGGCGACTGAGTTCACCCGGATGCCGTACGGTCCGTACTCGACAGCGGCGGACTTCACGAGCGAAATTAGCGCGGCCTTTGCCGCTCCGTAGCCGGAGTGACGTTGAGCGGCGTCGATGCCGCTAATCGAGCTGATCATGACGATCGCCCCCCCACCGGACTTACGCATGGCGCGCCCGGCCGCCTTGATCACCAGGAATCCCTGCTTGAGGTTGATGGTCTGCAGCTGGTCCCAATCCTCCTCCGAGGTCTCTTCAATCATGAGGAACCGCGAAATTCCCACGATGTCCACAACTCCGTCAACTCGACCCTCGGCGTCCATCACGGAAGAGAACAGCTGGTCCACCTGGGTGGCAACCGTAACATCGGCAACCATGGCCACACCGTCGACCTCGGCTGCTACCGCGGCAGCCCGCTCGCCCACTGCGTCAACAACCACAACCCGCGCACCCGACTGCGCAAGTGCGTGACTGACCTGTCGACCGATGCCCTGGCCGCCTCCGATGACGACAAAAACACGGCTGTCGAGTCGAGCGAGTTCCGCGTAGTTGGTAACTGGTGTTGCGTCCATTGAAATTGTCATGCGTCTCTCCTCTTGTTGAAATTCAAATAGCAGCGATCAGTAGGTGGTCCGGCCACCGCTGATATCGAAGACCGCACCTGTCGAGAACGAGCACTGAGGCGAAGCCAGCCAAGCAACCAGCTCGCCCACCTCTTCGGCCTCGCCTGGACGACCCATTGGGATCTTGGCGAGAAGTCGAGCAATGTGTTCGGGGCTCGCATCCGCCATGAGCGGCGTGTTGATGACGCCGGGCGTGACGGTATTGATGAGGACACCAGTCTGGGCGAGTTCCTTGCCCAACGACTTGGTGAGCCCGATCACTCCGGCCTTCGCTGACGAATAGGCGCTGCTGCCCGCATTGCCTTCTTTGCCCGCAACGCTCGCAACGTTGATGATTCGGCCATAACCACGCTCAATCATGCCCGGAATCACCGCCTGACAGCAGTGCACCGTTCCCATGAAGTGGGTCGCCCACATGCGTTCGAACATCGGCAGCGGCGTCTCCCACATGGGGTAAGACCGGTCGGTGATCCCCGCGTTGTTCACTAAAATGTCGATCCTGCCTGCCGCGTCCGAGACCTCACGGACAGCGGAGTTTACCGATTGCGGGTCTGCCACATCCAGAACAACCCAGTCCAGCAGCAAGCCGTCCGACTCATCGACAGCCTGCTGGACGGTCTCGGCGTTGATATCACTCAAGAAGACGCGGGCGCCCGCTTCAGCAAGAAGCCGAGCGGTTGCTAGCCCGATTCCGCGAGCCGCGCCGGTCACCAGGGCGATCTGCCCTTCCATGGTCTTTGTCATCATATTCCCTCTTCGTTCGGCAGAATTGCTCAGGAGAGCGTCCAGTTCGGTTCACGTTTTTCAAGAAATGCGGCCAGCCCCTCCGCCGAGTCGTTAAAGCCGCGCAGCCGGTTGGTGTAGTCCCACTCGGTGCGGTATTGCTCCTCGAGCTCGTCCGTCTCGATGCGAAGGATCGATTCCTTCGCGAGGCGCATCGCCAGCGGGCTCTTGCCAGCAATTCTCCGTGCGATTTCGGTGGCCGCAGCCAACGCTCCGCCAGGCTCGACGAGCCGTTCGATCACACCAAGTCGGTAAAACTCTGCGGCTGACTGGAGTTCCCCGGTGTACATCATCATGCGTGCCTTGTGCGGGCCGACCAGGCGCAGCGCCTTGCTGGCGCCGCCGAGCAATCCGACGTTGATCTCGGTAAGGCCGAACGAGGCTGTCGTGGAAGCGACTATCAGGTCAGAGACCCCGATCAGGCCGAATCCGGCACCGATGGCCGGGCGTTCAACCGCCGCAATCACGGGGACGGCAGAGTGACGGATGACATGCTGAGCCTCGCGCCACCGCCATCCGGGGTTGGTGGTCGACCGAAGCGAATCACCTCCACCGGAAACCCCGGATTCGAGCTCTTTCAGGTCGATTCCCCCACAGAATGCGCGATCTCCAGCACCAGCAAGGACAACCGCATGAACCTGCCGGTCCTCCGACAGCTGAGAGAACGCATCGATCAGATCAATCTGCATTTGCGCGCTGACGGCGTTGACGGGCGGACGATTGAGCGTGACGGTGGCGACATTGGCGTCGCACTCGACGGTGAGTGTTTCAAATTCCATGGTGATCTCCGCTGGGTGGGTTACGCGATGTCAAAGTGTTCAGGCCTCGGGCGATTGACCATGAGGAAGTACTCCCCCAGCTTCCAGGGCAGGTTCACGTTCTGTCGACCGAACTTGTTGATGTAATAGTTGCGCCCGGCCGGTGCCTCGTTCTGCCAGATGAGGTGTTCGTGAGCAGCATCTAACGCCTCGTTGTAGCGCTCGAAAACCTCCTGCTTCACCTCGATGCTGCGGGCGCCGCGCTCGATCACATCGACGACTGCCTGAGCCGCATACCGCGCCCAGACCTCGATCCAGGAGAGGAAGGAGCCTGCCCGCGCCTGCGAGTTCGGACCATAGAACATGAACAAGTTCGGGAAGTTCGGCACCACCAGCCCGAGGAACGCACGCGGGCCGTCGATCTCCCAGGTCTCCTCCATGCTGGTGCCATCGACGCCGACATACTCTGCGGGCCACAGATACTTGCTGACCTCGAATCCGGCCGCCACGATAAGCGTGTCCACCTCGATAGTGCGCCCATCGGCGAACTCGATGCCTGTGGGGAGAATTCTCTTGATGCCATCGGTGATGAGCTCGACGTTGGGGCTCAGCAGCGAGTCGTACCAGCCATTGTCCACAACGAGCCGGCGAGCCAGAGGTGCATAGTCCGGCGTCACCCTCTCGATGAGATCCTCGCGGTCCCCTAGGCGGGTGCGGATGTAGCCCGTCAACGCGGAACGAAGGGCATCGTTGCGGGGTCCGATCAGCCCGCCGGTCGCCTGCCAGGCGCGGTCGTACTCTTGCGCGGCCTGCATTCCTGCCGCCGTCGTCTGCGCTGAGTAGCAGTACCAGTTCCAGTACGCGGGCATGTTCGCGAAAAGCCACTTGACCTCATCCGGAATCAGCTCCCGGTACCCTTCCATCGGAGAGATCCACTGCGGCGTCCTCATGAGCACATACATCTGCTCCGCGGTCTGCGCGAGTCCCTGCATGACCTGCACGCCAGTGGAGCCGTTGCCGATGACGGCGATGCGCTTGCCGTCAGCCGAGTAGTCGTTGTCCCAAGCTGTGGTGTGAAAGGTTTCGCCCTGGAAGGACTCGATGCCCTCGATATCGGGGAGCTTCGGTGTGCTGAAGAGTCCCGCGCCGCTGATGACGAAGTTCGCGACGAGTTGCTCGGATGCCCCGCCCACCGCAGTCGTGTCGAGCACCCACGACTGGCGATCGTTGTCGTACACCGCGCGGTCCAGCGAGACATTGAAGCGAATCTTGTCATACACACCGTGCTTCTTGGCGATGTGCTCGAGGTAGCGCTTGACCTCGCCCTGTGAGGCGAAGTATTCCGTCCATGGGTAGTTCTTCTCGAATTTGAACTGGTACAGGTAGCTGTTGGTGTCCACCCGCGCATCGGGGTAATGGTTCAGATGCCAGGTTCCGCCGATGTCAGCCTGGCGCTCGATGATGGTGTATGGGATCCCGAGACGCTCGAACTGGATACCGGCGGCGATACCGCTCGCACCGGCCCCTATTATGACGACCTGGTGATCCAACGCATTCGACGGACGCTGCACGTTCCAATCCGCGCCGCGGGGGAACTCCTCGAACGCGAGTTCCTCGCGCCCGAGCGCGAACTCTCCGTCGGTAAGCGGCTCACCCGTGAACAGAGCCATCATCCGGCGCAATCGATCATCCGCGGGAGGAGTGACCGGGGTGCCCGTTCGATCCATCATGAGGTAGGCCAGGGCCTTGTCCTTGACCAGTTGCGCATCTTCTTCTGCGACGACATAGGCGAAAAACGCACCCCCACGAACGGGCACATGAACAATGCGGACCTTGGTAAGTTCTTCATCACCGGTCATTTGGTACAGCGCCAGTCGTAGAACGTTCAGATTGGCTTGATCGATAGCGGCTCGCGCAGTCGACTCACGATTTTCGAGCATGCTTCCTCCTTGAAACATCGCCTTGCTTTGTCCAATATTTGTTCGCTCACTTCGGTCCCGCGCCCGCTCATGGCATCAGTCCAACAGCCGAACTCGTGGGGAGTGCCCCAGGAGCGAGGCATCCAACTCAACCGAGCATCATCTCCACTAACTCGTCGCGGTGAGGCATCACTTCGCGCGATCCCTGCGCCACGATCCGCCCCTGCTTGATCACGACGAGAGAATCCGCGACCGCGAGCGGCTGATCGATCAACTGCTCGACCAGGATCACGCCCATTCCTTCGCCTGCACGCCCCTTGAGGAACTCGAGGATGTCAGGAACCAAGGACTGCGCGACACCCAGGGATGGTTCATCGCAGAGTAGGAACCTGGGTTGCGACGACCATGCCTGTGCCAGCGCGAGCATCTGTTGCTGACCGCCGGAGAGGCTCCTGGCCATATCGCGACGCTTGTCACCCAGAATCGGAAACACTTGGTAGGCGCGGTCGCAGACCTCGTCTGTGGATAGCCGTCGCGGACGCGGCAGCCCGATCTGACCCAGGCGGATGTTGTCCTCGACGGTCAACCCAGGGAACACACGATGCCCTTCGAGCACGTGCCTGATCCCCTTCCGGCTCGCGTCTTCGGTTGAGATCGTTGCGAGCGATGCACCATCGAGGGTGAGTGAACCGGATTGCAGTCGAATCATGCGCGACAACATCCGCAACAATGTGGTCTTCCCTGCTCCGTTCGGTCCGAGAACTAGAGTTATCGATCCTGCTGGAATTTCCAGGTCAATGTCCCGCAACACGGTCATGCGACCGTATCCGGCACTAGCGCCCTCAACCTTCAGCATTGCCCACCCCCACAAACAGCTTCGCAACGGCCGGATGCTTCCGGACATCTGCCGGCGAACCGGTGACTACGACGCGCCCACGATCCAGCACAGTGATCCGGTCTGCCGTGCCCCAGACGAGCTCAAGGTCATGTTCAACCATGAGGATGGCGGCGCCAGTCGAACTGGCAATCTGCCTCAGCAGGCGACCGAACTGATCTCGTTCCGCGTGGGACAGGCCAGCTGCGGGCTCATCAAGAGCAAGCAAAGTTGGTTCACCACGCATCGCGCGAACCACCTCGAGCGATCGGCGCTGCCCGTGCGGCAGCGTCCCGGCCACGATCGAATCCCATCCCGACTGGAAGTTGGCCAGCACACCATCCAGCCAGGATGCTGATGTACCGCGCACTCTTCCGGGACCGAGGTCGACATTCTCCCAGGCGGAGAACGAGTCGAGCATGCGCGGCTGCTGGAACGTACGCCCCAGCCCGAGGCGAGCTCGACGGCTCGCGGACTTTGAGGTTACGTCGTTTCCATCGATACGAATCGCTCCGGAGTCCAGCGAGATGAGTCCGGAGATCGCGTTGAGCAACGTTGTCTTCCCCGACCCATTCGGACCGACGATCGCGTGAACCTCGCCTGGAAAGATGTCGAGCTTGACGTCGTCCAGAGCCACCACCGCATTAAATTTGCGGGAGACGCCCGACACACTCAGGACGGGCTCTCCACGAGATGGCTTCGCCACGCCTGCGGCCGCCGCCGCTTCGATGATCGGCTCCAGGGAGGTCAGGCCTTCCGGGACCGCGATCGGCTTTCGCCTCATCGAGTGGAACAATCGCTTTATGCCCACTGCCAAACCCTCCGGCATCCAGAACATGACAGCGAATGCGATTACACCGTAGATCAGGAGTCGGTAGTCCACGAAGTTCGCAAGAAGCACATCTGGGACGATATAGAGGACTGCGACGCCCAAGACCGTGCCAGCAATAGAACCCGGGCCGCCGATCACGACAATGAAGAACAGCAGGATTGATAGCGACAGCGTGAACGAGCTGGGCGCAACGTACTTAATCAGACAGACATAGAGCACGCCGGCCACGGAACCAGTGGCCGCAGCGATCGCGAACGCTTGGAGGCGCAGGCGCCCCGGTTTCAATCCCAGTGTCGACGCGGCCTCCGAGCTGGTGCCAGCAAGTAAAAGCTGTCGACCGAACTTGGACGACCGCAGTACTGCGATAAGAAGCACTGCAGCGACGGCAAGGACCATGATCACTATCGTGAGCCAATCTAAGGTGCCGAAGAGGCGTTGGCTGAGGGGTAGGTCGGACACGTTCACCCCGGTCAGTGCGTTGGTCTGATCCTTGAACAGCAACAGCAGCTCAGGTAGAGCGATTGCAGCGGCCATAGTCACGAAGCCGAGATAGTAGCCCTGAACGCGAAGCGAAGGCAGCGCCATCAGCATCCCGGCGGCCATGCCGCTTGCCACGCCGATGGCCACCGCGAGCCAGAACGGCAACTCCCACACACCGCTGGCAAGCGCCATCGAGTACGCTGAAACGCCAACGACGGCACCTTGCCCGAACGAGATCTGCTTGGCCAGCGCATCGAGGACGCTCAAGCCAGATGCAGCGATCACATAGATGAGGGCAACCAGAATAATCTGCTGCCAATAGACGTTGCCGACGACGACAGAGATGACGGTCGCGCCGACAATAAATGCCATCGCGATGCCGAGCTCTCCGCGTTGGCTCGGCCGAACACCGAAGGTGAGGGACTTGCGTCCGCCCGCGACGCGGTTGGTGAAATTGTTCATCATTAGACCCTCCTTGCGTGCGGTCGGCCAAAGATTCCCTGTGGCCGAACCATGAGCACGACGACCAATGCCGCGAGCGCGAGCGGCACTTCCGCGTCACCGCTCAGATGGAATGAGATGAACATCATCAGGACGCCAAAAACCGGCCCAGCAACGAGTGCGCCGAGGTTATTGCCGATCCCCCCGACGACCGCCACGATGAATCCGAAGATGACGTAGTGCAGCGCCTGACTTACGGAAATTTCCAACACGTAACCGCCAACGAAGCCGGTCAGACCCATCATTGCTCCCGCGATGGCGAAGGCGAAGATCTGCAAGCGCAGTGTCCTCATGCCATTCGCCTTTGCTGCGTCCAGGTCCTCAGACAGGGCGTTCAGTGCCAAGCCCGCTAGCGACTTGCGCTGGAATAGTCGGGTGCCGGCCAAGACCACGATGGCCAAGGCGAGCAGCACCAGGTAAACCAGCGGTGTCTTTGTTCCGACGAGAGCGAAGGACCCGAACGGGTCTTCCATGATGAGTGTGCGCGGCCCGAGTGCGAGCACGAGGATGGCGCCAATCATGATCGATGCCGACAGTGTGGTGATGATCCAGGAATGCTGGTCGGAGCCTCGGCGCATGGGGAGCAGCGTCAGCAGCCCCTGCAGTGCGGCGATCACTGCCACCACAAGCGTGACAAGCAAGCCGACCCCGTACCACAGCAGAGAAGTGGCGACAATTCCAGCAGGCAGCAACAAATATGTCATCACTCCGGAGAGTACGAGCAATTGCCCCTGTGCGAAGTTAAGGACTCCGGTTGCGTTGTAGATCACGTTGAGGCTCATCGCAATCAGCGCGTAGACCGCTCCGGCACCTATCCCGCGAATGAGGATGATGATTGTCTCTTCCATGGGCGTCAGCTCCGCCCAGCATTCTCAGTCATCATGAGGGTCAGTCGCAGTCGATCCGCTGGAAGATCTTTGGAGCAACTTCCTTTCCCGGGTTCACCAGTGCGAGCGAGTCAACGTTGAATAGGAAGTGGTTCTTCTTGCTCATTGCCCAACCGGTGTGCACAAGCAACTTGTTCTTGTCTGCTTCCGCAGCACCCTTGGTCTCAAGCCACTTTGCGACCGCTGCACCATCCGAGCCTCCGGTTGCCTCATATGCCGCGCCGAGCAGGATGACGGCGTCGTGCCAGACCGCCGCGTAGTCGTACGACATGGTGGCCGCTGCCTTCGTACTCAGCGTGGACTTCAGGTGATCAATGAATCCGCTCGCTTGCGGGCGAACGTTCTTCGCCGTGCACGCGCCGAAAGCGGACCACGTGACCGAGTTGAGGTTCGCGTAAGCATTCGGCCCTGCGACCCCCATCGTCTGTGCGGCGAAGGTAGTCGCGTAGTTGCCGATCGCAGGGATGTTCTCCATGTTTAGCCCACGACGCGCGAGTTCGAACTGCCCGGTGTCGCTGCCGGTCTGCCCGACGAGCAGCAGGAAGTCCGGGTTGCCCTGCTTCAGCGACAGCAACTGCGGAGTCATGTCCGTGACCGGGATGTCGTACTCCGCCTCAGCGACCGGCTTGAGGCGAAACGTGTCGAGCGTTTTGAGGAACGACTCGTGTGCCGTCTTGCCCTGGGTCGCCGAGTAGTTCGCCGTCGCGATGCGCTTTGCATGGTACTTCTTCACGGCGAAGTCGACCATTTTGGCGGCCTGATCGCTGGCGTTGAGCAGCATCGCGAAGCTCAGCGGTGCGTTCTTGGGCGTGATCCCACTGGATGACCCATTGATCGAGGCGATGTTCGCCGTCCTCAGCATGGGCAGGGTCGCGAGCGTCTCGTCACTCGTCATCGGGCCGACAACAAAGTCGACCCGATCCTGGTTGATCAGCCGCGTCGTCGCCGACACTGCCTTGGTGGGGTCGGTCTCAGTGTCCAAGAACACCAGTTCGACTTTCCGACCTCCGATGCCGCCGGCACGATTAAGTTCGTTTGCTGCAGCCTCAACTCCTGCACGTGCCCAAGTTCCCACCAGGGCGGCCGGGCCGGTAATCCCCAAGGGGACGCCGATCTTGAGCGGGCCCTTTGCGGCGGCGGGCGTGGCGGTTGGCGTTGAGCCTCCCGAGCAGGCTGCCAACGACACCACAAGGCCGAAAACCGCGACCGCCATGGTCGCTTTGCGAATTGTCTTGCGCATGACTACCAACTTCCTTATCGATAGTGATCCCGCCCGCAACGTTGCAGACCGGGTCATAGCTCGCGACTCTGCGGGCCAGTCTTAGCATAAATGATTATTCATGCTAAGAATACATACTTTGTGCGCGCGCATTGAACTCAGTCTGGCGACCGCAGCCGTTTTCTCGCGTCGTTCGCCGACACCAACGCCTCGCCCGAAACACGCCGTTCCCTCTCTGTCAGGCTGGTGTGAGACACCCCGTGGTTTGTGGGGCAGGTCTTTGAGAGGGCGGGGAACGGATTATCCGCATGGAAGAATTAGGACCCCCGGAGGCGGAAAGTTCGATCGTGGATCCGGCCGCGAGGCCGACACGTCGGACGTATCCAGCTGAGTATCGGGCGCGGGTGCTCGCGGAGTATGAGGCGGCCCCGCGCGGTTAGAAGTCCGCAGCGCTGCGTTGCGAGGGGATTTAGTGCTCGCCTTTTCTTATGCTCAGGGATGGGGGAAATTCTCACCTTGACTGCGAAACCCGGATCGATCACCAGTCCTGAGCACGATTCCAGTGTGATGAGAATTCCTCGACCGAGTGACTTTCGGGAGCTCCGCACCAGGCGATGGTGGCGGCGAAGCTGGCCGAGGAGGCTGTTGCGGTACGCGATTAGTCGTGGACACGCGACACTGGGTGCGCCCGAAGATGAGGCTTCACGTCGCCACCGCCGCGCAAGTGGCCCCGGACGGCGACGTCACCGGAACGGCTCAGGTCGAGATATTCATGGTCGAGAACCAGTTGCCGCAACAGCTCCTGTGCCTCAGTGCTGTCGGTCAGGTTGAGGGTGAAGTAGCTGAGTGACCTATCCAGCAGTGCGATCTGCGTTGCCGTATTCACCTCGCCGAGAGGAGCGTCCCATTCCGCCCTTGCAACCGATAGAGCTCCACGGATGGCAGATGCTCCAACGCGGCTTTTGTCAAAGAGCACTTTCGTCCGGTTTCGCAGCGTGAGCCTGTCTACCGGAGAGCCGGCGGCAGCGAGTTCGGCGAGGGTGAACGGAATCATACGGAAGGCGTAGTTGTGCGCCTGGACAGATGTGAACCTCGCCTGCCCGTCTTGCATCGCATCCTCGACGAACCTTCCGGCGATCGACGCTCTGCTCACCTCGGGGGCCACGACTACCACGACGGCCTGGACTGAGAAGCCATTCGACTTGAACTTACGTGCGGTCGCAATCGGGACCGCCGGGTTGCGAAACGTTCCCTCGACGAGGACGCTGATTCCTCGCTCAGCGGCGAATTCGATCGACCGCTCGACCCACCCCGAGGACGCCTGGGCGGTCGCGTTAGGCATGTCCGCCGGCGACTGGTTCAGGAGGAAGTCGTATCTCGGGTGATACGAACGCAGGTCGTCTCCAACAATCGCGGTCACCTTCTGGCCGCTGGCTGCACTTACCGTCGCCCCGGCTCGGGTCTTGCCAGCACCAGGCCGGGCTCCGAGAAGGATAAGCAGCGGAGAGTCAGATCTCTCGGCCCGCCGAAACAGGGCGGGCGCTATGAAGTTTGAGAAGATTCGATCCAGCTCGGCTGCACTCAGTGCGTAGCCTTCAGGATTCACGAAGAGCCGCGTACCTCGCCCGGAAATCGCCGGTGGCAGCCTCTTGAGCAGCCAAGTCGTTGGGGTCGATGGCTTCGACCTCATCGTAAATCGCGGAGATCGACTGAATCGCAGGGTCGTCGGTCCCGCCGACTGTGGCACGCTGCGCGTAAACCCCGACCAGTCGATTGGCTGCTTCACGCATCACGTCGTAGACCACGACCGGGTCCTGGGAGGTGCGGATTTCGTTCATTGTCATCATCACACCTCTCTTATGCGCGGCAGGTTGGAACGGCAAGTCCTCTTGCTTACGCGGATACGCCGCCAGAGTACGTTCCGGCCGATGCGGTTTCCGCGGGTGGCTGAATGCTCGGGCCGATTCAGTGGCGCCGACAGAGAGTAATGAACTATTTTTCATCACACTGGAATCGTGCTCGGGACATAGTTTCGAATCAGCACCTAAGCAAATGCCGAACACCAATCGGTCGGCGCCAATTCGACTCAGAATGCCCCCGACTGACCTCGCTCCTCCGTTGCACCCGGTTCTGCTCCGTAGGTCAGGAGCCGGCAGCCCCCGATCAGTCCGCTGAAGGTTCCGCTTGCGGGCGCCGACGGCCGCCCTTCGGTCAAGCTATCTCCGGAGTCACCTATCTGTTCGGCACACCCGGAGCAGTCGCGGCCTGTTTTGTCCGGAATGCGTGTCAAAGTCCGGAATGAGTTGGCAAGCGACAACTGCGGGGCGGTGCGATGCGATGCGCCCGCGGAGCGGGGTGGTGGCCGCACACATGGGGGTGCATGACGTCCCTACTGCTCGAACGCCCCGACACCGCCCCCGACGACGCAACTCGGGAAGCGGTAGCGCCGGAGCGGCTCTGCTGGTCGGGACTCAACTCAGATGGAATCTGCACTTGGGGCGAAGCCCTCGGCCTGATCTCGCTGGTTGGAGTGCAGGAGGAATTCACCTTCCTGACCCTGTACCGCGACGCGGCAGTCGACCCGGCTCAACGGTTCTTTCAGTGCACCGGCGGTGGCCCCAAGGTCGGCGGTCGGCTCTTGGCTGAGATCGGCAACGGGAACGATGTGGCCGTCATGGCACCCTGGGACGCCGCGGTTGGTCGGCGCGTGGAGATCACCACAGCCGAGCCGTGGGCCTACTCAGAGGCAGACGAACAAGGCCTCTTGCCGCGCGAGGAGTTGTTGGCTATTGCCTATGAATGGGTGATGCACGGAAAGGTCAGCCCGAAGTACCGACTTCGCCGAGTCCCCACCTTTAACCTGCCGGTCGTGAACCTGTAACCCACCACGGTGCTCGTCGGCGAGGCATGAGGTCCGGGTCACGTCTGAGCCTGACCGAGAGGCGCTGGACGTCGCAGCTCAACGGGATCCTGCCGGCCGGCAGGAAGAGACTGCGGTGAGCCGCGAGCATGACGGTGCTTTGGGGGGCGTGGGAGCAGAGGGCGCGGCGAGGGCGTTGTGGGGGCGTTGAGGGGGCGTTGAGGGGCGGTCCGCCCCGTGTCTGCGAACCACCCTGTCGCCTCGGGCGACCCCGGGGCGCCTCGATCCTTCTCCAGATGGAATTGATTCCGAACCTTTCGAACCGTCGGGCACCTCCGCTTCGCTCCGACGCCGCTCCGCGCCGTCGCCGCCCCTGTCCGCCAGCTCGCCGCCAGCACGTCCTTCGCTCCGCCATCTTCCGCGCTGCGCGCGGCGTGATCGCCCCGCCTACGGTCCGAGACAATGCGGGTGCTCTACGAGGTGAGTTTCGTTGCGCTGGCAGTGCGATTTCTTGACGGTATCTCTCGCGCGACGCGCGGCGTCGGGTGAAGCGGAGTTCGCCGCATACATCACTGTTACCACCCGTGAAGATACGCGCTGGCTTCGCCTAGCGATCTTCACGTTGTATCAGGTCGTTTGGAGGACCGTTTGACCGTCAACTTCACCGAGAGCCACAGGGTCGCTCCCGCGCGCCTTGATCTCACCGAACTCCTCTTGAAGACCCTGCGTGACAAAGCCGGCAACCCGGACCCTCGCGCTGCCGTTCTTCGCGTGCTCGTTCGTGGTCTCGCACACCATGTGTCACCGACCGCAATCAAGCGTTGGCTCGTGTCGCTCGGGACACCCGAGCAGGTGCTCTGCACTACTGACGGACAGTGGCAACAGCTCGTACGCGAAGCGAAGGTTTGGCTTGCCAGCTCTTCCTCCCTGAGCACCGCGCGGCGGATGGTGGCGCGCGTCGTCGCGCCCGTCATGCCAGGCACGTTCACCTCGAAGCGGCAGGAGGTTCAAGCGCGCGTTGCGGTTGCTGTGATCGGAGGCCAGCAGCTTCGCACCGGCTACGACAAACTCCTGGTGACTGGCGATTGGCTCGGCCTCCAACTGAACCTCACCCCAACGGCCGCACGCACGATCTTGAAGGCTCTTGAACGAGCCCGCTGGATCCGGCGTGTGTCCTCTCGCGGTGGCGCCCTCCACTACCGGCTGATGAAGCTCGGGACTGAGGACCTTCGCGATTGGGCCGACCTGCATCACGACACGATCCAGGCGCTTGCCGACGGTACGCCCGAGGACAGCTACCTCGCAACGATCCTCATGACTGCGGCATCACCCGCCTGGCACTACTCCGATGACATCATCGCCGGCGGCCGCACATGGCTCCGCCTGGTGCTCGCCTACTCGGGCCAGCCTGCCGGTGAGTGGCTTGGGTTGAGCAAGCGGGCGAACACTGAGCTTCGCGACGAGCTGCACCGTGAACTCCCGGGTGCCCTGGAGGGGACCGTCGATCTGGCCGCCGTACTCAGCGTAAAGAGCGAGGAGACCTTCGCGTTCTTCCGGCACGTGGAGCGGAAGGACGACTTGGCCGCGCTGGCGATCGTCAACCGAACACGCGTGGCCGCGTTCCGGGAAGCGTCGGCTGAGAAGTTCGCAGCGAAGAAGTTCGCCGGTGGCCTCCTACATGCCGCATACGACTTCGCCGGGCGGGTACCTCACGGTTCGGACCTGGCGGAGGTCCAGCGTTGGACGAGTCAGGCTGCGGCGTACTTCAACGCCGGGGGCGGCGTTGTCCACGACACCGCCCTGCTTCCGGTCCTCGCTGGTCTGCTTCGTGAGCTGACATCCAAGGCCGGTTGGTCCGACGCCCTGATCGACAAGGCGGTTCCGTTCATCATCCGCGAGACGCTCCCCGCGTAGCCGCCTAATTCTTCCGTCCGGTATCTGCGGGTCGGACCGACGCAAAAGGAAAGGCACAAACCATGACACGCAGCAAGCAAGACACCGTGGTGATCCTCATCAAAGATGGGGACACCGACTTCACGACCGCCTGTTCGGCCAGTGAGGCCCCGGCCAGTTCGCCGGGCCACTCCGCACGGTCGCCCGCGCCGCCGCGGAGGTACACGTTGACGTCATCGCCCTGCCGGCGCCTCGTCCGCTGGAGTGTCTCGCCGCGTCACTCGCCCTTTCGTCGCCCGCGTGCGTGTCGTCACGCGCCCCGCGACCGCATCTCGTTCCGTTTCGCCTTGGTCGGGGGCTCCGCCTCGATCCGCGCTAACCTGATCCCGCGACCCGAGAATTGGTCGCAAACTCGGAAGCATTCGCAGAGCACCTCATTGAATCTGGCGGCGGGACCACGTATTCATTCTGCTCACGGTGTTTTAACACGAATAGCCCCATCAGGGGGGGGCGAGGGGGCTCTTATGGCTGACGACGGCGCACAGTACAAGAACATGTCCGTGAAGACGATGCGCGGCCTGGAAGCCAGAAGCCGGGCGAAGTGGGAGAAAGACGGTTGGGAATTCGTCTCCCAAGATCAGGTGTCCCGGTTGCGGAGCGAACTGACTTTCCGTCGTTTGAAGAAGAAGCAACCCTGGTATCTGTGGCCGGCCATCGCCGGTGGGGTCCTGCTGGTTGTTGGCCTCTTTGTCATTGCCGGAGTATTGAAGAGCGGCGAGGACAGTGGAAGCACGCAAAAGGCGGTCCCGGCCGCAGTCAGTACTCCGGCGTCCACGCCAACCTCAACTCCAACGGCAACGGCAACGCCTTCGCCCACGGTGACCGCCCCCCGCCCTCTCGACGAGACCACTGCGGCACAGTTCCTCGCTATGCAATGGGAGGCCAAGTTCACGTACGGTGGAAAAGTCCAATGGGTCATGGACCGCATCACTACCCCTCATCCGGACGGTACTTTCACCTTCAAACTCAGCGCAACCGTCACGAACCAATACGGCACCGATCAGCAAGCCACCATAGAAGGCGACGTCGGCGGTACTGATGCTGCCCCGACCATCACGGACTCGATTCTGTACACAGCCGATGGTCAGATAGTCAACTTCAGCGGATAGCCTGGTGGACCTGCCCCTTTCCTTCCAACAAGCCGGCTCTGCCACATTGCTCCACGCTGCTGGCCGAGCGTTTCCCACCCTTTCCCTGCCGACGCCGTGTCCGCCGGAGCGTCTCGGCGCCCCGCTCCCCTTCGGTCCGCGAGCGCTCCCGTCCCGCGAAATCGCCCCGTCGTCGCCTCCGCCGTCGTCGCTGTGTCCCCGTGGTCGTCCCCAACCGCTCCTAGTGGTGCCCGCAACGAAACATCCGATCGCGTCGATGACCCGCATGATTGGGTCATTCCTTTGCTACTGGCGTGCGCGCAAATAAGCTGCCGGGATGATCGAAAATACTTGGAATCTGACTATGGACGACCAGACTTGGCAGCTCACGGATTTGGAAGCCATCTTCGTGCAGAGGTTCCTTCGCGGGGACCACGGGTTCGCAGATCACACGCTATCCGGCGAGGGCTCTGAAGAGTTCGTCCTACTCCACAACAGGTGCCGCGAGATGTTGCTCGAACGCGTTTGAGATTCGCCGGCCTCGAATGAAGACCATTGCCGAGCGAGTCCTTTCGTGGTGGACGGTGCCCCACATGGGCTCCTCCTTTCGCGTGTTAAAGCATTTGGAGAGCGAAATAACGACTCTGCCACGCGCCATGAATAGGGCCATTGGGACCATTAAGGTATAGATGACCATGAACCGCTCCTTTTGCTAGAGAGTTGCTTTGCGCGAAATCTCAGTCCAGTACGAATTCGACTGCCTACCGAGTGAAAACGGAATTCATTCGAAGGCAACCTGTGCAGGGAGCATCCCATTTTTCGATTCTGTTGAAGCCCCAGTTGCCTATTGCTACTTTGAACCGGCTACCACGTCGAGCAACTGGCAGGCGGGCGATCTAGTCTCTTGGTGCACGGGCCGGCGGGAAACCATCGTTAGAGTCGTCGGGTCCACCCTCTACTCGCTCGCGGCAAAAGATGAGTTCGCGGACGCTCGCGTGATCGATCGATGCCTTCGTTCTGCGCTTCGTTTCCAAAAGGTGATGCAATCGGTCGATCCCCGGTATGAAATTCGAGCTGAAATTGGCAAACTGGCAATCATCGACGGACAACTCTGGCGGAAATGCGGTGAACCGACCTACTCGGTATGGCCCTTCAAATCCGTTTCTTCGCACGAGACCCAAATTTTCGCGTCGGTAGTATTCGAACACTCGGTGGGGTTGAAACACGAAAATACGCAAACTCGTCACACCTTCGCAGCCGACGGGTACCAAGACGCGGTCGAGTACATCGCCGAACTAGAATCGCGTGGCTTTGAAATGTCCGATCAACTACTCGATCTCCATCCCATCATCGTGACGGGAGCTCACCGGTCAGGTTCCACGTGGTTTGAGAGCGGTATCGAAAACTTCCCAGATCCGGAGGACTTGACCTTCGAAGAACTGGGCGACTTCCTTACGAAGCTGCGGTCGTCATTGTCTCTCGCTAGCGCATGTCCCTTCGGAACGCACATTGCTCTATTCAACCCAGACGTTTTATCTCTCATCCAGGTTGATGTGATCCTCGGTTATTTGAATCGAGCAGAGTCAGCGGGAATCGATTTAGCGGGCTACACGGAGTACCCGACACCTCCCAGTCGGAGATGAAGGCTGTAGAACGAGTCCAGCTTTCTCAAGCACCGCTGATTGGTGGGGTCGAACGGTTGGCGCGGAGCGCGATGGACTGGACAGAGTTTTCGAGAGCGAGATCGATGACTGCCGAAGTATTTGATGCTTTCAGAGCCACCCAATCGTGCGATTCAGAGCCACCGATCGTGCGGAAGAGAGCCAGTGGTGGTGTGGCTCAGAGCCGCTGGCCCTCTCCGCTCGGTGTTAGCTCGGGATCAAGAAGTCGCTGCTCCTCGGAGTAGCGAAACGATCGGACACTGACTCAGCTCCTGATAGAGCGTCTCGGTCGCCGTCAGGATCCGGTCGGTGACATCGGTTAGTTTCAGTTGAGCAAGGAGATCGGGCAGGGCAGACTGGTCAAGAGCCACCGTGGTTTGTGTCCTTCGTGAGTGGTTTAGTCGTTACTCACTGACCATCCCACGATGGCTCTTCACGTCGACGATCCGACGCTCGGAAGCAGGGAAACTACGCCACCACCAGGGACGCAACCTTGGGTGACGGATCGAACTGCCCGATGTCCCATGCGTTCGGCGAAAGTTGGCATGCGATCAGGCTAGTGGCAGAGTGCGCTGCGAACTCTGACGATCGTGTCTAATCGATTTCTGGTCCGGAGCTTGCGCGCCGTCGAGTACGGCCCGATCACCAGGCGCCCGCGCGGAATTCACGCCCCACATGGTCGCGGAACGCCTGCCGTCCGGGTCACGTCCCGCTGAGTGGTGGAGTTTCTCAACACCGTGCGGGTCAGTTGTTTTAGTTTAGGCGGCGGCGAGTTCTGGGAGGATCACCGCCTC
>NZ_JBEPTM010000007.1:0-189408 GCF_040549525.1 Frigoribacterium sp. UYMn621 | reverse complement strand
ACCCCGACTCAGACGAAGTGTCCGCGATGTCTTGAGACATGAAATGTCCGGGATGTCCTGATGCAGAACTGCCCGGGATCTCTTGAGACATCACAGTTCTCTTCTGAATGGACGCATGCTACCGAGGTAGATGGTGCGCACCTCTTTTGCGAGACGACTCGTGAGGGAGGCCCAGATGAAGGGCGGTGTGACGCTGTTTCGCGGTGCCGGCCAGGCGGCACGCCGGTATCTGGAGTCCGACCGTTCGACAGCGGACGAGTATTACCTAGATGCCGGTACTGCGCTGGCGGAGTTCACTGTCAGTAACGCGCGCGGCGAACTGGTGACGGGACAGTCGCTGGACGCCGATGAGTATGCCGCGTGGGTGAACTGGACCGACCCGTTGACCCGCACTTCGATGGGTATTCCGCGGGAGGCGGGTGCGGGTAAGCGTGGGTCGCCGCGGTTCGCCGAGATGGTCGTGAACGCGCCGAAATCGCTATCTATCGCTGCGGCGTTGTACCCGGAGGTGTCCGCGGCATTGGATGCCGCGCAGCAGAACGCTGCGGCGGAAATCCGATCGTGGTTAGCGCAGCATTCTGTCACCCGTGTTGGGCCGCGGGGTGCGCAGGAGGTTGTGGCGGTCGATGCGCTGCAGACGGTTGCGGTGACGCACCGCACGAGCCGTGCGGGCGACCCACACAGGCACATCCATCTCCAGGTCGGCACCCGCGTCCACGCCGCCGGTGCCTGGCGTGGACTGGACACGGCGGCGCTGTTCCGTCAGCAGGGTGCGATCCGCGCCCTCGGCACCGCGGTCATCGCCGCGGACCCGCAGCTCGCGGCGGTCCTCGAGGCGCATGGTCTCACCCTCGATGCTGCTACCGGGGAGGTGGCGGAGCTTGAGCCTTACAACGCGGTGATGTCCAAGCGGGCCGCGCAGGTGGAACGCAACCTTGCCACGTTCGAGGTGGATTGGGGGCAGGCGCATCCGGGGCAGGAACCTGGGCCGCTGGTTCGAGCCCGGCTGCAGTCGAAGGCGTGGGACCAGGAGCGACCAAACAAGAAGCCGGCCATGCTCGGCAGCGAAGAAGGCTGGCGCCGCGAGCTGGAGGAGGCCGGCTGGAAGCCGAACTCGCCGCGGGTACGCCGCCGTGCGCCGATGTCGCTGGACGACTTGAGTGTGCAACGCAGTGCGAGCCGGGCGCTGGACCGTTGCGCGGCGGCGGCATCGGCCTGGACGGTGCACACGGTTCAGGAGCACGTCACCCGAATCATTACGGAGGCGGGGGTGCGCGCGACCCCGGAGGCGTTGCGCGACATGATTGCGATCACCACACGGCTTGCGGTCGAGGATTGCCTGTCGGTGCTTCCGCCGGACAGCGCGCATCCCGAGCATGTGGCGCACCTGACGTCGTTGCACGTCGTCGCTGTAGAGACGGCGCTGCGCGACATGCTCCAGGCACGTGCAACGGGCGGCGTACGCCGCGTACCGGATCTAATCCCCTTGGCACGCTGGCGCGACCTCGACGCAGAGCAGGAGCGTGCGGCGGCTGCGATTGCATCGGACGATCCGCTAGTGGTCGTGGAGGGAGCCGCGGGCGCAGGCAAGACCACCATGCTCGGCGCGGCAATTGAAGCGGCGGCCGCGGAGGGTCGTCCGGTCCGTGTGGTGACGCCGACGAAGAAGGCCGCCGACGTCGCCCATCAGGAACTCGGTGTGCCAACCGATAGCGTGGCGAAGCTGGTTCATGCGCACGGATGGCGGTGGAACCGCGACGGCGTGTGGTCTCGCCTGGGCCTTGGTGACACCGATCCGGAGACGGGTGCGACCTACGCCGGGCCGTCGAAGGGCGCGCAACTCGTCTATGGAGAGCGGATCGTGGTCGATGAGGCCGGGATGCTCGACCAGGACACCGCTCTCGCTCTTCTCACCGTCGCAGACGAGCACGGGGCAACCGTCGCGTTGGTGGGGGACCGGGCACAGCTTGCCGCCGTCGGACGCGGTGGTGTGCTCGATATCGCAGCGCAACTCTCGGATCACACATACGACATGACGACCGTGCATCGCTTCACCGATCCGGACTACGCCGAACTGACGGTGCAGATGCGGGCCGGCGAGAACCCGGCGATGCTATTTGACCGACTACACGCTCTGGGCCTCGTCGTATTACACGCGAGTGCGGATGCTGCGCAGGAGATGATCGCGCGCGGTGCGCGGGGCTGCGACGCCATCACGGTCGCCACCAACGACGAGGCGAGTGAACTCAACTTGCGCATTCGCGAGGAGCGCGTCCAGGTTGGTTTGGTGGCGAATACACGCACCACTACCGGCAGCGACGGGCTCACGATCGGCGCGGGGGATGTCATCCAGACCCGAAAGAACGACAACGACGTGCAGGTGGCAAACCGGCAGACCTGGATCGTCCAGGCCGTGGGCGACGATGGGACGGTGTGGGCGAAGGAGAACGCGACCGGCCGGAAGCGGCAGCGCACCGTCAGACTCCCGGCCGAGTACGTGGTTCAATACACGCACCTGGCCTATGCCTCCACCGCCTACGGGGTGCAGGGTACGACGGCGGACGAATCGCACACGGTCCTCTCCGACATGCTCGACGCCTCCGGTGTTTACGTCGGCATGACCCGCGGCCGCGACGCCAACCGGCTGCACGTCGTCGCCAGCGATCTCGGTGACGCGCGCGAACAGTTCGTCAGCGCGCTCGAACGCGATCGCGCCGACCGCGGACTCATCGTTGCGACCCAGGCGGCACGCGACAGCATCGCCGGACTGGTCCCGGATGGACCGGTCCGCTTCGTCAACGCAGAGCGCGCCCGCCTCACCGAACAGCTCGAGCGCGCCGATCGAGAGGCGGCGAGGTGGGAGCGCGCTGCGGTCGCACTGCACAGCCAGCAACACACGCACCAAGCCGAGGAAAACGAGCACGACGTGCTCGTCGCATCAGCCGAAGCACACTCCGCGAGAGTGCTGCTCGGGGTCGCAGCCCCACTCATCGAGCAGGCCACCGCCGACGCGACCGCCTCCCTCGCCGCGCGAGGCCGTAGGTGGGAAGCAGCGGACGCCCTCCGCACGGCGCGCGGACTCCGCAAGCGCACCGCAGCTCGCACCCTGCACGCCGCCATCGACGAGCATCAAAGCATCGAAACCGCCGCGCGAAAGCGTTGGGGACCGCTGCCCGAGACGCTCGCCCTTGTCGAACCGTGGGCCGCATCGATCGCTGCAGGAGAGGCCGACGCTGACCCGCGCGTGACCGAGGCGCGCACACGCGCCGACGACGCACGGGCGGAGCAGGGTCTCCTCAGCACCCGACGGATGAAGGCGCGAGCCGCCCTTGTTCGAGAGGTGCTCGGCGACCGCACCCCACGCACCGTTCAGGGACAGGCTGCCCGGTGGCGGGAGCGCGCCGACGACGCCCGCGGTAACCTCGCCGCGATCGAGGCCCTGCCGCCAGTCGAGGCCACGCAGCGCATCCGTGCCCGCATCGAGCAGCAGCAGGCGCAACACGCGGTCGCCGAACGCATCCTCGCTGAGCGGCAAGCACATGCCGCGCAGCTCCACGACTTCACCCATCGCCCGCCCGTCGGCGGGCTGAGGCGCCCCGAGCGCGGGATCGGGCGGTAGCGATCGTAGACGCTCGCGGAGGGTTAAGTAGACATTTAGTAGACAGTTCAGCCACGTCGAAACGGGTCTAGACGACCCGAGACGCTCCTCCTATACTCGAATGATCACAACAATCGGTTCCGGTTATTGCCTGTTTCATCAGGAGTTTTGTCGAGATACATCGAGTTTCTCGGCTAGTGGTTAGCCTCGCCGTGGAGCGCCAAATTGCTCCAGGGGGTCAGGGGTTCGAATCCCCTTGGATCCACCCAAATCCTGTCCCAGGATTGAGAAAAGCCCCGAACCTCTGGTTCGGGGCTTCTCCTTTTGGATCTACCGTCGACGTTCGGACGATGGCCGCTCCGCGACCGCATTCCGATCCGTCAGTCCGGTTCCCCTTGCCTCCGAGCGGGTGGGCCCGCTTCGGCCTGGGCTGTGGCCCGCTTCTCAATCCGCGCCGACCGGATCGAGACGTCCCAGGCGAGCGCGAAGATCGGGATCACGGACAGCGGCCCGAGAATCGGGTTGTGGTTCGGGTCGGTGAAGGTGACGATGGTGGATCCCACGCCCCAGACGAGAGCGCCGATGAGCCAGAGCGCTCTCCACCAGGGTGTGGCGAACAGAAAGCGTGCGCGCTCACCGAAGGTTCCCCGGGGAGTGCTGAATTGCGGATCGATCATTTCACCACCCCTTCCCGCACGAGTGTAGGCCCCGATCCGGGCGAGGGGAGGGTCGAGATCACGACCTCGCGAGGGAACGCGCCGTGTCGGGACCAATGTCCCGCGTCGATGGCATCGGCGACGGGTAGCTTGGGGCTCACACGATCATGCACCGGTTCGTGATCTCGAACAGAGGAAGTACAGGGATGGCGATCGACTCACAGCGGAGTTCGCGGTTATCGACTCCCGGTGTCGACCACCCCGCCCACTATCGGAAGCGGGCACGCGTGGGCGATGCTCTTGGCATAGCCCTCTGGCTCACCTCAGCTTTCGCCGTCGCGCTCTTCCTCTTCTCCGGGGGCACCGCCCGATTCGGTTCGGTCGCGGATGCCGTCACGAGCGTGGGGATCGCGACCGGACTCGTCGGCACCAACCTCGTTCTGGCGATGCTGCTGCTCGCCGCGCGAGTGCCGTTCATCGACCACGCGATCGGCCACGACCGGGCGATCGCCGTGCATCGGGCGCTGGGAAAGCCCGCCTTCTTCCTCCTGCTCGGTCACGGGGTCATTCTGCTCATCGGCTACGGACTGAGTTCCGGACTCGATCCCATCGCGGAGATCGGACCGATGCTTGCCATCCCCGACATGCTCCTCGCGATCCTCGCGATCGCCCTGCTCGCCGTGGTGATCGTAAGTTCGGCGGCGCTGGTGCGACGCCGGTACAGCTATGAGACCTGGCACCTGATGCACCTGCTCAGTTACGCGGCGGTGCTGGCATCCGTTCCGCACCAGTTGAGCATCGGCAGCGTACTGTCGCCCTTCAGCTTCGAGCGGGTCTACTGGCTCGCGCTCTACATTCTCGCCTTCGGGGCGATCCTCACCCATCGTCTCGCCGAGCCGCTGGTCTCGAGTCTGCGTCACCGGCTGCGGGTGGAGCGGATGGAACCGGAGGCTCCCGGCGTCGTATCGATCTACCTGTCCGGCCGCCGGTTGCGGTCCCTCGAGTCGGTGGGCGGCCAGTTCTTCGTCTGGAGGTTCTGGACGGCGGGCACCTGGTGGCACTCGCATCCCATCTCGCTGTCTTCCGTCGCGACGGACACTCAGCTGCGCATCACCGTTCGCGACCTCGGAGGGGGCAGCAGGAGCATCAGTTCCGTCCCCGCCGGCACACGGGTGTGGTTCGAGGGACCCTATGGCATCTTCACGGATGCCGGACGCACGGCCCCGAAGCTCGCTATCGTCGTCGCCGGGATCGGCATCACCCCGGTGCGGGCCATGCTCGAAGATTCGGTGCTGAAGCCAGGGGAGGCCACCATCCTGCTTCGCGCCTCCACCATCGATGACACGTTCCTCTGGGGCGAGATCGAGGAACTCGCCCGACAGAAGGGAGTCGCCGTCACGACGATGATCGGGCCGCGTGCGCGCACCGGACCCGGCTGGATGACCCAGGCCGACGCCGACCGCGGGCTCACCCTGCTCGGGGTCTTTCCCGATCTGCTGGCGAGCGACCTGTATCTCTGCGGGCCCACCTCGTGGCTCAATGTCGTCGAAGCGGATGCTCGCGCCGCCGGAATCCCCGACCACCAGATCCACGCCGAACGGTTCGACTGGTGAGGGCGCGCGCAACAGTGGTCGGGGCCGTGGGCTCCGCCGCCATCCTCGCCATCGCCTGGCAGGTGGGGAGCTCCATCGACGCATCGAACGGAGGCCCATCGGGGGCTGGCGCGAGCGCCACGGCGAAGCCCGCTGCGAGCGCGGCATCCAGTGGCAGCTTCACCGGTGCCTCCGAGAACACCCGCTACGGCAGCGTGCAGGTGAAGATCGTGGTCGCCGGGGGCAAGATCACCGATGTCGTGCCCGTGCACCTCACCGACAGGGGAGGTCGCTCGGTGCAGTTGAGCAACCGGGCCGCTCCGATCCTGCGCGCGGAGGTGCTGAAATCCCAGTCGGCGAAAGTCGCGAGCGTCGGCGGCGCGACCTACACGACCGACGCGTACCTGCTCTCCCTGCAGTCGGCCCTCGACCAGGCGGGGCTCTAAGCCTCAGGCCTGTCGGATCGCCGACGGTCCTTCGGGTTGCGGCGCCACGGCCATCATCGGTCCGGTCATCTCGACGGTGCGAAGACCCTCATGGCGGGTTTCCAGCTGGGCCACGACGAGAGCCGCGAGGTCTTGGAGATTCGCGACCTCGGCATCCGAGGCGGAGCGCGGCACGAAGTCAAGCACGGACAGGGTGCCGATGGTCTGCCCGTCGGAGCGCTTCAGGGGCACCCCCACATAGAAACGAAGGCCGAGTGCCCCGGTGACAAGGTGACTGTCCTGCGACCGCGGATCCTTCTGGCCGTCTTCGATGATCACCGGTTCGGCATGCGGGATCGTCGCGGTCCGCAGGTCGACGGCTCGCGCGATCTGTTCGACCTCCGGTCCGTAGTGCGACCGGAACCAGGTGCGGTCGTGGTCCACGACGCTCACTATCGAGATCGGGGCGGAGAACAGGCGCGCCGCCATGGCCGTCACGCGATGGAGGGCCTCATCCGGGATCGTGTCGAGGATCGCGGCGCGACCGGTCGAGGAGTGCGGCTCGCCGGGGGAGAAGATATCGGACTCGGCATCCTTGTGGCGCGCGCTGTCGGCGATGATCGTCTGGCGCAGCAGGGAGACGAGCTCACGCCCTTGCGGCCGCTGTGCGGGGTCCCGCGCCGTCATCGCGGAGAGCAGGTCACGCCAGTGGTCGGGCAGGAATTCCGGGATGGCCGGGTCGCGGGAGAGCCGGGCCATCGCCGATTCCACCATCGATCCGGGAAACTCGATGGCGCGGGTGAAGCTCTGCAGGAGTACCAGACCGAGCGAGTACACGTCACTCGCGGCGGTGAGGGGCGTGCCGGTGACCTGCTCGGGGCTGAGGTACGCCGCGGTGCCCGTGGTCTCTCCCTCGGCTGTCATCCGCTCGATGTCGTCGGAGAGGGCGATCCCGAAGTCGGTCAACTTCGCCCGCGCCCGAGGCGCGTCATCGCCGTAGTCGACGAGGAGGATGTTGGACGGTTTGATGTCCCGATGAAGCACATTGCGGGCGTGGATGTATTCGAGCGCCTCCGCCATGTCGTAGCCGATCTCGGCGATGTGCCGGGAGGCGATGGGGGAGACCTGGATCCGCTCGTGGAGATTCTGCCCGGTGACGAGCGCCATGATCAGGTAGCGGCGGGTGCGGCCGGAATCGTCGGTGTCGAGACCGGCGTCGTAGAGGTTGACCACTCCGTGGTGGTCGAGGCTCGCCAGCACGGCGAGTTCGCTCTCCTGCCGAGCCGGATCGAGAGTGTTCGAATCGAACAGCTTCACCGCGACGGCGCGACCGAGCACCTCGTCGGTCGCCCGGTAGACCGTGGCCATGCCGCCGAATCCGATGGTGGATTCGACGCGATAGCGTGCCCCGAGCAGCCGGCCCGCCATGTTCCCTGCTGTTGGAACCGCCATGAAACCCACTCTCCTTTCCCAGTGTATTGACGCCGTGCGTCCGTGCGTCGGCGATCGGGAGGGGTTGACAACGGCTCCATTTTCCCCACAGCACCGATGGACGGGACCTTCGGCCCGGTTGGCGGAGCCGGCGCGCGGGAGGCTGGGAGCCGACGAGAGGATCGATAGTGCCGCGACACCCGGATCGACCGAGGAATCCGCTTCGTGCCGTGCTCGGTTTCGGCCGCCGCTATCCGATCGTCTCACTCACCGTTCTCGTCGGTGTCGTCGGCATGATCTTCTGGGTCTTCGGTGAGGTGGACATCACCCGCTGGCTGTTCAGCATCTTCGCGATCGTGGTCGCCGGCATCGAGGCCGTCGCGATGGGGAAGCAACTGCGCAAGGGAATCGTCGGCATCGACATCCTGGCGATCGTGGCGATCGTGGCTACCGTGCTGGTCGGAGAATTCTTCGCGAGCATCATCATCGTGCTGATGGTGTCGGGGGGCAAAGCCCTCGAGGACTTCGCCCAGGGCCGGGCGCGTCGCGAGCTGGATGCGCTGCTCGACCGGGAGCCGCAGGTCGCGCACCGCACCCGGGCCGATTCCGATGACATCGACGACATCCCCGCGGGGGACGTGGTCATCGGCGACCTGATCCTCGTGCGCTCCGGCGAGGTGGTTCCCGTCGACGGACAGCTGGTGTCTGCCAGCGCGGCCTTCGATGAATCCTCGCTCACCGGGGAGAGTCTGCCGGTGACCCGGCTCGCGGGGGAGACGGTGTTGAGCGGCTCGGTGAACGGGGTGACGGCGACGACCATCGTGGCGACCGCTCTGGCCCGCGACAGCCAGTTCCAGGCGATCGTGGCGCTGGTCGAAGCGGCCTCCAGCAATCGGGCGCCGGTGGTGCGCCTGGCCGATCGCTACGCCATCCCCTTCACCGCCATCTCTCTGCTCATCGGCGCGGTGGCCTGGATCGCCTCCGGCGACCCGGTGCGCTTCGCAGAGGTGCTCGTGCTCGCCACTCCGTGCCCGCTCGTGCTGGCCGCACCGGTGGCGTTCATGGGGGGCATGAGCCGGGCCGCGCACCATGGGATCATCGTGAAGGGCGGCGGAGTGCTCGAGACCCTCGCCCGGGTGCGCACCGCCGTGTTCGACAAGACCGGTACTCTGACGATCGGTGCGCCCACCGTCACCCGGATCCTGCCGCGCGAACCCTGGAACGAAACGCAACTGCTCGCCAGGGTGGCGTCCGCCGAACGATTCTCTTCCCACGTGCTCGCGGCGTCCCTCGTGGCATCGGCAGCGGATCGAGGACTGGTGCTGCCCCCCGCCGAGAATGCCGTGGAGGTGGCCGCCCAGGGCGTCTCCGCCACGATCGACGGTCAGCGAATCGAGATCGGAACACTCGCCTTCGCCGCCGCTGCGGCACCCGGCGTCGAAGCCGTGGATCTGGCTGCGGGGGAGCTGGCGATCTATGTCACGATCGGCGGTCGTTTCGCCGGCGTGGTGGTCGCCAGCGACCCCGTGCGCGACAACGCGCGCTCCACCATCCAGCAGCTGGGAATGCTCGGCGTGCACGAGACCGTGATGCTCACCGGAGACGCGAACAGCACTGCGACCCACGTGGCCTCCGCGGTCGGCATCTCCCGATTCACCTCCGACTGCCTGCCGATCGACAAGGTCACCGCCGTGCGTGACATCGCCGCGCGGCCGGTGCTCATGATCGGGGATGGTGTCAACGACGCGCCCGTGCTCGCCGCGGCGGATGTCGGAATCGCGATGGGAGCGCGCGGCGCGACTGCCGCGAGCGAGTCCGCTGCGGCCGTGATCCTGATCGACGACATCTCGGTGGTCGCCCTCGCCGTGAGGATCGGCCAGGACACCGTGCGCATAGCCCTGCAGAGCATCTGGCTGGGCATCGCGCTGAGCATCGGACTCATGCTGATCGCCGCCTTCGGCGTGATCCCGGCGACCCTCGGCGCGGGAATCCAGGAGGTCGTGGATCTCGCGACCATTCTCAACGCCCTGCGGGCGATCCGACCGAAAGAACACACAGACCTGGCCCAACCGGCTCTCGTCATCCCCACCCCACAGAAGGAGCACAGCCATGAGTGACACCAGCCCCGCCCCGACCGCTGCCGCGGCACCGGTCTTCACCGTTCCCGCCGGAAGCATCGTCGTCGGCCACGACGGATCGAAGGACTCCGACCATGCCCTCACGGTCGCCTTCGACTTCGCCGCCAAACTCGGAGTCGAGATCGTGGTGGTGCGCACCTGGAGCATCGATACGGCTCCTCACGGCGCGCTGTACAACCACGGCTATGTCGCTTCTTTCGACGAGGTGACGGAGACGGTGAGGAAGATGCTGGTCGCCGACACGGCGACCATCGCAGCGCGCCACCCGGAGGTGACCCTGCTCGTGCGCGCCGCGCTGGCGCAACCGGCGCAGCTGCTCACCCAGTTGGCCGCGCCCGCCCTCATGCTGGTGGTCGGCCCGCGAGGACTCGGCGGGTTCGCCGGCCTGCTGCTCGGATCGGTCAGCAGCCATTGCGTGCAGCTCGCGACCTGCCCGGTGCTCGTCGTACCCACTCGCTGACCGAGAGCCGTGCACTCAAGCCGGCTCTCGGCGGAGTACCGTCAACATCGTGACTTCGACTTCGGACCTGCTCATCCTCGCGATGGACCATCGCGATTCCCTGCTGCGCGATCTCTACGGCATCGACGACGCTCCCACGAGGGAGCAGATCACCAGGATCTCCGCCCACAAGGCGCTCATCTTCGATGGCTTACTGAAAGCGATCGAGGGCGGGGTGGATGCCTCTCGCGTCGGCGTCCTCGTCGATGAGCGGTACGGAACGGCCGTGGCCGTCCGGGCGAAGGAGGCCGGCATCGACCTGGCCATGCCCATCGAGCGCAGCGGGGAGCCGCTCTTCATGCTCGAATACGGCACCTTCGGAGACTCGGAGTGGCTGCGACACGTGCACCAGTTCGCCCCGGGCCAGGTGAAGGTGCTGGTGCGTGACAACCCGCAGGCATCCTTCAATCGCGTGCTGCAGTTCGACCGTCTCATCACGGTGTCGAATGCCCTCCGGGCGGCCGGACGCACCTTCATGATCGAACTCCTGGTTCCCGCCACACCGGCGCAACTCGAATCGGTGGGATCGGATGCCCTCCGCTATGACCGCGAAGTTCGCGCCGGTCTGACGGTTCAGGTGATCGAAGAGATGCAGGCGGAGGGGATCGAGCCGCAGATCTGGAAGATCGAGGGGCTGGAGACGGAGCAGGACGCCCGCGCTGTCGTCGCGGCGGCACAGCGCGACGGCCGCTCTGGCGTGAGCTGCATCGTGCTGGGGAGGGACGCCTCGCAGCCGCGGCTCGATCACTGGCTCGGCGTGGCATCCGCCGTCGAGGGGTTCCGGGGCTTCGCGATCGGCCGGAGCATCTGGGAGAAGCCACTGGCGGATCATCTGGCCGGTACGGCGTCCGAGTCGCAACTCGTGCAGCGGGTCGCCGACAACTACACGCACTTCGTGCAGGCCTGGGACAGCTGAGTCGAGCTATTTCCTGTTCGTGAAGCCCTGGGTGCAGGTGGTCTGGTCTGCACTCTGGCCGGAGATCGTCGACGGCAGGGCGATCGAACTCGGAGCCGGGGTCGCACTCGCCGAGGGGTCGGTGGATGCGGTCGGCGCGGGACTGGCCGCCACGGGCGCGGTCGGGTCGGCGATCGCAGCGCGACCGAGTTTTCCGGTGAGCGTGATCGGCTGGTCCGATTTCAGCGCCGCGGCGAGGGCGGCGCCGGGGGTCACGAGAGGGACGACCCGGTTGGGGTTGGCGGGGTCCGCTCCGGTGGGGTACTGCACGAAGACGATCTTGCTGAGATCGATGCCCTTGAGAGTCAGCGCGATCGACATCAGCGTTGTCGGGTTGGTGAGGGTATCAGAGAGCTGCACGTTGGACAGGGCCGCGTTCGCCAGCTTGTAGAGCGTGACCGGGTTGCTGAGCACGCCGTCGCTGGTGATCTTGCGCGTGAGGGCCGAGAGGAAGACCTGTTGGTTGCTGATGCGCCCGAGGTCGCTGCCGTCGCCGACGCCGTGCCGGCTCCGCAGGAAGGAGAGGGCTTCGGCACCCACCAGGCTCTGCTGACCGGCCGGCAGATTGAGCTGCGGGTCGGTGTAGGGGTCCTTCACCGGCGTCGCGAGGCACACGGTGACGCCGCCGACCGCGTTGGACATGCCTGTGACGCCGTCGAAGGTGATGACGCCGGCGTAGGGGATCGACAGGCCGGTCATCTTCTCGACGGTCTGCACGGTGCAGGAGAGGCCATGGGACAGCGTCGAGTTGAACATGGCCGGGGAGGTGCTGCGGCCGCAGAGAGGGATGTTCACCATGTCGCGCGGGAAGCTCACGACTGTTGCGCTCGTGTGATCGGCGGAGACGTGAAGGAGCATCGTGACGTCGTTGTTGCCGATGCCAGAGCTTCCGGCGAGCTGCGCCTTGGTCTGGTAGCCGGCCTGGCCCGTTCGGGTGTCGGTGCCGGCGAGCAGCATGTTGACTTCGCCATCGATCGGCCCGACGGACGGCGCCTGTGGCACGGGTTTGGCACCGAGGGCATGCGTGAGGTGGATGCCCGGCTTGATGTTCGAGACGGTGCCGTAGACGGCGAACGCGCCAACGGCGGTGCCGCTGACGGCCACGACCGCGACGACAGCGGCGAGGACTTTGGCGATCGAGGCGATGGGGTGTGAGCGGTGCAGCCGGCCGTGCCGGATGGGCGCGAGCGCGCGCGATGAACTCGTGCCGGTTTCGGCGCTTCGACGACCCATGAGACCTTTCCCCGCATGCCGCGAACACGGCACCAGCCAAAAACGTACCTCAGTGGACCTCAATAGATGCTGTGCGGGACAAGCTTTTCGCAAACCAGCGGTACCATCTGCGCATGCTCGAACATGTAAAGGTCGCGATCATCGGATCGGGGTTCGCCGGACTCGGCATGGCCATCCAGCTCAGTCGGCACGGCATCGACGATTTCGTGGTCGTGGAACGAGCGGGCGAGGTCGGGGGCACCTGGCGCGACAACACCTATCCGGGGGCCGCCTGTGACATCCGCAGCGACCTGTATTCGTTCTCCTTTGCGCCGGCGTTCGACTGGAAGTTCCGGTACGGCCGCCAGCCGGAGATTCTCGCCTACCTTCGCTCGACCGCCGACGAGTTCGGCATCCGATCGCGCATCCACTTCGACTCAGAACTGCTCGACGCGATTTGGGACAGCTCGGCTTCCCTCTGGAGGCTGCACACCAGCACCAGTGACTTCACCGCCTCCGTGCTCGTGTCCGGCGCCGGTCCGCTGATCGACCCGGTGTGGCCGAAGATCCCCGGCATCGGAGGGTTCGCGGGCGAGCGTTTCCATTCGTCCCGCTGGCGTCACGACATCGACCTTGCCGGGCTCAGGGTCGCCGTGATCGGCACCGGGGCATCCGCTATCCAGTTCGTGCCGGAAGTTCAGAAGGTGGCTGGCGAGGTCACGGTCTTCCAGCGCACCCCGGCCTGGATCGTGCCGCGGGGGGATGCCCCGACCACCGAGCGCCGCGCCAGGCTGTTCCGTCGATTGCCCATCCTCCGACGCGCTGCGCGGGCCTGGGTGTTCCGGTCTGCGGAAGCGCGGTTTGCGGGATTCCGCAGCGCGACCATCGGAGGACTCATGCAGCGATTCGCCGCGGGCTACCTCCGCAGCCAGGTCGCGGATCCCGGCCTGCGGGCGAAACTGACCCCGGCCTATCGCATCGGTTGCAAACGCATCCTCATCTCGAGCGACTTCTACCGGGCGATGACCCGTTCCAATGTGCGACTCGTGACCGATTCGATCGCCTCCGTGGAGGGACGCGAGATCGTCACCGCGGATGGCGAGAGGAGGGAGTTCGACGTGCTCATCGGAGGCACCGGGTTCAACGCGACAGAGCCGTCGGTCGCGCGCCTGGTGAAGGGCGTCGACGGACTCAGCCTCGCCGAGGCGTGGTCTCCGCACATGGAGGCGCTTCACGGCACCACCGTCGCGGGTTTCCCGAACCTGTTCCTGCTCGTCGGCCCCAATTCCGCGCTCGGCCACAACAGCATCGTGTACATCATCGAGGCGCAGATCGACTACGTGCTCAAGGCTCTCGACGCGATGGAGGCGCGCGGCGCGGCATCCGTCGTGCCCACCCCCGAGGCCCAGCAGCGCTACAACAGGCGCGTGCAGGCCGACCTTTCGGACTCGGTCTGGCTGAGCGGGGGATGCTCGAGCTACTACCTCGACGCCGGGGGCAGGAACACCACGCTCTGGCCGCACCGGGCGGCGCTGTTCCGCGGTTCGGTGCGTCACTTCGACAGTTCCGAATACCGTTTCGAGCATCCGCTGGTCGTCGCCCCGCGTTGAGCACAGGGCTCCGTGCGACGGGAGATGATGGATCCGTGAGTGAAACGGTGAACCCGATCGACGGCACCCGGATCGCGTTCGACGTGCGCGGCGACGGCGCGCCCGTGCTTCTGGTGCATGGTTCGGCGCTGTCTCGGTCGATCTGGCGTGGATTCGGCTACGTGGCCGCGCTGCAGGATCGCTATCGGGTGATCGCTATCGACCTTCGCGGGCACGGCCGGAGCGGCAAGCCCCACGAGGCCGAGGCGTACCGGATGCCGCTCGTTCTCGCGGACATCCTGGCGGTGCTCGATGCGGTCGACGCACCAGCGGCTCACCTCTTCGGCTACTCCTTCGGCGCGCGCGCGGGATTCTCTCTCGCCGACAGTCATCCGCAGCGTCTGCTCTCGCTCATCTCCGCCGGCGGCACCTACCGGGCACCCGGGGGCAGCGTCTCCGAGCTCTTCTTCCCCGGCTATGACGGGGCGCTCGGGGCCGGCGGCATGCGCGGCTTCCTCGACGGATGGGCGGCGCACGCGGGCGAACCGATCGATCCACAGACCTCCGCGGCCTTTCTCGCCAACGACCCGCTGGCTCTTCGCGCCTATTTCCGCCGGGTCGAGGTCGAGCCGGGCATCCCGGATGCCCGGCTCGCCGAACTCGCGGTGCCGACCCTGCTCCTCGCCGGCACTCGCGATCACGAGCGCTACCTCGATTCCGAGCGCGCGGCTACCCTCATGCCGCACGCGACTTTCAGACCGCTGCCGGGGCGGACGCATGGAAACACCCTGAGGCCAGCGGCGGAGGTGCTCGATGCCGTGATCCCGTTCCTCGCCTCCCTCGACAGATGAGGAGCTACGGCAGCGTGCCGATCACCACTGTCGAATAGAGCTCGTCAGAGTGCACGATCGATGCAACGAGGCCCTGGGCTTCGAACACCGCCGCGCTGCGCTCGGCCTGCTCCTCGCTCGATTCCACCAACAGGTGGCCGCCCCGGGCGAGCCACCGGGGGGCGGCTTCCGCGACGCGGCGCTGCACATCAAGTCCGTCGATCCCGCCGTCGAGGGCGAGCCGGGCCTCGTGGAGTCGGGCTTCGGGGGGCATGAGGGCCACCGCATCCGTCGGCACGTAGGGAGTGTTCGCTACGAGGATGTCGACACGCCCCCTCAGCTCGTGCGGCACGGGGTCGAACAGATCGCCCTCGAAGACGCGGGAGGCGGGGATGTTGAGGCGGGCGCTCTGGACTGCCGCCGGGTCGATATCGGCGGCATACAGGTCGATCCCCGGCAGCCGGGAGGCGATGGCGGCCCCGATCGCGCCCGCTCCGCAACACAGATCGAGCACAACGGCATCCGGGGCGGCGAGGGCAACAGCCCGCTGAACGAGGAACGCGGTGCGCTGGCGCGGCACGAAGACCCCCGGGCCCACGGCGATGCGCAGGCCGCAGAACTCCACCCAGCCGAGGATGTGCTCGAGGGGGATCCCCGAGACTCTCTTGTCAACGAGCTGTCTCAACTCGGCGGGGGAGGATGCCGCTTCGATGAGCAGTGCCGCCTCGTCTTCGGCGAAGACGCATCCCGCGGCGCGCAAGTGCGCGATCACCTCGTCGACCCTCATTTCTGCCTCACTCACCGGAGATGGCGCAGATACTGTTCCGGCGCACCGAGGAAGGCCTGCCAGTTGAGCACCAGGGGCAGGTCTTCCCAGGAGCTGGTGTGCAGCCCCCAGTCGCCGACCTCGTAGATCGTCGCTCCCGGGAGCGACGCGAGCAGCGGCGAATGGGTCGACATGATCACCTGGGACTTTCCGGTGTCGAGGAGACGAGTGAGGATACCGATGAGCGCAAGGCAGCCAGAGAACGACAGCGCCGATTCCGGCTCGTCGAGAAGCCAGAGCCCCGCGCCCCTGAAGCGGTCCTCCACGAGATCGAGGAAGGATTCGCCGTGCGACCTCTCATGGAAGCGGATGTCCTCGCGGAACGGACTCGGATTCTCCTCGAGGTAGGTGAAGAAGCCGTGCATCGTCTCAGCCCGGAGGAAGTATCCGCGCTTGCTTGCTCCGGCATTGCGCACGACCTGGAGGTGGTCCCACAGCCCTGACTCCGATGCCCGGGTGCTGTGTTGCGCTCCGACGGATCCGCCTTCGGGGGAGAGTCCGTAGGCGAGCCCGATCGCTTCGACCAGGGTCGACTTGCCCGATCCGTTTTCGCCGACGAAGACTGTGGCTGGTGCGAGGTCGAGGCCATGATCGAGCAGGTGGGCCACCGGTGCGAGTGTGGCCGGCCAGGCATCCCTCGCCAGGGCATTCAGAGGGTGTTCCTCGATCCGGCGGATCGGGAAGCGGTCGAACCCTGTGTCGACGGGCACGGGTCAGGAGCTTCCGCCAACGCGCACCAGCATCTTGCCGGTGTTCTCCCCGCGCATCAGTCTCAGCCACGCGTCGAAAGCATGCTCTACGCCGTCGATCACGGTCTCATCGAAGACGAACTCACCGGAGGCGACCAGCGGGGTCATCTCGCGGAAGAATTCGGGGGCATAGTGCTGATAGCTCGGGATGGTGAAGCCTGTGAGGGTGAGCCCCTTGGAGATGAGCATCGCGAGATTGCGCGGACCGGGCTCGGCCCGCTCGGAGTTGTAGGAGCTGATCGCTCCGCAGATGGCCGCGCGGCCGCCGTCGTTGAACGCGAAGATGGCCGCCTCGAGATGATCGCCCCCCACATTGTCGAAGTAGACGTCGATGCCGTCGGGAGCGGCCTCGTGCAGCATCCGCGACACCTTGCCGCTCTTGTAGTTGAAGGCGGCATCGAAGCCGTAGCGGCCTGTGAGAAGCGCCACCTTCTCGTCGGTGCCCGCACTGCCGATCACCCGACCGGCCCCCCGCAGGCGCGCGATCTGGCCAACGGCGGAGCCGACCGCACCGGCCGCGCCGGAGACGAAGACCGTGTCGCCGGGCTTCATGCCGGCGATCACCAGCAGCCCGACCCACGCCGTCATCCCGGTGAGGCCGAGAGCACTCAGGTAGACGGATGACGCGACGCCCGGCACCTCGTCGCGAGCCGTGAACCGGCTCGCGTCGCCCTGGGCGACGTCACGCCAGCCCTGGAAGTGCTGCACGAGCTGGCCGATCGGAAGATCGGGGGAGCGCGATTCGATCACGCGGCCCACCGCGTCGGCATCCATCGCCCGGTCGAGCTGGTACGGCGGAACGTAGCTCTTGACGTCGTTCATGCGACCGCGCATGTAGGGGTCGACCGAGATGAACTCGTTCTGCACGCGCACCTCGTTCTCGGCGAGAGGGGGCAGTTCCACGGTGACGAATCTCACGTCATCGGTGGTGGGGGTGCCGGTGGGTCGTTGAGCCAGGTGCCACTGGCGGCTGGATGCAAGGGGGGTCATGTGTGTCTCCATCGACGGCCGGGGATCGGCGCCGGCGCCTCCAGCGTAGCGAACGGGGCTAGGGTAGCCATACCGAACAGTCGGTTTGTCTGTTTTCCCGCGTCAGGAGCCCTCGTGAACCGCTTCACCGGCCGCACGGCCCTCATCACCGGAGCGAGCCGTGGCATCGGACTCGCGATCGCCCAGCGACTCGTCGACGAGGGTGCCCGGGTGCTCATCACCGCGCGCCGGGAAGAGGCCCTTCGCGATGCTGCGGCCCAACTCGGGTCATCCGCGCTCTGGGTGGCGGGCAAGGCCGACGATCCCGCCCACCGCGCCGAGGTCTTCGACCTGATCGGCCGGGAGTTCGGGGGTCTCGACCACTTCGTGAGCAATGCCGGAGTGAACCCGAGCTTCGGACCGACCCTGGATACCGAGCACTCGGCCATGACGAAGATCCTCGAGATCAACGTGATGGCCGCCCTCGACTGGTCGCGGGATGCCGTGACGGCCGGCATCGGAGCCCGCAACGGCTCGATCGTGAATATCGCGTCGATCGCGGGAATCTCGGCGGCTCCCGGCATCGGCTTCTACGGGGTGTCCAAGGCCGCCCTCATCTCCCTGACGACACAGCTCGCCTTCGAACTTGCACCACACATCCGGGTGAACGCGGTGGCACCGGCGGTGATCAAGACCAGGTTCGCCGAGGCGCTCTACGACGGACGTGAGGCCGAGGTCGCCTCGATCTACCCTCTCGCCCGTCTGGGGGTGCCCGAGGACGTCTCCGGCGTCGTCGCCTTCCTGCTCTCGAGCGATGCGGCCTGGATCACCGGCCAGACCATCGTGATCGACGGCGGCGGGTCCATCCGTCCGGTGACCTGATGGCGGCGACCGCCGGCGTCAAGGATGCCGTGCGAACGGCTGCGGTCGACCTGTTCGCGAAGAACGGCTTCGCGAACACCTCGGTGCAGCAGATCGTGGATGCGGCCGGTGTCACCAAGGGCGCGATGTATCACTATTTCTGCTCGAAGGACGAGCTGCTGTTCGGCATTTACGAGCATCTGCTCACCCTTCAGGGTGAGCACCTCGCGGCGATCGTCGCGACCGGGGACACGACGGAACAGAAGCTCCGTGCCGCCTGCATCGACGTGATCGAGACCTCCATCGAATTCCTCGACGAGGGCACCGTATTCTTCCGTTCCGCGCACATGTTGCCGGCCGAGAAGCAACTCGAAGTGAAGCACCGTCGGCGTGAATACAACGACCAGTTCGTGTCGCTGGTGGAGGCCGGCCAGCGCGAGGGCGTGTACCGCACCGATATCCCGCGGGCCGTGCTGGTGGCCAATTTCTTCAGCGACCTGCACTACCTGCCGCAGTGGTACTCCGCGGATGGCCCGGAGGATGGCAGTCTCATCGCGGCACAGCTCACCGATCTGTTCCTCGCCGGGATCGGCATCCGGAACAACAGCACTGTCAACACCCTGACGAAGGAGTAACCATGTCCCGCCTGACCAACACCGTTGCCATCATCACGGGTGGCGCCCGCGGAATGGGAGCCGCCCATGCCCGTGCGTTCGTTCGAGAGGGCGCCCGCGTGGTGATCGCCGACCTGCTCGACGACGAGGGTCGAGCCCTGGCCGAGGAGCTCGGCGATGCTGTGCGCTACGAGCACCTCGATGTGACCTCGGAGAGCGACTGGGCGGCGGTCGTCGCATCCACCGTCGAGACATTCGGCACCGTCGACGTGCTCGTGAACAACGCGGGTATCGGCAACATGGCCGCTATCGACAAGTACACGCTGGAGATGTGGAATGCCGTTCTTGCGGTGAATCTCACCGGCACGTTCCTCGGGGTGAAGGCGGTGGTTCCGGTGATGAAGGCCGCGAAACACGGATCCATCATCAACATCTCCTCGGTCGAGGGGCTGCGCGGAAGCGCCGGGCTACACGGCTACGTCGCGTCGAAATTCGCGGTGCGGGGTCTCACGAAGTCGGTGGCTGTGGAACTCGGACGCCACAACGTGCGGGTCAACTCCGTGCATCCGGGATTCATCGTGACTCCGATGACCGAGCAGCTCGACTTCGCGAGCCAGCAGGTTCCGCTCGGACGCCCAGCCCAGCCCGAGGAGGTCTCCTCGCTGGTCGTCTTCCTCGCGAGCGAGGAGTCGGCCTACTCGACAGGTGCCGAATTCGTGGTCGACGGCGGGATGACCTCGGCGATTCCGCACTCCTGAGGTCTCGGCGGTCGTCCCTCGCTGGTCGTCACGACTCCGTGCACGCTGCCGGCGGTGGTCCCGTCGATCGGTGACCGCTCTGCGCTGCCTTCCCGCGGCCGGAATTCTTAGAGAGTTCTGAATTCGGCGAGGCTAAGCTCACGCTGGTGCGCGGTGCCCGGGGCCGTCCGAGGATGACTCCCTGGCCGCTCACGCGAGGGATGAGCTCATCGTTCGCGGCGATGAGACGATTTTGGAGGCCATCCTGAGCAGCATTGCCGACAGGCTTGCACAGAAGTCCAGTGTCCGGTCCGGCGCGGTGAAGCAGGTGCGATTGCACCTCGTCTACCTGAATGTGAGCACCAGCCTCCTGGTGTCCCTGCTCGTCGGAGTGGTTCTCGGAGTGTTCACGGTCATCATCGTTCTGACGGCGTGGGTCATCCTCACCCGCACAGGATCCCTCGACCAGATCGCGAGCGTCATCGCGGGGGGAGCAGCCGACGGGATCACCGTGAAGTCGGTGCTCAGCTTCAGCCAGGTGTTCGCACTGTCAGCCCTGCTCGGGCTGGTGAATGTCGTCGTCACCACCATCTTCGGCACGGTCAGCGCAGTGCTCTACAACCTCGTTGTGAGGCTGACCGGCGGTTTGTTCGTGGGCTTCACCAACAGGTAGACCCCGCGGAACGGCCATCGGACGGGTCGGCGAATGCCGCACCGCAGGTATGACTGACAGCACCGGCCTTGATCCCGGCCCTGAGGTCAGGGCGTTGCCGACGGATCGGACAGGCCCAGTCGAGGATAGAGAAGTCGATACCCCTCTTGGAGCCCTCCGTTGAGTGCACCAAGAACATGTCCGCCGTTCGCCACCCCGAAGTATGTGGTCTTCCACCCTGATGCTTTGGCCGCGGCTTCCGCCCTGCGCGCCTGGGTCACGTAATTGCCATCGTTGGAGCCGACGGTGAAGATTCCGAAGGTGTCGGTGTAGTGGTGGCTGGCAAGAATCGTCGTGGGCCAGACCGATTGATATGCGGCCTTGTTGCCAGCGAAGTCTTCCTTGAGCGTCTGGTTGGGTCTGTCGGATCCGGGGTACTCCTCACCGGAAATGTCGAGCACGTTGCCCCAGATTTCCGGATGTTTGGACCCGAGTGAGAGGGCGCATTCGCCCCCGTTGGAGTATCCGGCGATCGTCCAGTGGGCGGCATCGGGAAGAACATGAAGGTTGGCACGAGCCCACGCGACCGTGTCTTCGACGAGGAAGGTCTCTGATTTACCGTGCTTGACGGTATCCAGGCAGAGGGGATCGATGGCCGGGTTGCCGAGTTGATCCACCACGAGCACAATCGGTGCGAGCCCGTTGTGTCGCGCAGCGAAGGCATCGAGGATCGGCTTCTGGAAAGAGGGGTCCGGGTTTCCCGGCTGCCCCATCAGCATGACCACCAGCGGAAGCAGCGGCGGGTTCTTCGCCAAGGCAGCAGGAGGGAGGTAGAGACCGGCGGGCCGGGAGCGGAATCCGGAGCGGGTGTTCGGGATGATGACCGAACCGATGGTCCCCTCAGCAGGCTGGCCTTGCGCGGCCACCCAATTCGCCCACAGCGCTCCTCCGGCGAGAGGGGTGCGACTCGGGGTTGGAGTCGCAGGGGGGAGCGCGATCGGCTTCTGCGTGGAGATCCCGGCCAAGTCCGCTACCGTGCGATCCAATCCGAAGTCCGCGTTGATCCCCACGGTTCCCGCGGCAAGAAAGACAACGATGGCGATGGAGGCCACCACCTTTCGCGGCCAGACTGATTTCCAGAGATTGACGATCGCAAGACAGATTGCCGAGAACGTCACCACGACCCACACGGTGGTCACGACATCGAGATCCACGCCGAAAGCATTAGTCGCTCTGACCCACCACAGCACGACGAAGGCGGCGCCGGCTCCGACGAGCAGAGCACCCAAAGCTGTGACAATCCATCGCCGTGACGGGAGACGGGCGGCAAGAAAGAGCAACGCGCCGAGGGCCAGGGTATAGACAACTCCCACGAAGGGGCCATCGAGGATATCCATCCTCAGGAATGCATCCACTGACGTCCTTAGATCGGGGGTCTGATCGAACGCGATTCTAAGGGAGCCCGGGTGTGGTTCGACCGTATTGGGCAGGGAGTCCGGTGATAGTCGTCGATACTTTACGGACCGGGCTAGAGGGAACCGTCGCGAGTGGGTGTGGATGGGGGTTCAGGAGGTGATTCCGATCGAAGAATGTTCACCCATGAGAGCAGGTCATTTTCGGATGTGGGTCTGGAGGGCCTACACGATGCTCGCAGTCCTCGCAGTAATCCTCATCGCCGTGAGTGCTGGCCTGCGAGAAAGCATTCATCAGCCCTGGGCGCAGATCCTCAGCGCCATAGTTCAGGCGGCGACCATCATGTGTGGAGGACTGGCGTCAGCGGCTATCCACTGCGCCGCCTCCTGCAGCCGCGCAATGAAGAATGATCTGCGGCTCGAACACCACGTGATTGGTCGGCCAAGGGAGGCGCATCTACCGCTGCCCTAAGGTTGGCCTGCTGAAGATCGTTTTGAGGGGGCAGCGTGCGGGCAGTGATCTTGGGCGGGACGGGCGCCATCGGGGGAGCCGCAGCCGCGAGGTTGGCAGCCAGCGGATGGGAGGTCGAGGTGACCGGTCGAAACCCCGCGTCGATGCCGTCCGAGCTGACCGAGCAAGGCGTCCATTTCCACTCGATCGAGCGGAGCGACGTCAAGGCGATCGCACGTCTCGTCGGCGACGATTCGACCCTCCTCGTCGATCTGCTCGCCTACCGCGCCGCAGACGTGCGAGCACTACTGCCGGTGATGGGATCGGTCGGTGGCACAGTGATCATCTCCACGAGGGCCGTCTACGCCGATGCGGATGGTCGCCACATCAACGGGGATGATCCGCCCCGGTTCCCCATCCCGATGAACGAAAGCATGCCGACCGTGCCGCCCGCGGCGGACGACGTCGATCCCTTCAGCCGCGAGGGATATGCGCCATCGAAGGTCGCCGTCGAGCAGGTCGCACTGGACAGCGGTCTTCCGGTCACGGTCATCCGCCCGTCAAAGGTCCACGGGCGGTGGGCGCGCAACCCGCGCACTCGATCCTTCGTCGAGTCGATGATGAGAGGCGAGCCGAAGATTGAGCTTGCGGCGCGTGGCGAGAGCATCGACCATCTGACCGCGGCTTCCAATACGGCTGCCTTAATCTCCACTGTCGCCACTCTGCCGGGCGCTCGAATTGTCAACAGCGCTGATCCCGACGCCCCGACGGCCGAGCAGATCCTGCGAGCAATCGCCCTGCGGGTGGGCTGGAACGGCGCGCTCGACCTTCTGGACGGCGCGGCGGAACCCCTGCGTGGCCGACACCCCTGGATGGCGGCATATCCGATCGTGCTGGATACGAGCGCGTCAAGACGACTGGGATACGTGCCCGTGGGCACCGGTCTTTCTCTGCTCGCGGAGGAAATCGATTGGATCGCGGCTCAGTGAGACCGTGCCCGATGCGAATAACGGAAACGGGAGCCCGATGACGCCCGGAACCGTGCCATGCTCCGGGAATCGCTCCCTCACGGTCACAAGCTGCTCGCCGCCCACCACGAGAGCACTCGTTCCGCGGATCGGCACGGGTTGTCGATGGCGCCGACGACGACCAGCAGGCAGAGGTCTAGCGTTTCTGCAGGCAGGGAGACGCCCACTGCGGTGAGCGAGGTTCGGAGGGACGATCCGGTCCCTACTCCCTGCCGTCCTCGAGCGGGATGAGCATGGTGCGGAACGGACCCGCGACGGCGTGGAGATCCCAGATGCGATCGGCGACGTCGTCGATGCCATTGGCGAGCTGAAGCTGGGGGATGCCTCCCGGGATCACGAGTTGCGCGACACGGATGCCGTCCCCGTCGAGCGCATCGTGGAGCATCTCGCCGTAGGCGCTCTCAGCCGGGAACGCGACCGATGTGCCGGCGAAGTCGGCGCGAGCCTTGACCGACGTTCCGCCGTTGACCAGGATGATGCTGCCGCCTCCGGCCTCGCGCATGGACGGCAGGATCGTCCGCACGGCGTGAATGAGCCCGAGGGCCGAGAACTGCAGTGCCTCGAGCGCCAGCTCCGGAGTCAGATCGAGCACCGGCTTCAGGTATGCGCGCGATGGCAGCGGGCTGTACTGCAGAGTAGTGATGGGTCCCAGCTCCGCCGCTGCGTGCGCAAGGGCCTCCTCGAGCGCGGTCGGTACCAGCACGTCTGCCGAGTACCCGCGAGCGGTCACACCGCCGGCCTCGAGGTCCGCGGCCAGGGCGTCGAGCTTCGACTGGTCCCTCGAGATCAGGGCGATCGAGAAGCCTTCGCGCCCGAATCTTCGTGCGACTGCCGCTCCGAGTCCCGGTCCGGCTCCGATGATGGCGATGACAGGCACGATGGATTCCTCCGATTGATGGTGGTGAATCGACCCTAGCGCGGCCAGGCTGGGTGGCGGATTGTCGTCATCCACGCCGACAGAGAAGATGGCGTGAGCGGAGAAGCCTTCGCTACCACCGATTCCCCCGGCGGCAGCGCTCCACCCGGACAGTCCGGAACAGGACTCGCGCAGCAGCGCGGGATCGGGACCGATGAGTCCGAAGGGCACCCCAGCGGCAGAGCCCGCCGCGTCAGGCCGCGACGACGGCCGGACGCGGGTCGAGATGGATTCCCGCGATCATGCAGCGCACCGAGCCTCCCGCGAGTTCGATGGTCGGGATGTCGAGGGGCAGCAGGGTGCAGGACAGCTCGATGACCGCCAGCTGATCGGGCCGCAGCGAGTCGGCGGCACGCCGCGACAGGGCGAGGATGCGGCCGCTCGGAGCATGCAGTTCGATCGCGTTGCCGGCGAAGTCGCAGACCTGGTCGAAGTCGAGATCGATGATGCTGCGTCCGTGGGCGGTGAGCCGGTCGACCACCTGGGCACGACGCGCGGGGGAGTGGATCAGGTCGAGACCCACGAGGGCGAAGTCCGTGGCGATCCCCATCATCACGTTGGTGTGATAGATCGGCACCCCGCTCGGGTCGACAGCGTCGAATACCATCGGCTCGTATCCGAAGTTCGTGCAGAACCTCTCGAGGGCGATCGGATCGGCGCGGTGCGAGCGTGCGACGTAGGCGATGCGCGACACATGGTCGAGCACGATGGCGCCGGTGCCCTCGAGGAATACGTCGTCGAGTTCGAGACCGGAATAGTCGATGACATCCTGCACCCGGTAGGCGGTCTTCAGCATGTCGATCACATCCCACCGGCGCTCGCCGCGACGGTTCACCGCGTACATCGGGAAGATGGCGACGTGTCCGCCCGGGTGGGTGGACATCCAGTTGTTGGGAAACACGCTGTCGGGACGTTCCGCGCTCTCGTCGTCGAAGAGATGAACCCGGATGCCGGCGGCCTCGAGAGTCGATGCCGCGCGCGTGACCTCGTCGTAGGCGGCTGCAGCAAGGCGGGCCGACTCGGTCTCGGCTCCGATCACCTGGAACACGTTGTCGTCGGCGGTGAGGGGGTTGGGGCGGAAGTGGTGCGGGCGCACCAGCACGACCGCGGATGGCGCCTGGATCGACACCGGCCTCAGCCGCCGACGGGGGAGAGCGCGCCGATCATGCCGAAGAGATCCTTCGGGTTCTCCGGAGACGCCACGAGGTCGATCTCGTCGAAGAAGTCGGTGTCCGCCACCGAATCGCGCAGGTAGCGAAGGGCGGAGAAGTCCTCGATCGCGAAGCCGACCGAGTCGAAGAGCGTGATCTGCTCGGCAGAGGTGCGCCCGGGAGCGCTGCCGACGATGACCTTCCACAGTTCCGTGACGGGGAAGTCGGCTGGCATCTGCTGGATCTCGCCCTCGACGCGGGTCTGGGGCGGATATTCGACGAAGACGGATGCCCGGTCGAGGATCGCGGCCTCGAGTTCGGTCTTGCCGGGGCAGTCACCGCCGATCGCGTTGATGTGGACGCCCGGTGCGACGAGGTCGCTTGTCAGCACTGTCGCGAGGGCCTTGTCTGCGGTACAGGTGGTGATGACGTCGGCTCCGGCCACGGCATCCGCGGCGCTCGTGGCGACGGTGATGTCGAAACCGAGGGGGGCGAGGTTGCGAACGAACTTCTCCAGCGCCTCGGGATCGGTGTCCCACACGCGCAGCCGGTCGATTGCGAGCGCGGCCCGGAATCCGAGAGCCTGGAACTCCGCCTGGCTGCCGGCGCCGATCATCGCCATGGTGGTGGAATCCGGTCGGGCCAGTTCTTTCGCGACCATCGCGGAGGTCGCGGCGGTACGCAGGGCGGTGAGGAGGGTCATCTCGGCGAGCAGCGTCGGATAGCCGTTGTGCACGTCGGCCAGCACCCCGAACGCGGTGACGGTCTGGAATCCCCGGGCGGGGTTGGAGGGGTGGCCGTTGACGTACTTGAAGGCGTAGGTCTCGAGGTCGCTCGTCGGCATCAGCTCGATCACGCCGAGGGGGGTATGGCTGGCGACCCGAGCCGTCTTGTCGAAGCTCTCCCAGCGACGGAAATCGCCGCGCAGGTAACCGATCATGCCGCCGATGATGGCCTCTGGTCCGGTCGTGGTGGCCCAACGCACCATGTTGCGAACATCAACAAAACGCGTCACTGGCGTCTCCACTTCACTAGACCGCAAGCCTAGTTTCCGACGATATGCACAAAGAATAGGCAGACCGTCGATCTTCTGGCGTACGAATGAGCAATGTGACATCCCAAGTAGTACATTCTGTACATGCCCGCTTTGGATGACCTCGACCGAAACCTGCTCTCTGCCCTGCGCGAAGACGGCAGGGCATCCGTCGCATTCCTTGCGCGCACCCTCGGGGTCGCCCGGGCCACGATCAGCAGCCGGCTCGAGCGGCTCGTGTCATCCGGAACCGTGGTGGGGTTCACCGTGCGGGTGCGGGACGAGCTCGATCCGCTCACCATCCACGCGATCGCCTTCATCGAGGTGGAGGGGCGCACCACCGACCACGTGATCCGGCAGCTGCGCGGCATGCCAGAGATCAGTGCGCTCCACACCACGAACGGTGGCTGGGACCTCGTGGCCGAACTGCGCACCGAGACCCTCACCGATTTCGATCGCACCCTGGGGCAGATCCGCGCGATCGAGGGTGTGGTCAACAGCGAGACGAGCCTGCTGCTGAGTTCCGTCCTGCGATAGGGGGCCCGCCCGGGGTCAGCGGCGCAATTCCGCCTTGCCGAGGGAGGAGAGGTGCACTTCGTCCGGTCCGTCGGCCAGACGCAGCGCGCGGGCTCCGGCGTACATCTCGGCGATCGGGTCGTCGGCCGTGAGCCCGCCGCCGCCGTGCAATTGGATGGCGCGGTCGAGGATCTGCTGCACCGCCCGCGGCACGGCGATCTTGATCGCCTGGATCTCGGTCATCGCCCCGGCATTGCCGACGGTGTCCATGAGCCAGGCGGTCTTCAGCACCAGCAGCCGCAGTGATTCGATGGAGATGCGGCTCTCGGCCAGCCATTCGCGCACCACCCCCTGCTCGGCAAGGGGTCTGCCGAAGGCGACGCGACCCTGTGCTCGCTCGCGCATGAGATCCATGGTGCGCTCCGCCATGCCGAGCAGCCTCATGCAGTGATGGATGCGCCCGGGCCCGAGCCGCGCCTGGGCGATCGCGAATCCGTCGCCCTCCCCGGCGATGAGGTTGCCCCCGGGCACCCGCACTCCCTCGAAGAGCACTTCGGCGTGACCGCCGTGGTCCCGGTCGTCATACCCGAAGACGGTGAGGGGACGCACGATCGTGACCCCGGGTGTATCGCGCGGCACCAGGATCATGCTCTGCTGGCGGTGGCGCGGGGCATCCGAATCCGATGCCGCGGTGCGACCCATCACGATGAAGATCTCGGCCTCGGGGTTCATCGCCCCGGTGGACCACCACTTGCGCCCGTCGATCACGTAGTCGGGCCCATCGCGACGGATGCTCGTCGCGATGTTCGTCGCATCTGAAGAGGCGACGTCCGGCTCCGTCATGCAGAACGACGAGCGGATGCGAGCCTCCAGCAGCGGCGCCAGCCAGCGTTCCTTCTGCGCCGGGGTGCCGAACTCCGCGAGCAGCTCCATGTTTCCGGTGTCCGGGGCGGCGCAGTTGAGGGCGACGGGTGCCAGCTTCGGACTGCGCCCGGTGAGCTCCGCGACGGCCGCATACTGCAGGTTCGTCAGGCCTTCGGCGGGGAGGAAGAGGTTCCACAGGCCGCGGGAGCGGGCCTCCGCCTGCAGCTCCCGCACGATCGGACGCAGGCTCCAGTCATCCGGGGTCTCGGCGACCTGGGCCTCGAGCACGGCCTCTGCGGGATAGACGCACTCGGCGAGGAACGCGGTCATCCGCTCGACGAGGTCGACGGTCGTGGCGTCCGGGGCGAAGTCCATCAGGGGTTCCTTTCGGCCAGGGAGCGGAGCCCGGCCCTGGCGAGTGGGGTGACGAGGCCGCCGATGGTGTCGAAGCCGGAGCCGACCGTCTCGCCGGCCTGGAAACGCAGGTGGATGCCCTCCAGGATGATCGCGAGCTTGTAGGCGGCGAAAGCGAGGTACCAGGAGAGCTCGGGCACCGCCGTTCCCCGGGCTGCGGCATAGGCGTCGAGCAGTTCGGCGAAGCTCGGGTATCCCGCCGCCGGATCGACCGCGCTCGCGGCGACCGCCGCCGCCTGCTCGCTGATGCTGCTGATGTCCCAGTAGAGTCCGAGCAGTCCGAGGTCGGTGAACGAATCCCCGATGGTCGCCATCTCCCAGTCGAGGATCGCGGCGATGCGGGGACGACCACCGGAGTCCACCTGCACGATCGCATTGTCGAGGCGGAAGTCCCCGTGCACGAGCGAGGAGCCGATCGTCGACGGCACCTTCTCTCGCAGGGATGCCTGCAACGCATCGAGCTCCGGCAGCTCGCGACTGCGGGACTTGTCGTACTGCTCTCCCCAGCGGCGCACCTGACGCTCCAGGTAGCCGGAGGCCCGGCCGAAGTCTTCGAGCCCGACACTCGCGGGGTCGATCGAGTGCAACTCGGCAAGGGTGGCGACGAGGTCGAGGCTCAGTGTCCGCAGTTGGGTCGGGCTGAAGGGCACGTTCGCAGCGGGCGAGGAGAGCACCTGGCCCTCGACGAGGCCCATGAGGTAGAAGGGCGTGCCAACGCCGGCGGTGCCATCGGTGTCATCCCGGTACAGCAGGGCCTCCGGCACGGGCACCGTGCTTCCGCCCAGCGCAGAGATCACCCGGAATTCCCGGGCCATGTCATGAGCGCTCGCCAGCACATGCCCGAGCGGTGGCCGTCGAAGCACCAGGGGCGAGGTCCCACCGAGCACCCGGTAGGTGAGGTTGCTGCGTCCGCCCATGATCAACGTCGCGTCGAGCTCCGAATCCGCGACGAGTTCCGGATGCTCCGACCGCAGCCACTGCTCGAGCACTGACGTAGCGAGCCCGCGCGGTTCGCGGCTCATGCCGTCATCACCAGTTCGGCCTCGATCGCCGCACGAACGAGCCGCGGGATGGGCACGGGGCGTTGGCCGACGGGGTCGACGAAGACGTGCACGAACTGCCCGGTCGCCACGAGCGCCCCGGAGCTCTCGGCATGAAGGCCGAGCTCCCAGGTGACACTGGTGGTGCCGAGGCGCCCGGCGCGAAGGCCGACCACGAGTCCCTCCGGAAACGACACCGAGGCGAGGTAGGTGCAGGAGGAGGAGACCACCACCGCCATCGCGTCGTCAGCATCCGTGCGAAGTCCGGCGATCCCGATCAGCCAGCTGGTGATGGTGGTGTCCATCGCGGCGTAGTGGGTCGTGTTGTTCAGGTGACCGTAGACGTCATTGTCGTTCCAGCGCGTGCCGAAGACGCGGCTGTAGCCGAAGCCCTCCGGTACCGGAGTCTCTGTCGGTGCTGGTGTCTCTGTCATCTGGTCGTCAGGAACAGGGCGACGAGCAGCGCGATGTACACGAGCACGAAGATCGCGGGCGTCACGAACTTCGGCACGAGCAGCCAACGGCGGGAGGCGATGATCCGCTGCGCCACCGCGGAGGGGGCGACGATCGAGTCGAGATCGTCGATGATCGCGGCGGCCTCACCCGCAACCGAGATCTGGGCGAGCGCGCCGAGGATGCCGGAGGCGAGCAGGATGCCGGCGGCGGCGAGCCGCACGCTGGCCGGCGCGGTCGTCAGGCCGGCGTCGAGCAGGCCGATCGTGACGATGAGCAGGAAGGTCGGGGCGAACTGCGACACGATGAGGTGCAGTCGCGCCTTCGTCCAGAGCTCGGTGAGGGACTTCTCGGACAGGGCCTTTTCCTCGGTCATGATGGCTCCTCTGCTGGGGGTGCGGAATCCGGCTCGGCGGCGAAAAGAACGATGGTGTCTGCAACGAGTGCGGGCTTCGATTCGCCGTCGATCTCTACAGTCATCTTCACACCCACCCGCACTCCGAGCCCCACCGCCTCGGCGCTGGTGATCGATCCGTGTGCCCGCAGCCGCGATCCGCTCTGCACCGGCTGAAGAAACCGCACCCGGTCGAGCCCGTAGTTGATGGCCATCGCCACGTGATCCACCTCGAGCAGCTGCGCGGTGAACGGGGCGAGAAGGGACAGGCTGAGGTATCCGTGGGCGATGGTGCCCCCGAAGGGGCCGGCGGCGGCGCGTTGCGGATCGACATGGATCCACTGCTCATCGCCCGTCGCGGCCGCGAAGCCGTCGATGCGCTGCTGGTCGATCTCGAGCCACGCTGTGGTGCCGAGCTCTGCTCCCACGGCGGTCAGCAGCGCGGCGGGGTTTGCGAAAGTGGTCATCGGCTCAGGCCTTCGGCCCGCCGGACACGTAGACGACCTGGCCGGAGACGAATCCGGCCTCTTCGGAGCAGAGGAAGGACGCAAGGGCGGCGATGTCCTCCGGCTGGCCGACCCGGCGAACGGGGATCTCCTTCGCGGCGCCCTCGAGGAAGGCATCGAAGCTGACCCCCATGCGTTCGGCGGTCGCGCGCAACATGTCGGTGGCGATGAAGCCCGGTGCAATGGCGTTGGCGGTCACACCGAAGGGTCCGAGTTCGATCGCGAGCGTCTTCGTGAAACCCTGCAGTCCGGCCTTGGCCGCGGAGTAATTGGCCTGCCCGCGGTTGCCGAGAGCCGAGGTGCTCGAGAGGTTGACGACGCGCCCCCACTTCGCCTCCACCTGGTGCTTCTGCACCTCGCGGCTCATCAGGAACGCCCCGCGCAGGTGCACGCCCATCACGGCATCCCAGTCGCCCTCTGTCATCTTGAACAGGAGGTTGTCGCGCAGAATGCCGGCGTTGTTGACGAGGATCGTGGGAGCCCCGAGTTCGTCGGCGGTGCGAGCGACGGCGGTGGCGACAGCCGAGGCATCCGCGACATCCGCTCCGATGCCGATGGCCTGCCCGCCCGCCGCGACGATCGCCTCGACGGTGGTCGTCGTGTCTTCTTCGCGCAGGTCGATCACGGCAACGGCGTAGCCATCCGAGGCGAGACGTTTCGCAATGGCGGCCCCGATTCCGCGGGCGCCTCCCGTGACGATGGCGGTGCGTTGCTCGGTCATCAGTTCTCCTTCGTGGGTGCTTCTGGTTCGAACACGATCAACTGGCGCAGCGCGCGGCCCTCGGCGAGGGCATCCATCGCCTCGTTCAGCTGGTCGAGGCGGATGCGGCTGGAGATCAGCTTCTCCACGGGCAGCCGACCCTCCCGCCAGAGCTGGGCGAACAGCGGGATGTCGCGGGAGGGCACCGCGGAGCCGAGATAGCTACCGATGATCGTGCGCGCCTCGGCGGTGAGCAGCAGGGGAGAGATGGTGGCCCGCGCTTCCGGTGCGGGCAGGCCGACGGTGACGGTGCGGCCACCGGCCGCCGTCGCCGCAAGCGCGGTCTCGAAGGCGCGGGCGTTGCCGGCGGCCTCGATCACGACGGGAGCCCGCACACCGGAGTCGAGGAGCTGCTGCGGTGTGTAGGTCTCGGTGACGCCGCAGTCCCGCGCGGTCGCCAGCTTCTGTTCGACGCCGTCGACGCCGATCACGTGATGGCCGAGGGAGAGGGCCACGAGCACGGCCGCCATGCCGACACCGCCGAGTCCCACCACCATCACTGTCTCTCCGGGTTCGGGTTTCGCCGAATTGATTACTGCACCACCGCCGGTCAGCACCGCGCAGCCGAGCAGTGCCGCGACCTCGGCGGGAATGTCCGGGTCGACGCGCACCACCGAAGCACTGTTGACGACGGCGTGGGTCGCGAACGCCGAGACCCCGAGGTGGTGGAAGACCGGATGGCCGTCCCGCTGCAGCCGCATCGCTCCGCCGAGCAGGGTGCCGGCGTTGTTCGCCGCGCTGCCGACCTCGCAGGGCAGGCGGCCTCCGGTGGCGCACCCCGCGCACGCGCCGCACCGAGGGAGGAAGGTCATGACCACGCGGTCGCCGAGTTCGAGGCCGGTGACACCCTCGCCGAGGATATCGACGATGCCCGCAGCCTCGTGCCCGAGGAGCATCGGGGTCGGACGCACACGATTTCCATCGACGACGGAGAGGTCGGAGTGGCAGACCCCGGCCACCTCGATGCGCACCAGCAGTTCTCCGGGCCCCGGGGCATCCAGCTGCAGCCTGCCGATCGACAGGGGAGCGGATGCCGCGAATGGCGGCTCCGCCCCGCTGTGCTCGAGTACCGCGCCGACGATCTCCATTGATGCCTTCTGTCGTACCGGCCCCGATCAGGAAACCGACCGGGCGGTATGCAGTCTACGTGAGCCGGCCGGCTCTGCTGGTCGAGTAGCGCCCGACGGAGGAGGACGCGTGTCGAGACCCGCGGGTCTCGACACGGTCGCTGGCGCTCCCTACTCGACCGGCAGCCCGTCAGGCGGCCACCGTCTCCCGCTCCGACACGGTGTCGACGAGGTAGTGCGTGTACGCCGGGATGGTGAGGAAGGTCGGGAAGTCGTCCTGCAGGGTCACGAGCCGCACGATCGCCGCGGCATCGTCGAAACGATCCTCGGTCGACCGTCGACTGCCGTCGAGCTCGCTCTGCAGCATCCCCTCCACGAGGTCGCGCGTGACGAGGTCTCCCTGCTCGGTGACGATGCGCTGCGCGATCCACTGCCACAGCTGCGACCGGGAGATCTCCGCCGTGGCGGCATCCTCCATGAGGTTGTCGATGGCGGCCGCGCCGACTCCGCGCAACCAGCTCTCGATGTACCTCAGCGCCACCGCCACGTTGCGACGAACCCCCTCGGTGGTGACGGTCTGGTCGAAGGACCGCACATCGAGCAGGTCGGCCGCCGAGACATCCACCTCCGGCCGGAGACGATCGACCTGGTTGGGGCGATTACCGAGCACCGCGTCGAACTCCTCGCGGGCGCTGGCGACGAGATCCGGATGCGCCACCCAGGTGCCGTCGAATCCGTCGGTCGCCTCGCGCCGCTTGTCGTCGTGCACCTTGGTGATGGCCTGCGCGGTGATCTCGGGGTCGCGGCGATTCGGGATGAAGGCGCTCATGCCGCCGATGGCATGGGCTCCCCGACGGTGGCAGGTGGCGACCAGCAACTCGGTGTAGTTGCGCATCATCGGCGAGGTCATCGTGATGCGGTCCCGATCCGGAAGCACGAACTGGCGGCCTCGCCCGCGGAAGTTCTTGATCAGGCTGAAGATGTAATCCCAACGCCCGGCATTGAGACCGGCGCAGTGCTCCTTCAACTCGAACAGGATCTCGTCCATCTCGAACGCTGCGGTGATCGTCTCGATGAGCACCGTGGCGCGGATCGAGCCGTGTTCGAGGCCGAGGGCGATCTCCGAAAAGGTGAAGATGTCATCCCACAGGCGTGCTTCGAGGTGGTTCTCTATCTTCGGCAGGTAGAAGTACGGTCCGCGGCCGTCGGCGATGAGTTCGGCGGCGTTGTGGAAGAGGTACAGCCCGAAGTCCACCAGCGAGGCGGATGCCGCCTTCCCGAGGCCCGCCCGGTCGGTGTACCTCAGGTGCTTCTCCACCAGGTGCCAGCCGCGGGGACGCATGACGATCGTCGGGGTGACCTCGCCCACCGTATACAGTTTGCCGGCCTCGCTGGTGAAGTCCGCCTGGTGACGGATGGCGTCGTAGAGCGCGAGCTGGCCGCCGATGATGTTCGACCAGGTGGGGCTCGTGGCGTCCTCGAGGTCGGCCAGCCAGACCTTCGCGCCGGAGTTGAGCGCGTTCACCGTCATCTTGCGGTCGGTGGGGCCGGTGATCTCGACCCGCCGGTCTTCGAGCCCGGGGCCGGCACCGGCCACGCGCCATCCGGAATCCGCCCGGATCGCGGCGGTCTCGGAGAGGAAGCCCAGATTCCGGCCGTTCTCGATGTTCTTACGCTGAACCATTCGCGCAGTGAGACGTTCCTGGCGGCGGCCGGCGAACTGGTCGTGCAGGCGGGTGACGAAGGTGAGCGCCTCGGGGGAGAGGATGGTCTCGAAGCCGGGTTCCGGGCTGCCGAGCACGGTCATGCGGTTGTGGGTTGTCATGATGATGGCCTTTCCCTGCTGATGAGTGACACTGCGGTCTAGTGGAACTGTTCGGATTCGGTGGAGCCGACGAGCGCGAGCGTCGCGCTGTCGGGGTTCAACACCGTCGAGATCTTGTCGAAGTAGCCGGTGCCGACCTCGCGCTGGTGCTTCGTGGCGGTGTAGCCGTCGGCCTCGGAGGCGAACTCGGCCTCCTGGAGGTCGACGTACGCGCTCATGTGACGCTGGCTGTAGTCGCGGGCCAGCGTGTACATCGAGTGGTTGAGGGCGTGGAATCCGGCGAGGGTGATGAACTGGAACGCATAGCCCATGGCCGCGAGCTCCCGCTGGAACGTCGCGATCTGAGCGTCGTCGAGGTGGCTCTTCCAGTTGAACGACGGCGAGCAGTTGTAGGCGAGCTTCTTGCCCGGGAATTCCCTGTGGATGCTCTCGGCGAAGGTGCGGGCGAGGTCCAGGTCCGGCTCGGACGACTCGACCCAGAGCAGGTCGGCGTAGGGGGCGTAGGCGTGGCCTCGAGACAGCACGGTCTCGATGCCGGGCCGGGTGCCGTAGAAGCCCTCGGGAGTGCGCGTGCCGTCGAGGAACGGGCGGTCGCGCTCATCCACATCGCTGGTCACGAGGTTCGCGGCGAGCGAGTCGGTGCGCGCGATGACGATCGTCGGCACGCCGGCGACGTCGGCGGCGAGACGCGCCGCATTGAGAGTGCGGATGTGTTGGCCGGTGGGGATCAGCACCTTGCCTCCCATGTGGCCGCACTTCTTCTCACTGGCGAGCTGGTCCTCCCAGTGCACACCAGCGGCGCCCGCGGCGATCATCGAGCTCATGAGCTCGTAGGCGTTGAGCGGTCCGCCGAAGCCGGCCTCGGCATCCGCGACGATCGGGGCGAGCCAGTCGGTGCCGGTGCGTCCCTCCGAGGTCTCGATCTGGTCCGTGCGCAGCAGCGCGTTGTTGATGCGTCGGACGACGCTCGGCACCGAGTTCGCCGGGTAGAGGCTCTGGTCGGGGTAGGTCTGGCCGGAGAGGTTCGCGTCGGCCGCGACCTGCCAGCCGCTGAGGTAGATCGCCTTGAGTCCGGCGCGCACCTGCTGCACGGCCTGGTTGCCGGTGAGGGCGCCGAGGGCCGGCACCCACTCCTCGGAATCGAGCAGGCCCCAGAGTCGCTCCGAGCCGCGACGAGCGAGGGTGTGCTCCTCCTGCACGCTGCCGCGCAGGGCGATCACGTCTTCGGCGGTGTAGTCCCGCTCGACACCGTTCCAGCGCGCGTCGGTCTTCCACTGTGTCTCGAGCTCTGCGGCGGTCTGGTTCTGGTCACCCGGTCGGCTGGTCATCGGTGCTCCTTCGTTGGTTGCGTAAAACCCACGATGCGGCCGTTTTAGCGGGCCCGATCCCCCTTTCATGGCAGAATTTTTGCGATTCTTCTATTTACCGGAAGAAGCTCGCGTGTCATCCTTGGCCCATGGGACAACGACCGTTCGACTCGCTCGAGGATGAAGACATGCTCGATTCACTGACGATCGGCCGCCGCATCCGGCAGCTGCGCACTTCACGGCACATGACGCTCGACGACATGGGAGCCGCGATCGGGCGTGCGGCGTCGCAGGTCTCTGTGGTAGAGAACGGCAAGCGCGAATTGAAACTCGGCGAGTTGCAACGGTTCGCCCGCGCGCTCGATGTGCCGATCGATCAGTTGTTGAACTCCGAGCCGCCGAGTGGCCGGGCGGGACTCGAGATCGCGCTCGAGCGCATCCAGCGCGGGCCACTGTATGCCTCCCTCGGGTTGCCTCAGCTCGCCGTGCGTAAAGCCCTGAGCGACGAGGCGATCGAGGCGATCCTCGGCCTGTATCGGGAGCTCGAGCGCGTACACAGCGAGCGCGCCGCGACGCCGGAAGAGGCGCGGCGTGCCAACACGGAACTGCGCAGGGCGATGCGCCGGCGCAACAACTATTTCGCCGAGCTCGAGGGCGTGGCGCGCGGCCTGCTCGCGGCGGTGGGCCACACCGGTGGCCCGCTCTCACAGCGGGTGGCCGCCGACCTCGGAACCCACCTCGGCTTCACCCTGCACTATGTGCCCGACCTTCCGGGATCCACACGGTCGGTCACCGATCTCAACAACGGCCGCATCTACGTGCCGGTCGGGGCGAGTGCGGACTCCGATCCGAGATCGGTGGTGCTCCAGGCGCTCGCGAGCCATGTGCTCGGGCACGAGGAGCCCACCAACTACGCCGATTTCCTCGACCAGCGCGTGCAGACCAACTATCTGGCTGCCGCGCTACTGGTGCCCGAGCAGAGCGCGGTCGAGCTCCTCAGCAGGGCGAAGGCGGCCCGCGAGCTCTCGGTCGAAGACCTGCGGGATGCCTTCGGCGTGAGTTACGAGACTGCCGCCCACCGCTTCACCAACCTCTCGACGCAGCATCTCGGCATCCCGGTGCATTTCCTCAAGGTGCACGAGAGCGGCACGGTGTCGAAGGCCTACGAGAACGACAGCGTCACGCTGCCGACGGATGCCCTCGGCGCGGTCGAGGGGCAGGTCGTGTGCCGCTTCTGGAGCGCTCGCCGTGTGTTCGACGTGGCGGACCGGTTCAGCCCCTATCACCAGTACACCGACAAACCCGCGGGCACGTACTGGTGCACCTCGCGCATCCAATCCTCCCCGCGTGGGCAGTTCTCGGTGAGCGTCGGAACCCAGTTCGCCCAGGCGAAGTTCTTTCGGGGGAGGGACACCGAGAATCGCTTCACCTCGACCTGCCCAGAGCCCTCCTGCTGCCGCACGCCTCCGAGCACTCTCGCGGCCAAATGGGACAAGCACTCCTGGCCGAGCGCGCGACTCAATTCCTCACTGCACGCGGCGATGCCGACCGGAGCGTTCCCCGGGGTCGACAGCACCGAGGTGTTCGAGTTCCTTGAGCGTCACGCGCCGGCGTAGTCCGCACTCGACCGAACCGCCCCAGCCTCTTCGGCCGACGGCTCATCGTGAGGAAAGACCGGCGTGAGAAGGAATGCGCCCGGCGCGTGGCCCGGTCCCTCGCGGCGGTGGGGAGACCGCGCGTCACTCGGCACAGCGGCCCCCTGACGGGGGTGATTTCCCAGTGGATTTGCTGGGAAAACTCCCGGTGACACGAATCGAGCCCCGGATTCTCGGCGATAGAAAGCGGGGCCCTCATTAGGGGGACTGGCTGCGAGGGCGGCCGGGTCGTTAGCGTGGATTACGGCCTCCCGAAGCGCGACCCGAAATCCGTGCTGGCCTGTTGAAGGACAATCCATGTTTACTCGCAACTCTGTTCTGCCTGCCCAAAAACGCCAGTGGGGCTCCGAACGCCGCACCGATCCGCTCCCGAGCATCCATGCCAGACCGAGCGATCGAAAGATAACCCTGGGGCGTCTGGCGATTATCGCGACCATCATGTTCTGGATCGCCTACGTCGTTTCGACGATAATCCGTCAGTTCATCGACAGCACGAGCGACTTCCGATTCACGATGGAGGCGATCTCGTACCTGGTCGTCGTCACCTTCCTCAGTTTTTCTGCTCTGATGTACCTCGTTGCGCGCCAGGGCGCCCTGGAGCGGTTCCGCAGCCACGTTCGGATCCCTCGGGCAGAGCTGGATCGCCACTTCACCGGACACACCGGGTCGATAACGGTGCTCGTGCCCAGCTACGCCGAAGAACCTCAGGTCGTGCGGCAGACTCTCTGGTCGGCGGCGTTGCAGGAATACCCTTCGGTGCGGGTGGTGCTGCTGCTCGACGACCCGCCGCATCCCGCCGATCCGGAGATCGCGGCGCGGCTGGATGCCACTCGGGTGCTCGCTGATTCGATCAACCTGGCGCTCGCGGAGCCGGCCCGCCGATTTGCGGAGGCCGAGCGTGCGTTCGGTCCATCGAGCCCCTCGAGTTGGGTCGACATCCCGTCGGTCCGTACGCTCTCCGGCCACTACGAGTGGGCGGCAGCCTGGCTCGACCGGATGCGTGAAGAGGAGGAGTCCTCGGATCACGTGGACCGGTTCTTCATCGATGAGGTGCTCGGCGGGCTCGCCGGTGAACTTCGCCTCGTCTCCATCGCCCTGGATGTTGCTGCGAACCAGAATGAGGCACCGCCCCGCGAACGCCTCGTCGAGCTCTATCGCCGCCTGGTGTGGACCTTCACCGCCGACCTGAGCACCTTCGAGCGCAAGCTCTACGCATCCCTCTCGCACGAAGCGAACAAGGCGATGAACCTGAACTCCTACATCGGCCTCATGGGGGGAAATTATCGCCGGGACGAGACGCCGGATGGCACGGTCCTCCGCCGCGTGGAGGGCTCCCAGTTCGCCGACCTCTCGGTGCCGGACTCCGAGTACCTCCTCACGCTCGACGCGGACTCGCTGCTCTTGCGCGACTACTGCCTGAGGCTCGTCCATCTTCTCGAGCAGCCGGAACATGCTCGGGTCGCCGTGACGCAGACACCCTATTCCTCGTTCAGAGGCGCAGGAAAGCGCATCGAACGGCTTGCCGGCGCGACGACTGATCTGCAGCACATCCTTCATCAGGGCATGTCCCATTTCGGTGCGACGTTCTGGGTCGGGGCGAACGCCGTGATCCGCAAGGCGGCTCTGGAAGACATCGTCGAAGTGGAGCAGGTCGGCGGATTCGACGTCAAGCGCTACGTGCAGGACCGCACGGTCATCGAGGACACGGAGTCGAGCATCGACCTCGGCACGCACGGATGGACGCTGACGAACTATCCGGAACGACTGAGCTACAGCGCGACCCCACCCGATTTCGGATCCCTGATCGTGCAGCGTCGTCGCTGGGCGAACGGAGGGCTGCTCATTCTGCCGAAGCTCTGGCGGCAGTTGGCCGAACGCAAACGGCAGGGTGAGCGGATCTCGCGCGTGGAGCTGATGCTCAGACTGAACTACATGTCGTCGATCGCGTGGGCGAGCTTCGGACTGCTCTTTCTGCTCGCCTACCCCTACGACTCGAGGCTGCTCAGCCCGCTCGTGCTCTGCGCGGCACTGCCGTACTTCTTCGCGATGGCCAGCGACCTGCGCTCGACCGGATACAAGGCATCCGATGTGTTGCGGATCTATGGCTTCAATCTCATTCTGCTTCCGGTGAATCTCGCCGGGGTTCTCAAGTCGCTTCAGCAGGCGATCACGGGTAAGAAGATTCCGTTCGCCCGCACTCCCAAGGTGAAGGATCGCACCGCCGCGCCGGTGCTGTACGTCATCGCGCCGTATCTGATTGTGGCCTTCTCCCTCTTCACCCTGTGGCGAGACATCGTGGAGCACAACTGGGGTAACGCGGCGTTCGCAGCGTTCAACGCGATCCTGGCCACCTGGGCGATCCTCGCCTACATCGGGGTGATCAACTCCATTGTCGACGTGTGGCTCGGTGCAACCCAATGGCTCTTCGTGGAACGACCCGTGCGGGAGGACAAGCGCGCGCCGGCCGAGACTGCTGAGGTGGTGGACTGGAGAGCGGTCCTGTACCACGGCTATGCGGGGGGATCACTCCCGCTCGAGCCTGTCGGTTCCTCGCCGCGCAGTGAGACGACACAGGCCGGGCAGGTCTCAGCATGAGCGCCGCGAAGCTGGCATCGGTGCGCTCACGTCGCCGACTCTCCATCCCGCGACTGACCGTCGCCACTCTCGTGACCGGAGCCATGGTCGCCGGCGGTTTCGTCGGTGTCCAGCAGCTCACCGCGGCTGCGGAGGTGACATCTCAGACGTGGTTCGCCGGTTATACGGATGTCACGGCAACGCCGACCTTCGCATTCGAGTCGCCGGCCTCCAAGTCAGGCAAGAATGTTGTGCTCTCCTTCGTGGTGTCCACACCCGGCGACGTCTGTGCGCCGAGTTGGGGTGCGGCCTATTCACTGAATGAGGCCGCGGACTCGCTCGATCTCGATCGTCGAATCGCTCGGCTCCAGCAACAGGGCGGAGAAGTGGCGGTGGCGTTCGGCGGTCAGGCGAACGATGAACTCGCGACCAATTGCACGAGTGTGACCCAACTCGCCGCCGCCTACGCGGCGGTGATCGATCGTTACAAGGTCTCGACGATCGATGTCGACGTGGAGGGCGCGAATCTCACGAACCGCGCGGCAAACGAGCGACGGGCTGTGGCGCTCGCCATGCTCCAGAAGCAGCGTCGCGCCGAGGGCAAGGAGCTCGCCATCTGGCTGACTCTGCCGGTCACGCCAACGGGGCTCGACGAGAGCGGCCAGTCCGCAGTCCGGGACACGCTCACCAACAAAGTGGATCTCGCCGGCGTCAATGCGATGACGATGGACTACGGATCCAGCCTCAAGGCCGGCACGAGTGAACTGCAGGGATCGACGCAGGCGCTCACGGCCACCCAGCGTCAACTCGGCGTGCTCTACCGCCAGGCCGGTATCCGCCTCTCGGACAAGACGCTGTGGAGCAAGATCGGCGCGACTCCGATGATCGGTCAGAACGATGTTCAGTCGGAGGTCTTCCCGTTGGCTGCGGCCAAGGGCCTCAACACGTTCGCCCGTTCGCACAGCATCGGTCGCGTGTCGATGTGGTCACTCAACCGGGATCGCACCTGCGGTTCCAACTACGTGACGCTGAAGATCGCCTCGGATTCCTGTAGCGGCGTCGACCAGGGCAAGATCGCGTTCGCCGACGTGCTGAGCGCCTCGATCCAGGGCAGCCCCCAGTTCTCGGCAGCGGTCGTGACGACGTCCGAGCCGGTCGATGCGGCCACACAGAAGGATGACCCGGCAACCAGCCCCTACGCCATCTGGCAGGACACGAACTCCTATCTCGAAGGCACGAAGGTCGTGTGGCACCACAACGTCTACCAAGCGAAATGGTGGACGCGCGGAAACCTCCCGGACAACCCCGTGCTCAACGACTGGGAGACCCCCTGGCTGCTGGTTGGCCCAGTGCTGCCGGGAGAGAAGCCGATCGCGGTGCCCACACTTCCCGCGGGCAGCTATCCGGAGTGGTCGGGAGGGAACCCTTACGACAAGGGCACACGAGTGCTGTTCGACGGTGTTCCGTTCGAGGCGAAATGGTGGAATCAGGCCGAGAGCCCAGAGGCGGCGTCCGCCAACCCCGACAGCTCTCCGTGGGTTCCGCTGACGCTGACGCAGATCAAGCAAGTGATCGCGGGCCAGGAGGCGGGGGTCACCCAGTAGCGGGTGCCGCTGGCGCTACCAGGAGGCGGGGGCGTAGTCCTTGAGGAAGACGCCGTAGAGGTCTTCGCCGGCCTCGCCGCGCACGATCGGGTCATAGACGCGGGCGGCGCCGTCGACGAGGTCGAGGGGGGCGTGGAAGCCCTCCTCCGCGAGTCGGATCTTGGTGAAGTGCGGGCGCTCGTCGGTGATCCAACCGGTGTCGACACTCGTCATGAGGATGCCGTCGGTCTCGAGCATCTCTTTGCCGCTCGTGCGAGTGAGCATGTTGAGCGAGGCCTTGGCCATGTTCGTGTGCGGATGCCCCGGTCCCTTGTACCCCCGACCGAACTGCCCCTCCATCGCCGACACGTTGACGATGTACTTTCTGCGGGCTGCCGAGGCGGCCATGGCCGGGCGGAGGCGCGAGACCAGCAGGAAAGGCGCGGTCACGTTCGCGAGCTGTACCTCGAGCATCTCGAGCGGATCCACCTCGTGCACGAACTGGGTCCAGCTGTTCTGGTCGTGCTCGTCGGGCACCAGTCCTCCGGCGTCGATCGCCGTTCCGGCGGCGAGCCTCGCAAGGGACGACGATCCGGCGGCGAGGGCAAGCTCGGTGAGCTCGGCGGCGCTGAGTCCGCCGGCGTTCGCCAGGATCGGATGCGACCCCACCGAGGCGGCAAGCGCCTGTGGGTGCGCATCATTGGTGTGGCCGAAGGTGAGCAGTTCGGGAAGCGGGCCGTCGGGCAGCGGCGCGCTCTCGGCATCCGCCAGCGGGGCATAGGAGCCGGGGGAGCGCCTCACCGTCTGCGCGGCGTTGTTGATGAGGATGTCGAGGGGTCCGGTCTCGATCATCGCGTCCGTGAGTCCGATCACCTGCGCCGGATCCCGAAGGTCGATGCCGACCACCCGCAGGCGATGCAGCCACTCGCTCGCATCCGGGAGCGAGGCGAATCGGCGCACGGCATCGCGGGGGAACCGCGTCGTGATGGTCGTGTGCGCGCCGTCCCGCAGCAGCCGGAGGGCGATGTACATGCCGATCTTCGCGCGGCCCCCGGTGAGCAGCGCCGTCTTGCCGGTCAGGTCGGTGCGGGCATCGCGTTTGGCGTGGTTGAGAGCGGCGCAGTCGGGGCAGAGCTGGTGGTAGAACGCGTCGACCTGCGTGTAGTGCTGCTTGCAGATGTAACACGGCCGGGACTTGAGAAGGGTGCCGGCGGTGGCCGCCGTCGCCGTGATGGACAGGGGGATGCCGCGGGTCTCGTCATCGATGCGGTCGGGCGCTCCCGTCGCGGTGTTGGCCACAACGGCGCGGTCGGCGTCGGCGATGACGGCACGCTTCTCGAGCCGCCGGTTGCGCTTCACCGACTTGAACATGCGGGCGGTGGCCTGGCGAACGGCGATGAAGTCCGGGTGTTCTTCGTCGAGGGTGTCCATCGACGCGAGCACCCGCAGGGTGATTTCGAGCTCGGTCGGGTCGAGGGCGCTGCTGTCGGCGGGGTCGGAAGGCACACACGATTCTAAGCGGAGGGCCTCTGACATCGGTGCCTGGCCCGGGTCTGGCCGTCACCGCGCTCGCGGTACTACTGTGTGGACACCCGTGATCAGCAGGGCGGCGAACTGTGCACTGCGCCAGTCGACCAGAGGGAGGACCCGTGATGTCCCGCACAGTGGCAGGGCCGCCGACGGAACCGCTCGTCGAACTCGTGGTGGTGCACGGGATCGGGCGCCAGACTGCCGGACAGACTCTGCTCGAATGGGCCGAACCGATCCTGCAGCGGATGGACTGGCTCGCCAAGGGTAGCCCGGCCGAGAATGGCGCGACCCCCTCCGCGCAGGCAGTCGCCGAGGATGCGGCCCGGCGGTCCCCGGAGGCAGGATTGCGGCCGACCGCCCCCGCCGAGGCCGGAACGGCCCAACCGGACGATGATTCGCAGGGCGAACCGACCGCGCTGGAGTTCGGCGCGGTCGTGCTCGGCACGGCGAACGACGAGGTGACCGCGAGCATCCACTATCTCGATCTCGAGGCGACGCCGCGTTCGGTGGCCCTGCACATCACGGAGGCGCGCTGGTCGGAGGCCTTCTTGCCCCTGTCCCGCACCCAGATCTTCACCTGGGGCCTCGGCTTCGTGTTTCGCGCGGTCGGCCGACTCCTGGTGTACCTCAGCACGGCATTCTGGGTGACCTCCCGAGGATTCTGGGGGATCGGCCGGGTCATCGCCGTGATGGCCATCGCCGCACTCGGCCTCGTGGTGGGCGTGCTCACGCTCGTCGCGGTGGTCTTTCTCGCCCTGTCCGGCCCGCTGCTGATTTTTCCCTTCGTCGGCACGGCACTCAAACCGGTGGTGGACTCCCTGGTGGACTTCGTCGGCGATGTGCCGGCCTGGACTCAGCGTCCGACCCGGGCGGCCGCAATGCGGCAGATCGTGGCCACAGCGGTGGGTGCCGCCCGGGCGCGGGCAGGCGACGATGGCCGGGTCATGGTGGTCGCTCATTCTGAGGGCGCGGCGATCACCGCGAACCTGCTCTTCGGCGATGCGATCCTCACGCCGGGACTGAGAGTGGACACTCTCGTCACGGTCGGAAGCGCCCTGTCGCTGCTCGGCCGTCCCAGCTTCACCTCCCATCGGCTGAGCCCCGCCGAACTCGCCGCGCATGGGCTCTCCCTCACCCTCAATCCGGTGCGCGCCTGGGGCGCAATGCCGGCTGCCAGCCGTCCGCGGTGGCTGGACTTCTTCGCGACCTGGGATGTGATCCCCTCCGGTCCGACCTCCACCGGAGGTGCGGCCCGCCGAACGCGCTGGACGGCGAGCTACGCGCCGGCAGCGGAGGCGGAGCAGGGGGCTCTCGCCGATTCGCCCGCACTCGGACCCGAGGAGCATCCGGTGCACAACACCGCCTCCGCCCTCACCGATCACCAGTCCTATTCCGCCAACATCGTGCAGGTGATCGATCCGCTCGCCCGAATCGTGCTCGGACTCGAGACCCGCGACCCGGCGACGGGCAAGCGTGAGCGTCCCCTTGTCGCGGCCGGCGCCGAGCAGAATCGGCTGCACGTGCGGGCCGTGAAGGAACTCGGCCTGAATCGGCTGCTGGTGCTGCTGCTCGCCGCCCTCTGCTTCTTTGTGCCGACTCTCTCCGAACTCTTCAGGCTGACCACGACCGGGCCGGTGTCGGTCGTCACGACGGCACTCAAGTGGTTGCTGCAGGTGAAAGACGGCGAGGGCATCTGGGGGTGGCTCTTCAGCCTCACCTGGGTGCCTTATTTCGCCCTCGTCGCGGGCGCTGCGGCGTTGCTGCTGTGGGCGAATGGCGCCCTCTGGCAGCTGTTCGAGACTCGGCTCGCCAGCAGTCGCTACGACAGGCCCGCGGTTCCTCGCCTCCGGGTGTGGGGGCTGATCGTGCGCGTTCCGCTCGCGCTGGGGCTCGCCGCGGGGGCGACCATTGCCGCCCGCGTTCATCCGCTCGTTCTCGTCGGCTCACTGATCGCGGCGGTCGCGGTGATCGCTGCGCCGTGGTTCGGCCGCATTCCGAGAACTCTCGCAGCTCGCACGCAACCACCGGACTGACCGCACCGTCAGCCCGTCTCGCGGCGGGGGGCGCGGGGATGTGGCACGGTTGACCCATGCCCAAGAAGATCCTGCTCGACTGCGACCCGGGCCTGGATGACGCTCTCGCCCTGCTGCTCGCGCACGGGGATCCGAATATCGACCTCGTGGGGGTCACGACAGTCGGCGGCAATGTCGGGCTGCCGCGCACGACCCGCAATGCCCGTGCCCTGCGCGAGTACCTGGGATTCGAGACCGTGCCGGTTGCCGCGGGCGCTGCACGGCCCCTGAGCGGGGAGACCCGCGACGCGAGCCATGTGCACGGAGAGTCGGGGCTCGGCGCCGCCGTGTTGCCTGAGCCCACCCTGGCGGTGGACCCCCGCCACGCTGTGGACTTTCTCGTCGAAACGATTCGTGCGACTCCTGGCACCATCCACCTCGTCGCGACCGGCCCGCTCACCAACATCGCACTCGCGCTCCAGAAGGAGCCGGCGATCGCCCGCTGGGTCGCATCATTCACGATCATGGGCGGATCCTTCACCCGCGGCAACGCCACCCCCGCCGCCGAATTCAACATCTACGCCGATCCGGAGGCCGCCCGGGTCGTCTTCGACGCGGACTGGCAGGTGGTGATGGTCGGCCTCGACCTCACCCTCCAGGCGCAGGCCAACGGCCCGGTGGTGGAGCGTCTCGGCCGCCTCGGCACTCTCGCCCACGAACTCATCCTTCCCCTCGCCACCTTCTGGGTCGACGCGAACAACAGCGACTGGGACGGCCAGGCCGTGCACGACGTGTGCGCTGTCGCCCACGTGGTGCGTCCGGACCTCTTCTCCTCCCGACCGGCGCAGGTGAGGGTGGAGACCCGTGGCGAGTTCACCAGCGGAATGACGGTGGTCGATTTCGATTCGCCGTTCCCCAACGCGATGGTGCCGGTCACCCTGGATATCGCGGGCTTCTGGTCCTACGTCGAGCACGTCTATGCGATCGTCGCCGGGCAGCATGCCTGACCTCCTCCTCGACCGGCTGCGACCGATGCAAACGGCCGGGTCCTACGATCCGGATGCCGTCTACGAACAGTTCGTCGAGTGGGCAGCCGGGCGAGGCCTGAGTCTCTACCCCGCGCAGGACGAGGCCCTCATCGAGATCGTCTCCGGCGCCAACCTGATCCTCAGCACCCCCACCGGCACCGGAAAGTCCCTCGTCGCGATCGGAGCACACTTCGCGGCTCTCGCGCAGGGGCAGCGCACCTTCTACACCGCGCCCATCAAGGCCCTGGTGTCCGAGAAGTTCTTCGCACTGGTCGACATCTTCGGCGCCGAGAACGTGGGAATGGTCACCGGGGACTCGAGCGTCAACGCCGAGGCTCCCATCATCTGCTGCACCGCCGAGATCCTGGCGAACCTCGCCCTTCGGCACGGAACGGATGCCCCGGTCGACCAGGTCGTGATGGACGAGTTCCACTTCTACTCCGATCCGGAACGCGGCTGGGCCTGGCAGGTGCCGCTGCTCACCCTCCCGGGGGTGCAGTTCATCCTGATGTCCGCCACGCTCGGGGATGTCGAGTGGCTGGCGTCAGACCTGTCAAAGCGCAACAGCCGAGAGACCGCAGTGGTCACGGGTGTCGACCGCCCGGTGCCCCTGCACTTCTCCTACGCCACCACTCCGGTGCACGAGACCGTCGAGGATCTGCTCGCCACCGGCCAGGCACCGGTCTATATCGTGCACTTCTCGCAGCTCGCCGCCCTCGAGAGGGCGCAGGCACTCACCAGCGTCAAGATCGCCTCCCGGGAGCAGCGCGACGAGATCGCGGATGCCATCGGCGACTTCCGCTTCACCACCAACTTCGGGCGAACCCTCAGCCGCCTGATCCGATCGGGAATCGGGGTGCATCACGCCGGGATGCTGCCCAAGTACCGGAGGCTCGTCGAGCAGCTCGCCCAGCAGGGCCTGCTCAAGGTGATCTGTGGCACCGACACCCTCGGGGTGGGCATCAACGTGCCGATCCGCACCGTGCTGCTTACCGCGCTCACCAAGTTCGATGGCACGAAGATGCGTCAGCTGAGCGCGCGGGAGTTCCACCAGATCGCCGGTCGTGCCGGTCGGGCCGGCTTCGACACCGCCGGAACCGTGATCGTGCAGGCCCCGGACCATGAGACAGAGAACGCCAGACTCCTCGCGAAGGCGGGGGACGATCCGAAGAAGATCAAGAAGATCGTGCGCAAGCGCGCGCCGGACGGCTTCGTCTCCTGGGGGGAGCCCAGTTTCGCCCGGCTCGTCGCCGCCCAACCGGAGACCCTCACCTCGAGCATGCAGGTGAACCACGCGATGGTGCTCAACGTGATCGGTCGGGGCGGGAAGCCCTTCGATGAGCTGAGAGAACTGATCGAGAACAACCACGAGCCGCGGCCGCGCCAGCGCGAGCTCGCCCGGCAGGCCCTCGCCATCTACCGCACTCTGCGCACGGCCGAGATCGTGCAGCAGAGCGCGTCGGGGCACATCAGCCTCACCGTCGACCTGCAGCAGAACTTCGCGCTCAACCAGCCGCTGTCGCCCTTCGCCCTGGCGGTCTTCGACCTGCTGCAGCCCGCGGAGGGGGCGGTGCAGACCTCTCCCACCTACGCCCTCGACCTGATCTCCGTGCTCGAGGCGACCCTGGATGATCCGCGCCCGATTCTCTCGGCCCAGCAATTCATGGCGCGGGGTGAGGCGGTCGCGGCGATGAAGAGCGAGGGCATCGAATACGACCAGCGCATGGAACTTCTCGAGCAGGTCACCTGGCCCAAACCGCTCGAGGAGCTTCTGGATGCCGCGTTCCAGACCTACCGCGCATCGCAGCCCTGGGTCGGCGACTTCGAGCTCAGCCCCAAGTCCGTTGTGCGGGATCTCTACGAACGCGCAATGACCTTCAACGATTACATCGGCTTCTACAAGCTCAACCGCTCGGAGGGGCTCGTGCTCCGCTACCTCTCCGACGCCTACAAGGCGGCACGTCAGACCATCCCGGACGAAGCGAAGACCGAGGAGCTGCTCGACCTGATCGAGTGGCTCGGCGAACTGGTGCGCCAGGTCGACTCGAGCCTGCTCGACGAGTGGGAGCAGCTCATCAACCCGGCGGCCGCCATCGAAGCCTCCGCCCCGGTGCTGCCGCCCGCGCCGAAGGGCGTGACCACGAACATCCGAGCCTTTCGCATCCTGGTGCGCAACGAGCTGTTCCGCCGGGTGCAGCTCGCCGCTCTCGACGACTACGACCAGCTGGGCGAGCTGGATGCAGCGGCCGGTTTCGATGCCGAGGCGTGGGGGGACGCCATGGACGCCTACTTCGACGCCCACGACCATCTCGGAACCGGCGGGGATGCCCGCAGCTCCGCCATGCTCATGGTGGAGGAGGGGTCGACCGCGTGGACCGTGCGCCAGATCTTCGACGATCCGGCCGGAGACCATGACTGGGGAATTTCGGCCACCGTCGACCTCGCGGAGTCCAACGCCGCGGGCGTCGCCGTGGTGCGGGTGACCGCGGTCGGCATGCTGTGAGCCACAATTCGGGCACGTGAGGATCGACACCCATGACCACTCTCCCCGCAGCCGGCCGACCGTACTGGCCGGGATCCTTCAATCTCTCGGATGCGGGCGGCCTTCCGCTCCGGGGCGGCGGAGTCACCCGATCGGGGCAGGTATTCCGCTCGGCTCGCCCGGACTATCTCACGCCAGAGGGCTGGCGCGCGGCTCGGGCCGCCGGGGTGACGACCGTGGTCGATCTGCGCAATCCGGGGGAGAGCACGAGCGAGGGGGATGGGGTGTCGGCAGGTGCTGCGCCGGTCGGTGCCGCGACGGTGACGCCGGGCATCCAGTTCGTCTCCTGTCCGACGGAGGATCCGACCGACCCGCAATTCCTCGAGCTCTGCGGTGCCCTGCTCGACCACCCCCTCTCCTATGCCGACAACATCCGGCTGTACCCGCGGAAGTTCGCCGAGGTGTTCCGGGCGATCGCCGGGGCGGAGGGCGCCGTTCTCGTGCACTGTGCCGCGGGACGGGACCGCACCGGGATGGTGATGGCGATGCTGCTGAGCGTGGTTGATGTGACACCCGAGGCCATCGCGGAGGACTACGTCGACGCGGCCATGCGCTTCAATGCCGGGCTCGGGGTAGAGCCGGGCCTCACCGAAGAGAAGGCCCATTCCGCAGCGGCGATGGAAGAGCGCATGGCGAGCCGCCGATCCGCTCTTCTCGCGTGGCTCGAGTCTCTCGACGTCGAGTCGTATCTCCGATCCGGCGGCCTCACCTCCGGCGAGATCGACTCGCTCCACGCGCGTCTGGTCTAGTCACGAGCGTCTCGTCTACTCAAGAGCGTCTGGTCTGGTCAAGAGCATCGACCGCCGCGAGAATCACCGACACCTCGGTGCGGCGGGTGTAGTCAACCTGCACATCGGCGAACCGCACGATGCGTCCGGCATCGACGACGATGACGGTGGGGAAGGGGATGCCGGCGGTGGCATCCGCATTGCTGTCGGCGACATCGAATCCGAGTTCGGTCTGGGCCAAGCGCACCTGCGGACTCGGTTCGGTGAGGATGCCGAGGGCCGTCGCGAGGAAGTTCGAGGGGTCAGAGAGCACCGTGAAATCGAGAGCCCCCTGATCGATCGAGAGCTGCGAGGAGCTCGGCTTCTGGGGGCTGATGGCGACAAGGCCGACGCCACGCTCGAGCAGCCGGGGAAACAACTCCCTCTGGTAATGGGCGAGCGCGAGGGTGCAGTACGGGCACCACGCGCCGCGGTAGAACACGATGACCCCTGAATCGGATCCGAGGGCGTCGTAGAGCGAGGCCGGCGCTCCGTCCCGGTCGAGCAGCGGCGCGTTGGGAAGGTTCGCGCCGAGAGTCACCGAGACGACAGGCACTCCCTCGGAGCGGGAGCCGGCCCGTTCGGTCGCGAAGACCGCGGCAAGTCGATCGCCGATCCGTCGGTCGAAGCCGACGGTGAATTCATCCGATTCCTGGCCGATGGTCGCCGGAGCCATGGTTCCTGCTTTCACTGATCGGGATGCTCCGAGCTTACGTTCTCCCGTGAGGGCAAACCCTTTGTGTGGGCACACCGAACCAGATGCGACCAGTTGTTCTCCCAGTCCACCGTCAGAAAAGGTTAAGATCATGCGCAGTTTCACCAAGGCCGCCATCGGAATCGCTACCGCGGGCCTGCTCGTCGCCGGCGTCGCCGGTGTTAGCTCCACCGCCTCCGCCGCTCCCGAGATCACAGCGAAGTCCTCCTCCGCCATCCCCGCCCCTGCTGCCGCCGTTCCGGCGCTCAAGGGTGGCGACACTGCCGTGCTTCTCGACGCCGGCTTCGCCTCGGCGCTCACCTCGCTCGGCCTCACCCCCGGCGTGACCGGCACAGCGACCCTCACCGATGGCTCTGTGCACTTCCCGATCACGGGCGGAAGCGTCGTCTACTGGTCGCCGAAGAGCAACTACCGCCCCTACGTTCAGGGCATCATCGAGCACGACGGATCGGGACTCTCGCTCACCGCGGGATCCACCGTCGTCGGTCTCTCCAACTTCACGATCAACCCGGGCAACTCGAAGCTCTACGGCGATGTCGACGTCAACGGGACCGTTGCTGCCGTCCAGGCTCCGCTCTTCGACCTCCACGGTGGAACGCTGAAGCCGCTCCAGCTCGAGGGTGACAATGCCATCCTCACCGGTACGACGGTCCACATCTCCGACACCGCGGCCGGACTGCTCGACAAGGTCTTCTCGACGGACGCCGTCAAGGGCGGCCTCCTCGTGGGCATCGCCACCATCACGGCCCAGATCAAGTAGCAGCACAGCGCGTCACTCGAGGGGCCCACCGCGATGGCGGTGGGCCCCTCGTCGTGCGAGCGCCGACCAGTGGAGGTCTGAGGTCCGTGGCCCGGTCGCGACCGTCGCGAAGCCGGATGCGTCTGACAGTTCGATGACGGATGCGAGCCGCGTAGAGTCGATCGCGTGACCATGAATGACCTCCGCACCGGCGAACGGCGGCGGCACCGGCACGGCGTCACCTTCTATTCGAGCCGTCCGCTCTACGACGATCTCGCCGTCGCGATCAGACGCTTCCCCGGCTCGGTCGACTCGCCCGGCAAACGGCCGTTCGTGCTCGTCCACGGCATCGGGGTCTCCTCCCGCTACTTCCATCCCCTCGCCGAGCAACTGGCCAAGAGCAGCGAGGTCTTCCTCATCGATCTCGCCGGGTACGGTTCGGCTCCGGATCCGAAGCGCGATGTCTCGATCGCCCTGCATGCCAAGGTGCTCGGCACGTTCCTGGTGAAGGCGGGCATCGTGAATCCCGTTCTCGTCGGGCATTCGATGGGCACGCAGGTCGTCTCGCAACTGGTGTTCGACTCTCCCCGGGTGACCGATCGCCTCGTGCTCATCGCGCCGACGGTCAACCCGCCCGATCGACGCTTCCGCACGGAGGCGATGGCACTGCTGCGCGACATCCCCCGGGAGTCGCTTCGCTCGAACCTCATCGTCCTCACCGACTACCTGGTGCGGTGCGGCATCCCCTATTTCTTCGCCCAGTTCAAGCACCTGGTCGACGATCGCATGGAAGACCGTCTTCCGGTGATCGAGGCGCGAACACTCGTGCTGCGGGGGGACCGCGATCCGATCGTTCCGCGGTCCTGGGCAGAGTGGGTGGCCGAACTGCTGCCCCACGGTACCTACGCCGACGTCGTTGGTCCGCACGTCGTGATGCACTCCGACCCGGTGCGCATCGCGGCCCTCATCGAGAGGCACTCCGAATGAGGCACCGTTCATGATCAGTGCCAGAGATGCCGGGGCTGCCGTGGCCGACCGCCTCTACCAGATGCGGGAGCAGTCGAGACACGTCGTCGGTCGCGTTCCGAACCCGCGCTACGCCCGCGGGACCCTCGCTCCCGTGCTGCTGCTCCCCGGAGTGTACGAGACCTGGCAGTTCCTGCGTCCGGTGGCTGACCGGCTCAACACCCTCGGGCATCCGATCCACACACTCCCCGTGCTCGGATACAACAGGTTCACGATCGTCGCCTCGGCGGAGCTGGCCCAGCGCTACCTCGACGAGCGCAACCTCACCGGAGTGTTCATCGTCGCGCACAGCAAGGGCGGCCTCATCGCCAAGCACATGATGGTGACGGATGACCGCGCGGGCCGCATCGACAGTCTCGTCGCGATCAACTCGCCGTTCGGTGGCTCGACCCTGGCCAACTGGGCACCGGTGCGCACCCTGCGCGCCTTCTCCCCTCGCGACGAGACCGTGATGACGCTGGCCGCGAACCTCGAGGCCAACGCGCGCATCACCTCGATCTTCAGCCGTCTCGATCCGCTGATCCCCGAGGGCAGCGAGCTCGCCGGTGCGACCAATGTCCGCCTTCCGATGGTGGGTCACTTCCGTCCGCTCAGCTCGCCGGCACTGTTCGCCGAAGTGGAGGCTGCCCTCTCGGCGCGAGGGTAGAAGAATGTCGGCAATGGAGAAGCACCAGAAACTCGTACTCGCCATCGCAGTTCTCGCCTCGTTCGTGGCCTTCCTCGACGGCTCGGTGATCAACGTCGCGCTCCCGGCCATCACGAGGGACCTCGGGGGCGGCATCACCACCCAGCAGTGGGTGGTCGATGCCTATCTCATCACGCTCGGGTCGCTGATCCTCGTCGCCGGATCGCTGTCGGATGTCTATGGGCGCATCGTCGTGCTGCGCACCGGCCTCATCGGCTTCGGCGCTGCCTCATTGCTGTGCGCGCTCGCCCCCGCCGCCGAGATCCTCATCATCGCGCGCGGAGTGCAGGGGATCGCCGGAGCGCTGCTCGTGCCGAGCTCGCTCGCGATCATCCTCTCCAACTTCCGCGGCGCGGCCCAGGCCAAGGCGATCGGGCAGTGGACCGGCTTCACCAGCGCGGCCTTCATCCTCGGTCCGCTCCTCGGCGGGCTCTTCGTCGATCTGGCGAGCTGGCGGCTGGTCTTCGCGATCAATGTGCTGCCGATCGTGGTGACGCTGTACCTGCTCGCGGTGCTCAAGCAGAAAGACGAGCGACAGAAGGACGTCGCCATCGACTATCCCGGCGCCGTGCTGGGTGTGCTCGGTGTCGGGCTGCCGGTGTTCGCCCTCATCGAGCAGGGCAACTACGGCTGGGGAAGTCCCCTCATCTTCCTCAGCATGGGCCTCGGCGTCGTCGCGTTCGTCGCCTTCCTGCGGCGGGAGCAGGTGGCGAAGCAGCCGATGGTGCCCTTCGCGCTGTTCCGCGTGCGCAACTTCGCCTGGGGCAACCTGACCACCACCTTCGTCTACGCGGCCATCTCGCTCGGAGGATTCCTTCTCGCGGTGTTCCTTCAGCAGGTCGCCGGGTACCCGGCGACGCTCGCCGGGCTCTCGACCCTTCCGGTGACGATCATCAGCATCCTGCTCTCCGGCCGGATCGGTGCCCTCGCCGGCCGGTACGGTCCGCGGGCGTTCATGACCGTCGGACCGATCATCACCGCGGTCGGCTTCTTCTTCTTCGCCTTCACCGGCGCGAGGGCCGACTACTGGACGCAGATCCTGCCCGGGGTGATTCTCTTCGGATTCGGGATGACGATCACCGTCGCCCCACTCACCAGCGCGATCCTCGGGGCGATCGACCAGCGCCAGGCCGGGATCGGTTCCGCGATCAACAACGCCGTCTCGAGGGTCGCCGGCCTCATCGCCATCGCCTTCGTGGCGCTCATCGTCGGGCCCCAATTCGGCGTCGCCGGCTTCCAGCGCGGAGTGCTGGTCACGGCCGTGCTGCTGTTACTCGGCGGGGTGACCTCGTGGATCGGCATCCGCAATCCCGCACAGGAAACGTCGGAGGTCCACAGCGCCGCCGACTGACTCCGCTCCCGCCTGGAGTCGACCTCGTCCCGGGCGATCGGCGAGTGTCGCGGCGCTCAGGTGGTCAGGCGAGCAGGCGGGATCCGCTGAACGAGAGCAGAACCACGTTCACGAGAGCGGCGGCGATGATCAACTGGAACAGCAGCCGTGTCGGCGGCCGGCGCAGCACGACGGCGATCGAACCGGCGAGCAGAAGGGTGAGTGCCAGCCCGACCCACTGGAGCACGGTCTTGTCGCCCGACGGTCCGAAGAAGGCGACGATTCCCCCGGCGGCGAGGGATCCGCAGATCACGATCCCGGATGCCGCGCGGCCGATGCGATGCGGTAGTCCGGCCACGCCTGTGCGCGCGTCGTCGTCGAGATCGGGCAATACGTTGGCGAAGTGCGCGGCGACGCCGAGGAGTGAACCGAGGGCGATCGCCCAGCCCGCGGCGACGGCGGGCGCGGGGCGCGACAGCGTGACGATCATCGGCAGCAATCCGAAGCTCACGATGTAGGGGATCACCGAGACGGGCGTCTTCTTGAGCCCGAGGTTGTAGGTCCAGGCCGAGATGATGAAGGCCGTGTGAGCGAGTGTGGCCGGCCCCCCGAGCAGGAGCGTGAGCAGGATCGCCGCGGCCGCGGTGATGAAGGACGCCGCGCGTGCCGTACCGATGCTCACCAGCCCGGCGGCGACCGGCTTATCGGTGCGTCCGACCGCGCGATCCCGCCCCGCATCGATCCAGTCGTTGGAGAGTCCCACCGAGAGCTGCCCGAGCAGGACTGCCACACCGAGAATGACCACGTGCGGGGGATCGAGGCCGACTGCGATGCCGAGCACTGCCGAAACGGCGCTGACCGCGAGGCTCGGACCCGGGTGGCTCGAGAGGGCCAGCGCGGCGGCAGTTCGGGGCATCCGCTCATGCTACTTGCGCCGGGATGTGCCGCTCGCAGTATCGTGGGGAACATGCCAGAGTCACCGCGTCCCGACTCAACACGGGGCGACACGGTCACCGGGCTCCTCGCACAGATCGCCGATGTGGGGCGTGACCGCCGGCGCGGCGGGTACTCCCGCCCGGTGTTCTCGCCGGCGGAGCGCGATCTCACGGGCTGGTTCACCGAGCAGGCCTCGCGACGCGGGCTCGAGGTGCACACCGACCTCAACGGCATCATCTGGGCGTCGATGGGCGACCTCTCCGCGGGAGACTCCGTCGTCACCGGCAGCCACCTCGACTCTGTACCCGGGGGAGGGGCCTTCGACGGTCCGCTCGGCATCTGTTCGGCGCTCGTCGCGATCGATCGCCTGCGCGAGCGCGGCCTCGCCCCGCGGCGTCCACTCGCGATCGCGGTGTTCCCCGAGGAGGAGGGTTCCCGCTTTGGTGTGGCGTGTCTCGGATCGCGCCTGCTCACCGGGGCGATCGACGCCGACCGGGCACGGTCGTTGCGCGATGACGGCGGCGCGACCTTTGCCGAGGTCGCGGCGGCGGGGGGACTCGACCCCCGATTCCTCGGACAGGACGACGGCACCCTCGCGTCCATGGGAACCTTCCTCGAGCTGCACGTCGAGCAGGGACGGGGGCTGATCGACCTCGGCCGGCCCGTGGGAATCGCGCGCTCGATCCTCGGTCACGGCCGCTGGCGCCTCACCGTGGGCGGGCAGGGCAACCACGCCGGGAGCACCCTGATGGCGGACCGGCGGGACCCGATGCTCGCCGCGGCGCAGATCGTCGTGGCCGTTCGCGAGGCGGCTCTCGCGTATCCGGGTGCCCGGGCGACCGTCGGCCGGCTGACCCCGGTGCCCGGTGGCACCAATGTGATCGCATCCAGCGTCGACCTGTGGCTGGATGTGCGGCATCCGCACGACCACATCACGGCCGCGGTGGTGCAGCGTATCTCGAGCGAGGCAGAGCGCCTGGCCACCGAAGAGGGCTGCTCGGTGCGGGTCGTCGAGGAATCGCTGAGCGCAACCATGGAGTTCCCGATCGGGCTCCGGGACCGGCTCGCGGGCGCCCTTCCCGACAGCCCGCTCCTCGACAGCGGGGCGGGCCACGATGCCGGTGTTCTCGGCGCGCGGGTCGAATCGGCGATGCTCTTCGTGCGAAATCCGACCGGAGTCTCCCACTCGCCGGAGGAACACGTGGAGGCGGATGACGCCGAAGCGGGGTCGGTGGCCCTCGCCGACGCGCTGGAGGCGCTGCTCACCCGAGACTGAGAGGCCGGCCGCCCCCGGGCTACGGCAGCAGCAACAGCTTGCCGATGTGGCCGGAGGATTCCATCCGCTCGTGCGCCCTCCCCGCATCCGCGAGGGGGAACCTGCTGTCGATGACGGGGAGGATCTGGCCGTTCTCCACGAGAGGCCAGACGTTCTCCCGCACGCTCGCCATGATCTCGTCCTTCTCCTCCGGGCGGCGGGCCCGCAGTGTCGATCCGTGGATCGACAGCCAGCGTCGCATCATGAGCCCGAAGTCCAGCTCGCCGCTCTCCCCGCTGAGGTTCGCGATGTTGACCAGTCGGCCGTGCGGGGCGAGCGAGCGGAGGTTGCGGTCGAGGTAGCCGCCGCCGATCGAATCGAGGATCACATCGACGCCCGCACCATCGGTGGCTGCCGAAAGCTCCTCTGCGAAGTCCGTCTCGCGGTAGTCGATGAGGATGTCAGCACCGAGCCGTTCGCAGGCCGCGAGCTTGGCCGGGGTTCCGGCTGTCACGGCGACGAGGCAGCCGAATGCACGGGCGAGCTGGATGGCGATCGTGCCGATGCCGCTCGAGCCACCGTGCACGAGGAGGGTCTCTCCCGATCGCAGCCCCGCGGTGAGGAACACGTTCGACCACACCGTCGCGATCGCCTCGGGGAGCCCCGCGGCATCCACGAGATCGAGGGAGTCCGGCACGGGCAGGAGTTGGCCGGCCGCGGCCACGGCGAGAGAGGCGTAGCCACCACCGGGCAGCAGGGCGCACACCCGGTCGCCCACCGCCCAGTCGCTGACCCCGTGCCCCCGTGACCTGATGATTCCGGAGACCTCCATGCCGGGCAGCGGGGAGGCGCCCGCGGGCGGCGGATAGTTGCCCTCGCGTTGGCCGATATCGGCCCGGTTGACGCCGGCGGCGGCGACCTCGATGACGACCTCTCCCGTGCCGGCGACGACATCGGGGAGTCGGGTGTAGACCAGGGAGTCGACACCCCCGGGACTGGGGACAGTGATGGCATGCATTCCTGAACGCTACGCCCAGCCGCTGCAACTAGGTTGGAGGTCATGCCACTCGCCCCCGATGCCGCCGCTCTCGCCGCGCTGCTTCCGGGGACCTGGCGCATCGGCGCCACCAACTTTCCCATGTGGCTCCGCGGTGATCGTCTCCGTCCGTACTTCCGCTACGACCTGAGGACCGCCGATCCGCTCGTGCTGGATGACGTGGTCGGCTACACGACAGCGGACGGCGTGGAGAAGACCATCGTGGGCGTCGACCGGATGCGCCACGACGGCTTCGTCTGGCGCGGGGCAGGGCTCCTTCGTTTCGTGACCAGCCGGTGGGCGGTCGCGGGAGCGACCGAGGACTCGAACATCCTGGTGATCCGCTTCGCGAAGTCGCGACTGTCCCCCGCGGGAGTCGACGTCGTCGTGCGGGAAGGAACGGACTCCCTCGCCTTCCGCACCCAGGTCGCGGGACTCTCGGAGTCTCTCGGGCTCACCCACGGGGAGTTCGCGAGCCTCACCTGGCTCGAACTCGCCGACTGATCCGGTGGCTTGCGGTCTCAGTCCTCGGTATAGCCCAGCGCGCTCAGCACTGCCCGCGGCCGTTCGACCGCACCGAAATGGCCGCAGTCCGGGATGACCGTTCGCACGCTCGATGGCAAGAGCTGCCCGAGATGGTCGAGGTCCTCCTGAGTGACGAACACGTCACGGTCGCCCTTGGTCGCGCGCACCGGGCATTCGATGCGCGACCAGCGCGCATCCGCGTCGTAGCCCTTCGTCACGGCGGCGGCTGTCGCGAATGATCGTGGACGGATCTCGACGGCAAGAGCGTGCCCCTGCGATCGCGGTACCGCCTGCCAGTGCCGGAAGAGCGGAAAGGTGGCCGGGCGCAGCAGCCCGATCGCTCCGATGCCCCGCACCAGTGCCGGACCCGCCCGGCCGAGCAGGTGGAGAAACTGCATGACGCGCCACAGCATGGTGAATCCCGGGAGCTCGCCGAAGCGCCGCACCGGATGCTCGACGGAGTGGATGATCGAGAAGGTCGTGCCAGAGACCATGCCCACCGAGAGCACGGCCTGTGGCCAGATCGACGCCATGTGGAGGGCGATGAATCCGCCGAGGGAGTGGCCGACGATGTCCCATTCCGTGTACCCGAGTTCTTCTGCCATGTCTTTGACCAGCGAGCAGATCGCGAACACCGGGTCATCGACAGAACCCTCCGCGAGGGAGGCGTCTCCCCAGCCCGGCAGGTCGAAGATCACGATGTCACCGAGGTCGATCCGATCGGCGACCGCCGCCTGCAGCAGGGGGGTCCAGGTGGTCCACGATCCGGCGGCCCCGTGGAGAAACAGGGTAGCGCGCGTCGAGGTGCGGCGCGGCGGATGTCGCGCGACGCAGGTTCCGAGCGGGCTCGAGACCGTTGTGGTGGCAAGGCCGAGGGCATCGGGGTCGGAGAGCAGTTCGAATGGCGCGTAGTTCTCGAGGGTGACGATGCTCATGCGACCTCCCCGATGATGACCTCGCGCACCCGCCGCAGGTCTTCGAGCAGGGACCCGACCAGGATCCAGTTGTCGGGATCCGGCAGGGCGATCACCAGCGGTGCCGTGAGCGCGGGGAGTTCGGCGGTGATCGGTGTCGGCTCCGTGCTCGGGGTGTCCCGCGCGAGAAGGCGGAGGTCGTGCGCCGCCCGGTCGAGCTCGAGCGCGATCGAGCCCACGAAACGATCATCGGCCAGGCCCGTGTCGTAGTTGTCGTGAAGGGCCCTGGCCATGCCCGTCACCCGGGTCACGAGGATTCCCAGAGTGTCGAGGAGGTCACGATCCCGCTCCAGGGCCTCGCGGTACCGCACCCGTCGCGGATTGAGCATCAGGGATTCGTCCGCGCGCACCAGAGCATCCGTCGCCGAATTGCGCAGTGCCGGCAGCTGGCGCGCCGAAGTCAGCATCGCGGCGAGCTCCTGCGCGTTCTGCGGAGTCCGTAGGGCCGTCGCAAAGGAGGAGAGGGTATCCGCGACCCGCTCTGCCAGTCGCACTACCGCTCCGTGCGCGGGGGTGAGAAGCACCGGCGGCACGATGATCGCATTCACGGCCAACCCGACGATCGCACCGATGACCGTTTCGATAACCCGATTGACCGCGTACCCGGGCGTGTTGGTGCCGATGGCGATCACGAGCATCGCGCTGATCGGGATCTGGTTCGCCGAGCCCGGCGACAGTCGAAGTGCCCAGGCGACCAGGAGCGAGACGACGATGATACCGAGGACGATCCAGCTCGAATGCCCGAAGAGGATGCCAGCGGCGTAGGCGAGGACGACCCCGAAGATCACTCCGACGCTGCGTTCGATCCCCTTGGCGAGGGACTGGTTCACACTCGGCTGAACGACCAGGAGCGCCGCGATCGCCGCAAAGATCGGAAGCGGTTGTCCCAGCGTCACCGTGCAGATGAGCCAGGCGATGATCGCGGCGACGGAGGTTTTGAGCACCTGGAGCAGGGGACTGCGTGACGAGGCGCGCAGCGAGGCCATCAGTCGCATCCCCCCAGAGTATCCGGAGGCGGGGTCTCAGCAGTTCGATCATCGGCGTCAGACCCTGGCTCACCGCGATCGCGAGGAGGGGTCTGTCTACTCGGTGGGGAGCTGCGGGCCGCTGAGATCGTCGGTGGTCGGCGGATCTATAGTGGGGGACACGACGGTGACAGACGAATCCGAAGAGCCCGGCTGGGGGGCGCCGGTTCCGGAGACGGTGTCAGCCGAGGCGACTGTAGATCCGCCGAGCGCGACACTCACGAGCAGAGCGCTCGCGAGTATGCCGGCCGCTGAAACTCCGCTTGCTGCCGCGGTCACTCCGGTCAGCCGTCCCGTGAGGCGCGCGCGCCTCACAAAAACGGCGATGGCCACGAGGGCGACTGTCGCAAACGAGACAGTGAGCACTAGTGGCAGGGTAATCGCATCGATCGCCGCGGGCGCGGCAGCAAGCGCAGCATTCATGTGCTGGCTGTTCCTTTCGGGTAAGGAACGGTTCATGTCGGGTACATGAACTGTGTATCGGTCTGTCCGTCTTTAGGGGGACATCGGATCGATAGAGTGACCGTATCAGCCCCTCATTCGTGGGGCAAGCTGGTATGTGCCCCAATTTGGGGGCATGCCCCCCGATCCCTTCGGCGACACCCGGAATCACGGGCTTTTCGTCCCGAACTTTCGTGCGAGCCCGGCCATATCCTTCGCCGTCTGGAGGCTCCGTGGGGACGCGAGGAAGGTGAGAGCCTTCTCATCCGATTCTCGCGGGAATCTCATCCCGTCGATACATACTGGTCAGGTCGTGCGGGGAGCTTCGCCGTCGCGCCTCATCCTCAGCCCCCGGCACACTCACCAGCGAAAGGACGTCGGCATGAATATCTCGCGGAAGATCGTGCTCACCGGTGTCGTCACCCTCGGAGTGTTCGCTCTCGGTTCGGCCGGGGCCGCAGCGGTCGCGCAGAGCCTCACCATCGAAAACCGCGCCGGAGTGGCTCAGGGTATCGCCCCGGTGACGACAGGGACCATGAGCCCGTCTCCGACCGAATCCCCCGCGAATGACAAGTCGAACGGTCCGACCGGCACGACGACGGTCGCGCCGGCTCCGCCGGTCAATGTCGATGACAGCGGCTCAGGTCGCAGCGGTAACGACGACGGCGCGGAACACGGCCTCGGTGACGGTGACACCCAGGGCGACGGAGACAGCAAGAGCGGAGACAGCAAGAGCGGTGACACCCAGAGCGGTGACACCGGGACCGGCGATGTCCGCCAGGGCACGGGCGTGTCTGGCGGTACAGGTGTGTCCGGCGGTACAGGCGGGTTGGGCGATTCAGGTTCGGGAACCAGCGGATCGGGCTCCACTTCGGGTAGTGGCAGCTCCGGCAAGAGCGGTTCCTCGGGCGGTGGTGGCAACGGTGGCGGTTCGGGCGACACCGGCGCGCACCACTGACAGCACGGTCGACCCGGCCAGGTGCGCGGGATGCCCTACCTCAACCGGTAGCCCATCCCGCGCACCGTTTGTATGCGCTCCGGACCGAATTTGGCACGGAGGTAGCGCACGTACACGTCCACGACATTGGAGCCGGGGTCGAAGTCGAAGCCCCACACGCGGCTGAGCAACTGTTCCCTGCTGAGAACCTGGTCGGGATGCCGCAGGAACTCCTCGGCGAGACCGAATTCGCGCGCGGAAAGATCCACGGTTCGCGACCCGATGGTCGCGCGTCGGGTGCGGGTGTCGAGGCTGAGGTCACCGTGCGAGAGCACCGATCGATCGGCTGGCACGGCATCCTGGGCGCGGAGGCGGATCCGCGCGAGCAATTCGTCGAACCGGAACGGCTTCGACATGTAGTCGTTCGCCCCGCTCTCGAGTGCCGCTACCGTGTCGGCACCGGAATCGCGAGCGGTGAGGATGATGACGGGAATGGTGGAGCCGGATGACCGGAGTCGACGCAGCACCTCGAACCCGTCGAGGCCGGGCAGCCCGATGTCGAGGACGAGAAGCTCGAATGACCCGGATGAGGCGAAGTCGAGAGCATCGCCACCGTTCGTCACCACGTGCGAGCTGTAGCCCGCTGCCTTCAGGCCCTTCTCGATGAACGAGGAAATGCGCTCCTCGTCTTCGGCGATCAGGATCCCACTCATTCCTGCTCCTCCGGGGTTTCGGCGGGGAGCGCTGGTCCGAGCGGCAACTCGAGCGTGAAGGTTGATCCGATCGCCGGCGCGCTCTCCAGGCGGACCACCCCGTGGTGCGCGTGGAGGATCGTCGTGACGATGGCGAGTCCGAGGCCTGCACCGCTCTCGCCTCGGCCCTCTCCCTCGCGGCGGAATCGCTCGAAGATTCGCTCGTGAGCCTCCGGAGCGATACCGGGTCCGAAATCGGTCACCCAGAGTTCCAGGAACTCCTCGCCGAGATCTTCGACGACCCTGCTGCCGATCTCGATGGGAAGTCCGGGCGTGCCATGGCGGTTCGCGTTGGAGGCGAGCTGAACCCATGCCTGGGTGATTCGCGCGGGATCGAGCTCGGCGACCGCATCCGCAGTTTCCATGAGTCTCCAGTCCCTCCCGGGGATCGCCGCAAGTTTGCGGTACACCGTCTCGGTGAGGCTTCGCACGTCGGTGGGCTCGATCGTAACGCCGGACAGACGCTGAACGGAGGCCAGGAGTGAGATATCGGCGACGAGAAGGTTCATGCGATCCAACTCGTCGATCACCAGGGCACGGATCTCTGCCACCTGCGACGCGTCACCGGTATCCAGCAGCTCCAGTTGCCCGCGCACGATCGTGATCGGTGTCTTGAGCTCGTGACCCACGTCGTCCAGCAACTGCCGCTGGCCCTCGAGCGAGGTCTGAAGGCGGTCGAGCATCTCGTTGACGGTCAGGGTGAGTTCAGAGACGTCGTCCCCGCCGGCCACCGGGATGCGTTCGACCAGGTCGGACCCGGTGATGCGTCGCGCCGTGTCGCGCAGGATGCGCAGCGGTCTCAGAAGTCGACCGGCCACGAACCATCCGACGAGAGCGACCGCCACCAGCGCACCCGCCGCCACCAGAAGGAAGGTCTGGAAGCCGACGGCGATCGGCAGGAGTTCCGCGTCGATGCTGTAGGCGGCAACGTAGACGCCGGTGGCGCTGTCACCGCTCGCCCGCACCGGCACAGCCAGGTAGCGGAGAGCTCCGTGAGAGCTCACGTCTGTGCCGAGAACCACGGCCCCCGGCCCGGTCTCACGGTTGATCCGCGCGATGAATGCCGTCTCCTTCTCCAGGGACACCCCGACCTGGCTGCCGGGCACGACCGCCGCCTTGCCGTCGATGATGCCCAGAATGCCCTCGTTGGTATCGGGGGTGATCTGTTGGATCGCGGCGGTCAGCAGCTCACGGATGCTCGGGTACTCCTTGTCGGCGGCGATCGAGCGGAGTCGACTCGCGGTGTCCTCGAGCCGCGTATCGACCTGGGCGAGCACACGCTGTCGCTGAACCAGAAAGGCCGTGCCTCCGGCCACCGTCATTCCGGCGGCGGCCACCACGAGCATCGCGGCGAGGATGCGCACGCGCACCGACACGGTGATGGTGCGGCGGCGGGTCATCCCCTCATTATCGAGGAGAGCTTACCCAGCGACTTCCAAGATGAGAGAGGTCTCACGCGCGTACCGTGACGATCATGACTTCGACTCTCGCGTCCGCATCCGGAACTTTCGCCATCGGCGGTGACCTCACGGTCAACCGACTCGGATACGGAGTGATGCAGCTGCCAGGGGCGGGCGTGTGGGGAGAGTCGCGCGATCCACAGAACGCGGTGAAGGTCTTGCGCCGAGCCGTAGAACTCGGGGTCACGTTGATCGACACCGCCGATGCCTACGGCCCAGAGGTCGCCGACCTGCTGATCAAGGAGGCGCTGCATCCCTATGCCGACGATCTCGTGATCGCCACCAAGGTCGGCTTCACCCGCCAGGGCCCGAACCAGTGGATCCCGGTGGGCCGGCCGGAATACCTGCGCCAGCAGGTGGAGCTGAGCCTTCGCCACCTCGGCCTCGAGCGCATCGATCTGCTGCAGCTCCACCGGATCGACCCCACAGTCGCGCTCGAGGACCAACTGGGTGAGCTCGTGGCACTCCAGGCCGAGGGCAAGATCCGGCATCTGGGACTGTCGGAGGTCAGTGTCGACGATCTGGTGGCCGCACAGAAGCTCGCCACCATCGTCTCGGTCCAGAACCTGTTCAACCTCGCCCACCGTGATGCCGAGCCGCTGCTCGACACCGCGACGGCCAACGACATCGCCTTCATTCCGTGGTTCCCACTGGCCACAGGCAAGCTCGCGCAGCCGGGCGGGCCGCTCGATGCACTCGCCAAGAAGCACGACGCGTCCCCCTCGCAGCTCGCTCTCGCCTGGCTCCTCAAGCGCTCGCCGGTGCTTCTGCCGATCCCCGGCACATCGAGCCTCGATCATCTTGCGGACAATGTGGCAGCCGCCGCACTCGAATTGACGGATGATGAGTTCACGGAGCTGACCGCAGCGGTCTGACCTCCGCCTCGCCGTCACCCGGCCGACCAGCACCCAGGAGAGCAATGCCCGAGACCAGCGCAGTCCACACCATCGACATCCCCGGGCTCACCGGGGCGAGCGCCGGGCTCACCGGGGAGTTCGTGCTCCCCGCGGGAGAAGGACCGTGGCCGGGAGTCGTGCTCGTGCATGAGGCCTTCGGCATCAATGACGTGATGCGACGGCAGGCCGAGCGCTTCGCCCGGGCCGGCTACATCGCGTTGATGCCAGACCTCTTCACCGAGGGCGGAGCTCGTAAATGCCTGAATCAGACCTTTCGTGAGCTGAGTGCCGGCACCGGCCGCTCCTTCGCCGACATCGAGTCGGCCAGGCAGTTGCTCATCGCGCGCGCGGACTGCACGGGCGAGGTCGGAATCATCGGATTCTGTATGGGCGGCGGCTTCGCGCTCGCCGCGGCGAGCCTCGGCTTCGGTGCCGCATCGGCCAACTACGGCCGACTGCCCAAGCCACTGGACGAGTCGCTCGTCGGCGCCTGCCCGATCATCGGCAGCTACGGCGGCAAGGACAATTCCCTGAAGGGTGCCGCACGGAAGCTCGACGAATCGCTCACCCGGCTCGGGATCGACCACGACGTGAAGGAGTACCCCGAGGCGGGGCACTCGTTCCTCAACGACGAGGAGAGCGGGCCGCCCGCTCTGCGTTTCATCATGAAGCGCATCCTCGGAGCGGGTCCGAACCCGGAGGCAGCCGCTGACGCGTGGACGCGCATCGACGCGTTCTTCGGCGAGCATCTCGCGAAGAAGAGCTAGGCCCGGGCCTCACCGCTCGCTGCGGCGATGGCATCGGCCGCACGCACCAGGGCGAGGTGGGAGAGCGCCTGCGGGGTGTTCCCCACCTGGCGCGAGCCCGCGACGTCGTACTCCTCGCTGAGCAGCCCGAGATCGTTGCTGAAGCTCACCAGGCGATCCATCAGGGTGCGGGCATCAGCGACCCGGCCGCTGCGGGCGTACTGCTCGACCAGCCAGAACGAACAGGCGAGGAACGGATGCTCGCCGGCGGGCAGTCCGTCGACCCCGGATTCCGTGCGGTACCGCATCAGCAGGCCGTCGTGGAGCAGTTCTTCCTCGATTGCGGCCACCGTGCCGAGCATCCGCGGGTCGTCGGCGGCAACGTAGCCGATCTGGGACAGCAGAAGCAGCGAGGCATCCACCCCGGTGCTGCCGTAGTGCTGGGTGTAGGTGTTGCGGGATGTATCGAATCCGCGCGATTCGATTTCGGCGCGGACCTCGTCGCGAAGTCGGATCCATCGCTCCACCGGGCCATCGAGACCGAAGTCGGTGACCGCCCGGATGGCGCAGTCGAATGCCGCCCAGATCATGGCCCGCGAAGAGACGAAGTCCCGTTGTGGGCCCCGGATCTCCCAGATGCCGTTATCGGGCCGCCGCCAGTTCTCCTCCACGTAGGTCATCAGCGCCCTCTGCAGGGGCCAGGAGAACTCGTCTTCGGCCAAACCGAGTTCTCGGGCGGACTGCAGCGCGATCATGACCTCGCCGAAGACGTCGCCCTGGTACTGCCTCCAGGCATCATTGCCGGCCCGCACCGGGGAGGCCCCGTCGTAGCCGGGAAGGCTGTCGACCTCCCACTCGGTGAGCCGACGCTCGCCGGCAAGCCCATACATGATCTGCACGTCGCCCGGGTCGCCGGCGACGGCCCGAAGCAGCCACCCGCGCCACGATTTCGCCTCTTCGCGAAATCCGTGCCCGAGCAGCACGTTGAGGGTGAGTGACGCGTCGCGCAGCCAGACGTAGCGGTAGTCCCAGTTACGGCTGCCGCCGAAGGACTCGGGGAGGCTGGTCGTCGCTGCCGCCACGATCCCCCCGGTGTCTTCGTGGGTGAGGGCGCGAAGAACGAGCAGCGAGCGATGCACCTCGTCGTGGTAGACCGGGGAGGCGATGCAGTGGGATGCCCAGTCCTGCCACCAGAGGATCGTGTCGGCGAGACGGTCGTCGAAGGCGACCCGAGCGGGAGGCTCACGATGCGATGGGTACCACGTCATCGAGGCATCCACGGTCTCGCCTGCGGAGACGGTGAACTCCGCGACGTGAGTGTGGTCGGATGCCCTCAGCTCCGGCCCACGCATGATCACGGCGTCCGGACCGGCAACGGCCACGAGCCCGTGGCCGTGCTCGTCCGGTGCCTGGCGCACCCAGGGCAAGGCGTCGGAGTAGTTGAACCGGAAGCGCAGGTCCATCATCATCGGCACGCTTCCCCGGATGCCCGTGACGCGACGGATCACATCGGCACGCCGGTCACCGTGCGGCATGAAATCGGTGACCTCAACCTCGCCATCCGCCGTCACCCATCGGGTCACCAGAATGAAGCTGTCCTCCCGGTAGCGACGCGACGTCGCCAGCACCTCGCCAACGGGGGCGAGGAGCCATCGACCGTTGTCTTTGTGTCCGAGCAGAGCCCCGAAGATGGAGGGGGAGTCGAAGCGGGGGAAACAGAGCCAGTCGATGCTCCCGTCCCGTCCGACCAGACCGGCGGTGTGGCAGTCGCCGATCAGGGCGTAGTCCTCGATGCGCAGAGCCATTCCCTCAGTCTTGCAGAGGTACCCTGTGGTCATGGCTGACCACATCGGAACTCTCGTCATATTCGGAGCGGGTGGGGACCTCACCAAGAGGCTGCTGCTGCCCGGCCTCGGCCAGCTGCTGGGCAGCTCCCGCGGTTACGACCTGAAGTTGATCGGGGTGGGATTCGATCCGATGACGGATGCCGAGTGGCGAGAGCGAGTCGTCGCATCCTTCGCCGCCGGGGGCCCGGTGAGCAGCCGCTCGGCCGCAGTGGCCAAGACATCGGTGTACCTGCAGGCCGACGTGACGAAGCCGGCGGACCTCGAGCACATTCTGGCCGCGGCAACCGGCACGCCCGCGCTCTATTTCGCGCTGCCTCCGCACGTGACGATCCTCTCGATCGCCGCCCTCGAGAAGGTCGGGCTGCCGAAGGGCACAGTTCTCGGGCTGGAGAAGCCCTTCGGCACGGACCTGCGCAGCGCCCAGGCGCTCAACCGGCAGCTCGTGAAGCTGCTGCCGGAGAAGCACATCCATCGGGTCGATCACTTTCTCGGAAAATCGACGGTGCTCAACCTCCTCGGTCTGCGCTTCGCCAACCGCATATTCGAACAGGTCTGGAGCGCGGAGCACATCGAGAGGGTCGACATCGTCTTCGACGAGACCCTCGGCCTCGAAGGCCGAGCCGGGTACTACGACAAGGCCGGCGCCCTCGTCGACATGATCCAGAGCCACCTGCTGCTCGTGATGGCGCTCGCCGCGATGGAGCCGCCGTCGAGTCTCGACGCCGACGACCTCCGCGGATCGATGGCACAGGTGTTGCGCGCCACCCACGCTTGGAAGGGCAATCCCGTGGCCGCCGGCCGCCGGGCCCGCTACACCGGAGGCACCATCGACGGCCGGAAGCTCCCCGCCTACGTCAAGGAGTCCGGCGTGCATCCGGAACTCGACACCGAGACCCTCGCGGAGGTCACCGTGGGGATCGAGAACTGGCGCTGGGCTGGAGTGCCGTTCCGACTGCGGTCGGGCAAGGCCATCTCCGACAAGCGCCAGCAGATCGTGGTGACCTTCAAGGACGTGCCGCATCGCCCCTATGGATTCACCGGCAATCCCGGCCCCGCGCGGCTCACCATCTCGCTGAGCCCGGACAGCATCGAGCTCGACCTGAACATCAATGGCGAAGACGACCCGTTCACCCTCGATCGAGTAAGCCTCGATGTGGAGTTCGCGAAGGGTGAGCTCGGTCCCTACGGCGAGGTGCTCCACGGCATCCTGTCCGACGACGCCACCCTGTCGGTGCGAGCGGACGCCGTCGAGGAATGCTGGCGCATCGTCGCGCCGATCCTCTCGGCCTGGCGCAAGGGCGAGGTGCCGATCGACAACTACCGGGCCGGTTCTGCCGGGCCGACCGCCTGGAAATAGCGAGACTGGAAGTAGCTCAAGAGCCGGGCTATTGCTCGCTGCGGTGGGACGGATGCCCCACCACGAGCCGCAGGCCCGCATCGAACTCGTCGAGCCGGCGGAATTCGCCGTACCGTCGGTCCCAGGCACCACTGGACAGGTCCGCCGAGAGCCGATCGGTGAAACGGGCGACCACCTCGTCTGAAACGAAGCTCCACGCCGACATGGCCCGGCGGACATCCGCTTCGAGCAGCCGCTCGGGGCGGGCGAAGAAGGCCTGGCCGAATCCATCGACGCAGTCTGCCGGAACCGGCACCGGAATCACGTCGACCGGTGCGCCGCTGTCTGCGCCCAGTTCGAGCCTCAGGGCGGCGATCGCGGGCATCCGGCGGCTCTCCACCTCGAGTACCTCTGGCGCGTAGTCCATGAGCCACCAGTGCTGCGGCGGCACGGGATCGAAGGTCATGATCACGATGGGCCCTCGGGTCACCCTGCGCATCTCGGCCAGACCCGTCGCACGCGCCGGCCACTGGTGCACGGTGACCGTCGCCATGCTGGCATCGAAGCTCCCGTCGGGGAAGGGCAGGGCGTCAGAGGTGGCGTCGATCGCTCGGGTGAGCCAGGCCGGTCGCTGGGCGCGCATCGAGGCCGAGGGTTCGACGGCGGTGACCTCCCGGTCGAGGGGCTCATAGGATCCGGCGCCCGCTCCGACATTGAGAACCGTGCGCGCCCCTCCGAGGGCATCGAGGATGCGAGCCCCGATCCGCGGGTCGGGTTGCCGGATGAGCGCGTAGCCCGGCCCGATTCTCGAGTAGTCGGCGTCTCCAGCCGATCCGTCCGCCAGCCGTTGGATCATGTTTCAGGTCTAGCAGCAGATCGGCGACGCTCGCGGGTCGCTGTCAGAAAATCCCAGAGTCTGAGAGGCGCTCGGCCAGCCCCGCCCCATCGGGAGCGTAGACCCAGGGCGCCGACTCGTTGGAATGCGCCTCGGACTTGCTTCTGCCACCGGCGAGAACGGCCTCACTGTTCGAGAGCTGGCGGATCGCCACAGCCTCGACGCTGTGCGGATGACTGTCGGCGAACTGGCTGTAGATCTCTTCGTCGTGCTGCCCGTCGTCTCCGACGAGCAGCCAGCGCACGTCGGGGAACTCGCGGGAGAGTCTTTTGAGCGTGTCGACCTTGTGATTGCGTCCGCTGCGGAACCAGCGATCGTGTGTCGGCCCCCAGTCGGTGAGCAACAGGGGTCCGGTCGGGTAGAGATTCCTCGACAGGAAACGGGTGAGGGTCGGTGCCACATTCCAGGCTCCGGTGGAGAGATAGAAGACGGGGATTCCCGGATGCGACCGCGTCAGCCGCTCGTAGAGCACGGCCATGCCCGGCACCGGTCGCCGTGCGTGCTCGTCGAGCACGAAGGTGTTCCAGGCGGCGAGGAACGGACGGGGGAGAGCGGTCACCATCACCGTGTCATCCACGTCGGAGATGATTCCCACGGTCACCGTGGGGTCCACGATGAATACCGAGGCCTCCACCGTTTCGGTCTCGTTGGTGCCGAGGGTGATCGTGTGCCAGCCCGGGGGGAGGTCGACTTCGAGCACGGTGTCGACGACACCTCCGCGGTCGGCCTCCACCCGCTGCTCCACATCCCCGATGCCGATGGTGACGACGATGTCATTCACCGGGACGCTCGTGAAACTGCGCCATCCGCGGATCTTCTTGTACCGGGGATCGGTGCCGGCGGTCGGCTTGGTGAGCAACACCCGGCACAGCACCCGCGCCCACCCCGGCGCACCGTAGCCGGCATACGGCACGATGGTGGGCAGGTGTCCGCGACGCCGCGCCCACTTCTCCCGGAGATCGTGCACAGTGTCTTCTGCGCGCGCAGCCAGGTGGATGATCGGCTCTGCTCCTGCCGCTGTGGCTGACGTTTTCGGGATCCTGGCCATGGGGCAAGTCTTTCACGACTGTGGCTATCGATTACCGTCCACAGAACGGTTGGAGTAGTACACAGACCCGTCATTTCTGGGAAATCTCCCATTTCGTGAATTAATTGCAAGAAACTCGCGCCCCCGTCTCGGGGGCGCGATAGTATTCCGATTGACATAAATCGAGGAGTTGCATTGGCCGATCAAAACCCCACCGAAGTCGCCTCGGACGGCAGCGCCCTGTTGCGCAATGAGCCGGTTCAGGCGCGCAGCACGGCGAGGCTCGCGAGTCTCCTCGATGCCGCAGCCGCGATCATCGACGAGATCGGCTACGAGCGCCTCACCACGGCGATGGTGGCCGAGCGCGCCGGGGCCTCAATCGGCACCGTCTACCGCTACTTCCCCGACCGGATCGTCGTGCTTCAGAGCCTCAGCGCGCGGTCGCTCGGTGGTTTCGTCGATGGCACCCGCAGCACCATCCTCGATCCCGCCCACACGACCTGGTGGGATGCCATCCGCGCCTGCATCAACGGGATGACCGGCGCGTTCCGTTCCACTCCCGGATTCCGTTCCCTCCGACTGGGGGACGTGCTCGACGTGCGTCCGGTGCTCGCGGCCCAGTCGGGAAGCACCGTTGTCGCTGCCGCAGCGGCAACGGCACTCTCTGAGCGCTTCGGGCTTCCGATCGAGGAACTCGCTCACCGCCTCGAGGTCGTGCTCGTGGTCGCCGACTCGCTCTTGTCCCGCGCCTTCACCTACGACGCCAACGGAGACTCCGCACTCATCGATGAGGCGATGACGATCTCGAAGGCCTACCTGACAGGCTTCTACGGAGATCCCGACAAGGCGTAGCGGCAGGTAGCGGCACATCGCGGCACATCGCGGCACGTCGCGGCGGTCCCCGGCGCGCCCTGCGGTTCGGTGGGTGCCGGTGGTCCGGCGAAGGAACGGCTGCGGTCGTCCGCCCGTACCTGACAGGCTCCTGCACAGATCCCGACCGGGCCTAGGCCCCCGGTCGGTCGAGGCGTACGGTTCGTTTCACCGTGAAATCCGGCCATTTCTGCGAACCGCGTGCGCCCCGCACTGTCAGCGATTCGTAATCTGCGGCAACCGAAAGTGACGGTGGCCGCGAATAGTGTTGAACTAGAAAAGTCCGGCAAGTGTCGATTCGTGTAGCCCACGAGGAATGAGCCGCCCCCATGATCGAGTTCCGCAGCGTCACGAAACAGTTTCCCGATGGCACGGTCGCGGTCGAAGACTTCAGCCTGGTGTTGCCGTCGCGCAAGACGACGGTGTTCGTCGGTTCATCCGGATCGGGCAAGACCACTCTGCTGCGCATGATCAACCGCATGGTCGACCCGACGTCCGGCGTCATCGAAATCGATGGTGATGACACTTCGAAGCTGGAGCCGGTGGCACTGCGCCGCCGCATCGGCTACGTGATGCAGAACTCTGGCCTGCTTCCACATCTCAAGGTGATCGACAACGTCGCGACGGTCCCGGTGCTCAACCGGGTCCCCAAGAAACAGGCACGGGAGGATGCGCTGCGCCTGCTCGACACCGTCGGTCTCGACCGCGCCTTGGCCGACCGCTACCCGAGCCAGTTGTCCGGTGGCCAGCAGCAGCGCGTCGGGGTGGCCCGCGGGCTCGCGGCCGATCCCAACATCCTGCTGATGGATGAGCCCTTCGGTGCCGTGGACCCGATCGTGCGCGCCGAGCTGCAGACCGAGTTGCTTCGCCTCCAGCGCGAGCTCGACAAGACCGTGGTGTTCGTCACCCACGACATCGACGAGGCGTTCCTCCTCGGCGACCAGGTCGTGATCCTCGAGAAGGGTGGTCGCATTGCGCAGGTCGGCACACCGACCGAGATCCTCTCCGCGCCCGCCAACGAATTCGTCGCCTCCTTCATCGGTGGAGACAAGGGAAAGCGTGAGCTGAGCATCCGAAGCACGCCGAGCGGAGACATCCTGGTGGATGCCTCCGGACGTGCCGCCGGAGTACTCGTGCCCGATTCCGAAACCGTCAGCGAATCCGGCGGGGCAGCGCGGTGACCTGGCTGCTCAACAACGGCGAGCTGATCGGCCAGTTGGTGGTCGCGCATCTCCTCATCGCCATCCCGCCGATCATCCTGAGTTTCGTGATCTCGGTGCCCATCGGCTGGGTCGCGAATCGCTACCGCTGGAGTCGCGGAACACTGCTCACCGTTCTCGGCCTGCTCTACGCCATCCCGTCGCTCCCACTGTTCATCATCCTTCCGCTGATCATCGGCACCGGCCTGAGGGACCCGATCAACCTCGTCGTCGCACTCACCCTGTACGGCATCGCCCTCATGGTGCGCACCACGGCCGACGGCCTCGGCTCGGTGGATGCGGACATCCGGCAGTCGGCCACCGCTGTGGGTTTCTCGTCGAGGTCGCAATTCTTCAGGGTCGAGCTTCCTCTTGCTGGTCCCGTGCTGCTCGCCGGCATCCGCGTCGTCGCCGTGAGCACGATCAGCCTCACGACGGTGGGAGCCGTGATCGGCATCAGCAGCCTCGGGGCGCTCTTCACCGATGGAATCCAGCGTGGTATCGCCGTCGAGATCCTCACCGGGATCGTGCTCACCATCGTCATCGCGCTCGCGGTCGACGGGCTCCTCGTACTTCTCGGCCGGGCACTGATGCCCTGGGTCGCGGTCACGTCGGGGCGACTCGCCCGCCGGGACCGTCGTCGACCGAGAGAGGCGGTGACCGCATGAATCTCTTCGTGCAGGGCATCCTCTGGGTGTTCGATCCGGCGCACTATGTCGGGGTGAATGGAATCGGCACCCGGGTGGGTCAGCACCTGCTGATCAGCCTCGGAGTACTCGCCGTCGCGTCGGTGATCGCGATCCCGCTCGGGTACGTCATCGGTCACACCGGCCGAGGGCGCTCGCTGGCGATCGGGGTATCGGGCGCGACACGCGCCCTTCCCACCCTCGGGCTGCTGAGCCTCATCGCCCTGATCGTGAACGTGGGTCTGATCGGCCCATTCGTCGCTCTCGTAGTGCTCGCCATCCCCTCGATCCTCGCCGGTGCGTATTCCGGCTTCGAGGCCGTCGATCGGCGAGCCATCGACGCCGCACGGGCCGTCGGTATGACCGAGTTGCAGATCGTGGGGCGGGTGGAGATGCCGCTCGGGCTGCCGCTGTTGATCGGTGGGCTGCGCACCGCATCTCTCCAGGTGATCGCCACCGCAACGCTCGCGGATTACGTGGGCGGTGGAGGTCTCGGTCACTACATCTTCCTGGGGCTCAAGACGAACGACTATCCCCAGATGCTGGCGGGATCCATTCTCGTGATCCTGCTCGCCATCCTCTCCGAAGTGCTGTTCAGCATCGTCCAGAGGCTCGTCATCCCCGCGGGGGTCACGGCCGGACGACCTCAAGATGTCCGCGTGAAGTCGACCCGATCTCGCGCGGCCCTGGGTTAACCCCCCTCATATTAAGGAAGCAATCACATGTTCACAGCAAGAAAAGGCCGGCTCGTCGCACTTGGCGCAGTCGTGGTTGGGGCAGCAATAGCCCTTTCAGGGTGTGCGTCGAGTAACCCCATCTCCGGGGGCTCGAGTTCGGGATCGAAGACGACCCTTGTGGTCGGATCGCAGGACTACTACTCCAACGAGATCGTCGCCGAGATCTACGCCCAGGCGCTCGAAAACGGCGGATTCACGGTCGACCGCCAGTTCAAGATCGGCCAGCGTGAGGTCTACCTGCCCGAACTCGAATCCGGAAAGATCGATGTCTTCCCCGAATACATCGGCAGTCTCGACCAGGCGCTGAACAAGACCGCAGCCGGGGGCTCTGCGGATGACGTGGCGAAGGACCTCGCGTCGGTGTTGCCGACCGGGCTTCGCGTGCTCGACAAGGCTGAGGCGGCCGACCAGAACTCGTGGACAGTGACCTCGGAGTTCGCCAAGAAGTACAACCTCACCGACATCGCCTCGTTGAAGAACGTGACCGAGCCGATCCTGGTCGGAGGCAACTCCGAACTCGCGACCCGTCCCTACGGTCCCGAAGCGCTCAAGGCCAAGTACGGCGTCACAACCGCCGGACTGACCGCGATCGAAGACGGCGGCGGACCGCTCACGGTGAAGGCGCTTCTGGACAACAAGATCCAGCTCGCCAACATCTACACCGCCAGCCCCCTCATCAAGACCGACAACCTGGTCGTGCTCAAGGATCCTGACAACCTGTTCTTCCCGGACAACGTCGCCCCGATCGTGTCCAAGAAGGTCACCACGAAGGCGGCGGACATCCTGAACAAGGTGAGTGCCAAGCTCTCGCAGTCCGACCTCGTCAGCCTCAACTCCGAAAGCGTCACCGACCAGAAGTCTGCACCGGTCATCGCCAAGGCGTGGCTCACCGACGCCGGCCTGCTCAAGTAGCAGACGCCGCGTGATCTCTCGAAGTGCCCGGGCTACGGCTCGGGCACTTCGTCTGTCTGGGGCTCATCGCGCAGCATGTGCCGGGCCTCGACCCGGGTGACGGCCTTCTTCACGACCAACACGAGCACGAGGAACGCCGCGATGATTCCGGCGAAGAGGAAGCCCGCGAAGTGCAACTGGGTCGCGAGTTGTCGGTAGGACCCCGCGGCAAGCCACCCCACCGAGACATAGGCACCGGCCCAGAGGATGCAGGCCGGCGCCGTCCAGGCCAGGAACTTGCGGTAGCTCATGGTGCTCATCCCCACCGTGAGGGGGATGAGCGCGTGCAGTACCGGAAGAAATCGGGAGATGAACACCGCAGGCCCCCCACGCCGGTCGAGGTAGGTCTCCGCCCGGAGCCAATTGCGTTCACCCAGTCTCCGCCCGATCCGGGAGGCCTGGATGCGCGGCCCGAAGAAGCGACCGAGGGCGAAGCCGATGCTCTCCCCGGTGAGCGACCCCACGATCACGGCGGCGAGAAGCGCCGCGTACTGCGGCCAATCGGCGATTCCGGTGGCCGACACGAGCACTATCGTGTCCCCGGGCACGATCAACCCCACGAGGATCGACGTCTCCAGCAGCATGCCGACACCCGCGATCAGAATCCGAAGCACGGGATCGACGTTGCGAACCGTGTCGAGAATCCAGGTCAGGATGTCGTTCACGATCGAGAGCATAGCCAGCAGAAATGCGATTTCGTCCGGTGTGAGACTGTCAACGCCCTGTGGCGGCGTTCGGTGATCGCTGGCGTCGGTTTCGAGCGGGGCCGGCGTCCTGCATTCGATGGGTGGCGACAGAGATAGCAGGCTGGTGCAACACTTTGACTAGGTGTTACACTCGTCGTGTGCCAACTGTGAGAGCCCGTCATATGCTCACCGAAACGGACGACCTTGCTCGCGCGCTGGATGATGCGGCCTTGGCGTGGCCGGAGTTGCGCGGCGACCGTGGAGCGCTGCTTCGCAAGCTGGTCGAGGTCGGTCGCGCTTCCATACACGTAGACGGTGGCGTCCATGCACTGATTAGTGGCGCTGCTGGCGCGGCAACAGGTGCCTATCCACGAGACTCTAGGGCAACTCTTCTAGCCGAATGGCCAGAGTGATCGTTCTGGACGCAAACGTCCTGATCGCCTTTCTGGATTCCTCAGATCCGCACCATGCGGTGTCGACTGAACTTTTGGAGCGCCACTTCGTCGATGGCTTCGCCTCAAGCGTCCTGACTGTTGCGGAAGCTCTCGTGCACCCAACTCGGGTTGACCGCCAGGATGCCGCGATGACCGCGCTGCTGAGCATCGGTGTTCGGGTGATCCCCCTGGAGGCTACCGACGCCACCGAGCTTGCCCGCGTTCGAAACAGCTACCGACTTCGGATGCCCGATGCTGTCGCCCTCCACACTGCCATTCGCACGGGATCCGAGCTCGCAACTTTTGATGATGCGCTCGTCGCAGCTGCGAGACGAGCCGGAGTTTCACTAGCAAGCTAGCCGCTGATCGCGTGGCCTCGTCTGGTCACATTTTACGAAGAGCGGACTGACTCGTCCGAAGAGTCGACCCGCGAATGCCCTACGCGAGAAGCCCGGAACCGAGTGGACCTGCAGAATCCTCACCAAGTGCTGGTAACTGCCGGAGCAGCCAGCCTCACTTGACTGCTCATGTTCTGGAGTTGCCACGAGATCTCCTCGGAGACGGCTCCTGGCTGATCCGGAGCAGCCAGCGAGACGACGCCCCCATGGCCCCGCGCGGGGCTAGGGGAGGGGTCGTCTCAGGCGGTCGAGGCGGGCGCGCCAGGTCGCCAGGCGACCGGGCAGCTCGGCCGGCGCGGGTCCGTCGATCCAGGAGGTGACGATGCGAATGCCGTGCAGGGCGCTCACCGCCCAGATCTCGCACCCGTCGAGTTCGTCCGGCGTTATCGACTCGTAGTAGACCTCGACGCCCAGTGCGGTGGCGAGAGTGATGACCGACCGGGCCGTGACGCTGTCAACGCGGTCGAGCTCCGGCGAGGGGGCGCAGAGCACGTCCCCACGCCACCAAAGAATCGCGCTGTATGCGCCCTCGACCACGAATCCATCGGCGGACAGGATCACGGCTTCGTCCGCACCGATCGCCTGAGCTTCCGTGCGGATGCGCAGCAACACAGCGGTGTCGGGACCCTTCGTGCCCGGCTCGGTTCTCGGATCAGCGCCCCGGTGACTCGCGAGCCTCACCGACCGCAAGAGCTCGGGGGCGCTGCGCAGCCGGAACACCGCGAGGGCAGCGCCACTGCGTACCTGCACCTCGACCCGGGGGAACCAGTCACCGGATCGCGGAATCGCCGTGATGGAGGCGTTCCAGAACGCGTCCAGATCGTCGATGAGTGCCGCTGCCGCCTCGAAGAAGCGGTGACGATGAAGTTCGAGAGCGAGCACTGAGCCGCCGGTGACCAGCCAGGAATCCGCGGCGGCGATACTCGTGTCGGTCATGTCGCAGTAATCGAGGAGGTGCAGCGCGCCCTCGTGCCAGCGGTAGACGGTCGACTCGCTCATAGAGTTAGGTTATGCGCCACCGGGTCTACGAATCACCCCTGCCCGGCTGGAGCGACCCTGCCGAACTCGCCCGCGCACTTTTCGCGGACCGTGCGTCGGCGGTGTGGCTGGACTCCGGGATACATGCCACGGAGGGCATGAGTTACCTCGGATTCGGATCGCGCTCGCTCACGGCATCCGTCGCCCGGGGCACGGTGACGATCGCGGGCCAGACGATCGCGGGCGAGGTCTTCGATCTGCTGCGGGAGGACCTCGCTCTGCATGAACTGCCTCCCTCGACCGGATTCCGGCTCGGGTGGGTGGGATGGCTGGGCTACGGCCTGGCCGCGCAGACGATGGGCGCGGCATCCGCTCACCAGTCGCGATACGCGGACGCCTCGCTGGTCTTCGTGGACTCCGCGATCGCCTTCGACCATTCGTCGGGATCGGTGACCGTGCTGGGGCTCGATCGCGCGGCCGTCGAGGAGTTGCTCGCAACCGTGCAGGGGTTGAGCACGCCTCCTCTCGTCGCCACAGGCACCGCTCCGCCGCCAGAGGCAGAGGTCGCGTGGGCGGACACCGACGAGGAGTACCTGCGGAAGATCGAGGCCTGCCAGGCCGCCATCGACGTCGGCGATGCCTACCAGTTGTGCCTCACGACCGAGGCGAGGGTGGCGGTCACGCCCGATCCGTTCGAGACCTACCTCGCCCTGAGAGCGGCAAATCCGAGCCATCACGGCGCCTTCTTCCGAGCGGGGGATGTCTCGCTGCTGAGTTCCTCGCCAGAGCTGTTCCTCTCCGTGGCTCCGGACGGCACCATCGAGTCCCACCCGATCAAGGGCACCCGTCGTCGGGGCGAGACCGGGGCATCCGACGCCGCACTCGTGGCAGAACTGCTGGCGAGCGACAAGGAACGCGCCGAGAACCTGATGATCGTCGACCTGATGCGCAACGACATCGCCCGGGTGAGCGAGGTGGGCTCGGTGAGCGTTCCGCGGCTTCTCGCGGTGGAGACCTATGCTCACGTCCACCAGCTGGTGAGCACGGTGCGCGGCCGTCTCGCGCCGGGGCTGAGTGCGGTCGACGCCGTGGTGGCGTGCTTTCCCGCCGGGTCGATGACCGGCGCTCCGAAACACAGTGCGGTCACCATCCTCGACGGCCTCGAGCGCCGTGCCCGCGGCGTCTACGCCGGCGCCTTCGGTTACTTCGGACTCGACGGCCGGGTCGAACTGTCGATGGTGATCCGCAGCATCCTGCTGGATGCGGAGGGAGCAACCATCGGATCCGGCGGCGGTATCACCGCGCTCTCGGTGCCCGCGGAGGAACTCGCCGAGGTCAAGCTCAAAGCGGCCGCTCTGCTCGCGGTGCTGGGCGTCCCTCCGGCTTGAGGTGAACCGCGTGATCGGACGGCGCCGAGACCGGCACGGCTTGCTTATCCACCGCGCCCGGATGGCCACGGTTATGCAGGCGCGGACGGCCTCCATCGGGGGGATGCGGTCGCGCACGGCTGGGTTCGGTACCCTTGGACACGGCCGTGGCTAAATCCGGCCGCCTCTGGTGAATTCAATGAATTGAGACTTTCGTGGCAGAAGACCGCACTGCAGCAGACCCGACTGCAGAGGACCGCACCGCAGATCACGGCCCCCGTTACGACGCCGCTGCGCTCCAGGCCAAGTGGATGCCGCGCTGGGACGAGCTGAAGTCGTTCCGCACCGACGATCCCGACGACAAGCGTCCGCGCAAGTACATCCTCGACATGTTCTCGTACCCGTCCGGGGATCTGCACATGGGACACGCCGAGGCCTTCGCGCTTGCGGACGTGCTCGCGCGCTACTGGCGCCAGCAGGGCTTCAATGTGCTTCACCCCATCGGCTGGGACTCTTTCGGCCTGCCCGCGGAGAACGCGGCGATCAAGCGGGGGGTCGACCCGCGCGAGTGGACCTACGCCAACATCGCCCAGCAGTCGGAGTCGATGAAGCAGTACGCCACCTCGGTGGACTGGGACCGTGAGATCGCCACCAGCGACCCCGAGTACTACAAGTGGAACCAGTGGCTGTTCCTCAAGATGTACGAGAAGGGCCTCGCCTACCGCAAGGATTCCTGGGTCAACTGGGACCCGGTGGATCAGACCGTGCTCGCCAACGAGCAGGTGCTGCCCGATGGCACCTCCGACCGCTCCGGCGCCGTCGTCGTGAAGAAGAAGCTCACACAGTGGTACTTCAAGATCACCGACTACGCCGACCGGCTTCTCGACGACCTCAACCAGCTCGAGGGATCGTGGCCGCCCAAGGTGCTCGCGATGCAACGCAACTGGATCGGCCGCTCCAAGGGCGCGGACGTCGACTTTGTGATCGAGGGCCGCGAGGAGAAGATCACCGTCTTCACCACCCGCCCCGACACTCTCTACGGCGTCACCTTCATGGTCGTCGCGCCCGACTCCGACCTGGCGGCGGAGCTCGTGGCCGGGTCGACGGATGCCGTGCGCGCCAGCTTCACGGACTACCTCGTGCAGGTGCAGAAGACCACCGAGATCGAGCGCCAGGACGCGAGCCGGGAGAAGACCGGCGTCTTCCTCGACCGCTTCGCGGTGAATCCGATCAACGGTGAACGCATCCCGATCTGGGCCGCCGACTACGTGCTCGCCGACTACGGCCACGGAGCGGTCATGGCCGTTCCCGCGCACGACCAGCGCGACCTCGACTTCGCCCGCAAGTTCGACCTCCCCGTGCGGGTGGTGGTCGACACCAACCAGCCCGTCACCGGCGCGATCCCGGTGCTGCCGATCAACCCCGAGACCGGAGAGGCCGAGCTGCCCGACGACCTGCCGCCGCTCGATCCCGCTCACACCGGCGTCGCCCTCACCGGCGAGGGGCGAATGCTGAACTCCGGGTCCCTCAACGGGTTGAGCAAGTCCAACGCGATCAAGCGCATCACCGAGCAGCTGGATGCCGCGGGCAACGGCCGCGCGTCGAAGAACTATCGACTGCGCGACTGGCTCATCTCACGCCAGCGGTTCTGGGGCACGCCCATCCCGATCTTCCACACGGAGGACGGCGAGCTCGTGCCGGTGCCGGAGGACCAGCTTCCCGTACGCCTGCCGTCGACCGAGGGACTCGACCTGCAGCCCAAGGGAGTCTCGCCGCTCGGTGCCGCCGAGGACTGGGTGAACGCCACCCTGCCGGACGGCCGTGCCGTGCGTCGCGATCCCGACACGATGGACACCTTCGTCGACAGCTCGTGGTACTTTCTGCGCTTCCTCAGCCCGCAGGACGACACCCGTGCCTTCGACCCGAGGGAGGCCGATAAGTGGGCTCCGGTGGACCAGTACATCGGGGGTGTCGAGCACGCCATCCTGCACCTGCTCTATGCACGCTTCATCACCAAGGTGCTGTTCGATCTCGGTTACGTGAGCTTCACCGAGCCGTTCAGCGCCCTCCTCAACCAGGGGATGGTGCTCTCCGGAGGCTCGAAGATGTCGAAGAGCCGCGGGGGAGTGAACCTCGGCGACGAGATCTCGGCCCACGGTGTTGACGCGATCCGGTTGACCATGGTGTTCGCCGGTCCTCCGGAAGACGACATCAACTGGGAAGACGTCTCTCCCGCCGGTTCGGCCAAGTTCCTCGCCCGCGCCTGGCGCCTCGCGCAGGATGTCACGAGCGCTCCGGAGATCGAGTGGCGCACGGGCGACCAGGCCCTGCGCCGTGTCACCCACCACTTCCTCGCCGAAGCGCCGGGCCTCATCGAGTCCTTCAAGTTCAATGTCGTGGTCGCCCGTCTCATGGAGCTCGTCAATGCGACCCGCAAGGTCATCGACAGTGGAGCGGGGGGAGCTGATGCCGCGGTGCGCGAAGCCACCGAGACCGTTGCCCTCGGGCTCTCCCTCTTCGCGCCGTACACCGCGGAGGAGATGTGGGAGCAGCTCGGTTACCCGCCGCCCGTCGCGCTCTACGGTTGGCGCAAGGCAGACAAGACACTGCTCGTTGAGACCTCCGTCACCGCGGTGTTCCAGGTCGACGGCAAGGTGCGTGACAAGGCGGACGTCAGCCCCAAGATCGATCCTGCCGAGCTCGAGAAGCTCGCACTCGCATCCGCCGGAGTCGTCCGCGCCGTCGGTGATCGCACGGTGGTCAATGTGATCGTGCGGGCTCCGCGCATCGTGAACATCGCCACCAAGCCCTGACGCGACGGCTCCAGTCCTCTGCCGGGGGAGCGGGGGCCGGATTGTCCCCATCCCCGGCCCCGACGATGAGGTCACGGGCGGATACTTCCTAGCCTTCGGGAATGGATCCGCCCGCCGCCCTCGTCGCGCGCCGACCCGTCCGCGCGCGCGTGGGTGTGGGTGCGGCCATCGTGCTGGTGCTCGTCGGCCTTGGCATCGCGGTGCTCGTGAGCGCGGTGGGCCCCGACGGGGCGACCCAGACCGTCGCGCCCCTCGCGCCTTCGACGCCCGGCGTCAGCGGCGCACCACGGTCCGCCTCGGCAGGCGTGACCATCTACGTGCACATCCTCGGCGCTGTCGCGAAGCCGGGGCTCTACCTTCTCCGCGAGGGGGACCGGGCGGTCGATGCGATCGCAGCCGCCGGCGGCTTCACCCCGAGCGCCGAACAGGCGGGGCTCAATCTGGCGCGGCCGCTCGTCGATGGCGAGCAGATCCTCGTGCCCGCTGTCGGCGAGGCCCCCGTCATCGCGCCGGGGGCGACATCCCCTGGCGGCAAGATCAACATCAACACCGCGGATGAGACGGCGCTCGAGACCCTTCCGCGGGTGGGTCCAGCCATGGCGAAACGCATCCTGGACTGGCGCGCGAAGAACGGGAGGTTCACCGCCCTCGAAGACCTGATGAGCGTCACCGGTGTCGGCCAGAAGACCTTCGACTCGCTGAAGGACCTCGTGACGCTGTGACTGCCGTGACGCTGCGTTTGATGTGACGCTGTGACTGCTGTGACGCTGTGTTTGAAGTGACGCTGTGAACGTCGATCTTCGACTCGCGGTGCCGACCGTTGTCGCCTGGGTGGCCGTCGGGGTGCTGGTGGAAACTCCGCAGCTGCTCCCGGGCGCGGCAATCCTCTTCTGGGTGGCGACCGCCCTGGCCCTGCTGGCATCTCTTGCCACGCGCGGGCGCCGCCCCGCCCTGCTCATCGGCGTTGCCCTCGCCCTTGCCGCCAGCGCGATGCTCACCAGCGTCGCGGCGACCAGAGCCCCGAGTCGTTCGCCGGAGGTGCTGCTCGAGGCGGCAAACGCTGGTCGCTTTGTCACCGCCACGGCGGTGGTCACCGAAACGGTACCGGCACAAGGCCAGGGTGTCGCGGGTAAGGCGATGTTCTCCGCCACGCTGAATTCGGTGACCATCGGAGGTGACACGCTGTCTCTCGATAGCCCGGTCACGGTCTTCGCGGTTCCCTCGCCCACCATGATCGGCATCGGAGCCACCGTGACGCTCGCGGGTACCCTCTCGGCGACGGAGTCGACAGACCAGGTCGCGTTCCGCCTGTTCGCCGATCGCGGAGTGCGCCTCGAGTCCGCCTCGCCCTGGTACCTCGACTGGGCGAATGGTCTTCGCGCCCGGTTCCGGGATGCCGCGGCAACACTCCCGGGCGACGGTGGAGACCTGCTCCCTGGCCTCGCCATCGGGGACACCAGCGCCGTCGGCACCGCACTCGACGGCGCGATGAAGGTGACCTCACTCAGTCACCTGACGGCCGTCTCCGGCGCCAATTGTGCCGTCGTGATCGCTCTGGTCATGCTCGGTGGTGCGTCGATCGGTCTACCGCGGGCCTGGCGGATCGGCCTATCGGTGGTGATCCTCGTGGGCTTCGTGGTGCTGGTCACCCCCGAGCCGAGCGTGCTGCGGGCCGCGGTGATGGCGGCTCTGGTGCTCGCGGCACTCGCCCGGGGTCGTCCGGTTCGCGGCATCCCGATCCTGGCGCTGGCGAGTCTGATCCTGCTGGCGACCGATCCGTGGCTCTCGCACAGCTATGGCTTCATCCTCTCCGTGCTCGCCACCGGTGGACTGCTGACCCTGTCCGCACCGCTCACGCGACTGATGTCGCGTCGGATGCCGCTCTGGCTCGCGGCGGTGCTCGCCATCCCGCTCGCCGCACAGCTGGCGTGCCAACCGGTGCTCATCCTGCTCAACCCGAGCATTCCCACCTACGGCGTGTTCGCCAATGTGCTCGCCGAGCCAGCCGCTCCGGTCGCCACCGTGCTCGGATTGATCGCCTGTGTCCTGCTTCCGGTGCTGCCCGCTGTCGGGAACCTCGTCGCGGCGATCGCGTGGCTGCCGGCGGCCTGGATCGCCTCCGTCGCAACCTTCTTCAGCGGCCTGCCGGGCGGGTCGCTTCCCTGGGTGCCGGGCCCTCCCGGTGTCGCCTCCATCGCGGTCATCACCGCATTACTCCTCGGGGTCGTGCTTGCGCCGCCCGGTCGTCTGTGGCGCAGGTTCGCGTCGCTCGCGCTCGCCCTGGTATTGGTTGGGGTTGGAGGCATCGCGGCGGGTGATTCGCTGCGACAGCGTCTCTCGAGACCCGAGAACTGGCAGATCGCGGCCTGCGACGTCGGCCAGGGCGATGCGGTGCTCGTTCGCAGCCAAGGACAGATCGCTCTCATCGACACGGGTCGCGATCCGAAGCTGTTGCGGCGTTGCCTCGACGAACTCGGCATCTCTCGCATCGACCTTCTGCTGCTCACCCATTGGGACTTCGATCATGTGGGCGGCACCGTTGCCGTGTTCGGGCGCGTCACCCGGGCGATGATCGGCCCGACCGACGGATCTCCGGCGTCGGGCATCGGCGCGCAGCTCGCCCAGCACGGGGCCGTCGTCAGCCAGGTGAGCCAGGGGCTCACGGGCCAGTTGGGCGAGCTCGGGTGGGAGGTGTTATGGCCACGGGCCCGGCTCGGTTCGGTCGAACCCGGAAACGACGCCAGTGTGACGCTGCGGTTCACCGGGATCGGGGAGTGCGCGTCGGGATGCCTCTCGTCTCTCTTTCTCGGCGACCTCGGCGATCGACCGCAGGCTCTGATGATGGCGGCCAATCGCATCGGTCCGGTGGATGTCGTGAAGGTGGCGCACCACGGTTCGGGCGACCAGAACCCGAAGCTCTACGCGGCACTTCACGCGACTGTGGGAGTGATCGGCGTGGGCCTCGACAACGGCTACGGGCATCCGACCGACAGAGTGCTCGGCATCCTCGCCGACAGCCACACTCTTGCGACCCGCACGGACCTCGAGGGGATGGCACTGTTGGCGCCTGCCCCGGGAGGGGGCGTGACAGTCTGGACCGAGCATCCGCTGCCGGAGGGGAAGGGGAGCTCTCACTAGACGGCCCCACAGGCGTGGGCCTGGCGGGGGTCGGCCTGTCGCCCGTCGGTCCGAGCGTCGGTGGGGTCGCAATAAACTGGGGCCGACAGCCCGTCAGGGCGAAGAAGTTCGGGGAGCGCAGTGGCAGGCAGGGCAGCATCGAAATCCGCATCCCCGGCAGGGAAGGCGGTGGTGTCGATCCCGCAGCTGGGCTGGGACCGTGTGCGACCGGCGAACGTCGTGCTCGTCTCCGGCACGGAGGATTTTCTCGCCGAACGCGCCATCCGCCTGCTGCGCGAGATCCTCAAGGCGGAAGATCCGAGCCTCGAGATCAGCGACCTCGAAGCGGATGCCTACGGGCCGGGTGAGCTCATCACCATGGCCAGTCCTTCGCTGTTCGGCGAGCCGCGCCTGATCCGGGTCACCGGCGTTGAGAAGTGCACGGATGCCTTCATCGCCGAGACGCTCCAGTACCTGGAGTCTCCGGCCGACGACACCTATGTCGTGCTGCGGCACGCCGGCGGAGTTCGGGGCAAGAAGCTGCTCGATGCCATCCGCGGCGGGCTCGGCAACGGTATCGAGATCGTCTGCACCGAACTCAAGAAAGACTCCGAGAAGCTCGACTTCGCTGCGGCGGAGTTCGCGATCGAGAACCGCCGCATCACGAGCGGTGCCCTGCGCGCGCTCACCGGGGCCTTCTCCGACGATCTCGCCGAGCTCGCGGCCGCCTGCCAGCAACTGATGGCCGACGCGAGCGAGGAGATCACCGAGGTGACCGTCGAGAAGTACTACTCGGGCAGGGTCGAGACCAACGCTTTCCGGGTCGCGGATGTCGCCATCGCTGGCCGCCGCGGTGACGCGCTCATCCTGCTTCGCCACGCCCTCGCCTCCGGGGCCGACCCGGTGCCGATCCTCGCCGCCTTCGCCAGCAAGTTGCGCACCATGGCGAAGATCTCCGGCGCACGCGGAGGATCCGGCCAGCTCGCCCAGCAGTTCGGACTCGCGCCCTGGCAGGTGGATCGCGCCCGTCGGGACCTGCAGGGGTGGGACGATCGCGGCCTCGGTCGGTGCATCGAACTGCTCGCCGAGACGGATGCCGCGATCAAGGGTGCCGGTCGCGATCCGGTCTTCGTGCTCGAACGTCTCGTCGGCGTCATCAGCACCCGCGGCACCTCCTAGCAGGCACGCAAAAAGCCCGCCACCGCGAACGGTGACGGGCTTCTGACGAAAACGCTTAGAGCGCAGCGACCTGCTTGGCGATGGCCGACTTGCGGTTCGCGGCCTGGTTCTTGTGGATGACGCCCTTGCTTGCGGCCTTGTCGAGCTTCTTCGACGCGAGCGCGAGCGCGGTGGCGGCCTTGGCCGCGTCGCCGGCGACGATGGCCTCACGCGCGGTACGCACGGCGGTCTTGACCTCGCTCTTCACGGCCTTGTTGCGGTCCTGGGACTTCTTGTTGGTTCCGATGCGCTTGATCTGCGACTTGATGTTTGCCAATGTCTAACTTTCTCTGTGGTTCGAACGGTTGAGGGCAGCCGCGAACCGGTTCCAGTGCTGGGGGATCCGGGCTGCGATTCGCGAGACCATTCGGGTACCAAATGTCTCGCGCAAGCCAACCATCAACGATACCAGTGCGTCAGCGATCCGGCAACGCGGAGAGGGAGCGTGTCGGGTGGCGCCCATCGAGGATGCCCAGCAGCAGGCGAGCAGTCTCCATCGGGCGGCGGAAACGGGCGGCAAGGCGCACCCCGCGCTGTCGCACGAGCCGGTGATCGGCCGCGGCGGACAGGAAGGCGCGCTCCTGCATCCGGAACCGGTCGAACTGTCCGTTGAGCAGCCACACCGGCACCTGAAGTCGCGCGAGCGCGGCACCGGTCTCGAGAGCGTCCAGCTGGCGGAGAGTGTCGGCGAAGTGCTCTGAGGGGGCGACGCCGCCGGAGGATCCGGCCCGCACGAAGGTGGAGGATGCCGCACTGCTCACGGCCGCACCGCTGTCGGGAAGCATGTGGTGGGTCGTCGTCGAGGCGATGCGGTAGCTGTCGAGAACCCAGCTGAGCGCCTGGGTGCCACAGCCGATCGCGACGACACCGCCGACAGTGTCGATGAGGGAGCCGCACTCCACGGCGAGATGACCGCCGAGCCCCCGGCCGACGACGAACACCGGCGCGGTCCCGAGGGAGCGCGCCGCGTCCGCAACGGTCACCAGGGACTCGCCGATGGAGAAGGGTTCGCCGATGCGAGTCCCGTGGCCGGGAAGATCGACCGCCACAACGTCATGCCCGTGAGCCTCGAGGATGTCGCGCAGCACCGACCACTCGGCGCTCGAGCCGCGGAGGCCGTGGACGAGCACGACGGGGGTGGGCATTTCACGATGCTAACGGCTCCGGCTGGGGTAATAGCCTGACAGTATGCCGTCACTCTCCCCGCACATCGCCGCCGTTCCCCCGTCCGGCATCCGGCGCATCTTCGAGATCGCCCTCGAGCTCGACGATGTGATCTCCCTCGCGGTGGGGGAGCCGGACCGCGCGGTTGCCGCGCACATCCTCGCGGCGGGCGCGCAGGCGTGGCGCGACGACCTCACGAGCTACTCCGCAAACGGCGGCATCCCGCCGCTGAGAGCCGCCATCGTGCAGAAGCTGGCCCGGGAGAACGGCATCGAGGTAGATGTCGAGCGCGTCTGGGTGACGCTCGGCGCCACGCAGGGCCTGTTCCAGGCCATGCGCCTCCTGCTCTCCACCGGCGACGAGGTGCTCGTGCCCGATCCGGGCTACACCACCTTCACCATGAACGCCCGGCTGCTCGAGGCCGTACCGGTGTCATACTCCCTGCGCCCGGAGCACGGGTTCGCTCCCGATCTCGACGAACTCGAGCGACTCGTGACGGACCGCACCCGTGTCATCATCATCAACTCCCCGTCGAACCCGCTCGGTGTGGTGTTCGACGAGAGTCAGTTGCGCACGCTCCTCGAATTCGCGCGCCGCCATGACCTCTGGGTACTCAGCGACGAGGTCTACGAATATTTCACCTACAGCGCCCCGCATGTCAGCATCGCCAGCCTCGACACCGATGACCGGGTGTTCAGCGTCTTCTCCCTCTCCAAGACCTACGCGATGACGGGGGCTCGTATCGGCTATCTCGTCACCCCGCCCGGACTCGCCGCGGTCATGCGAACGGTTCAGGAGGCATCGATCAGTTGCGTCGGGATGCCCGACCAGTACGCGGCGGTCGCCGCGATCACCGGCGATCACCAGCACGTGGCCGACTCTCGCGAGCACTATCGCGCCAACCTCGAGGCGGCGTGTGCGCTGCTCGACTCCCGTGGCATCCGGTACCAGCGGCCGGGCGGCGCCTTCTACCTGTGGGTGGATGTCTCCCACTCGAGCGGCGGTGACGTCGCGGCCTGGGCCGAACACTTTCTGCTTCACGACCGCGTCGCGGTCGCGCCGGGCAGTGCTTTCGGGCGGTCCGGAGAGGGCTGGATCCGGGTGTCGCTCGCTGCCGACCAGGCCGTGCTGCTCGAGGGTCTCGGGCGACTGCCTGCACCGTAGGGATTGGCCGCGAGCAACCCGGGGGTTAGCCCCATGGTCGCCGGATCCGCTGCTTTCTAGCCTGAAGTGACACCGATCACCCCTGGAGAGAACATGACCACCCCGACCATCGACACCACCCCGACCATCGCCACCACCGCGGCGCCTACGCAGGAAGAGGCCGTTCCGCCCACAGCGGGCGACACCTCCCGAAGTCTCGGGATCACCAGCCTCGTGCTCGCGATCGCCTCGATCGCCTTCGGTTACACGCTGATCGTTCCGATCGCCGCGATCGTCGTCGGTTCGATCGGGCTCAACCGTGAACCTGCCGGTCGCAACTTCAGCACCTGGGGAATCATCGTCGGAGCGGTGTCCCTCGCGCTTCCGGTGCTCGCTCTCGCATTCGGGCTCGCGTTCCTGGCCCCGTTGGGAGCCTTCGCGGCGTTCTTCGGGCAGTAACGACCGCGCGCCAACCGGCGCCCGCATCCCGGTCGACGCGCGTCGTGGGAGAATTGTGCGACCCCACGGTACTGATACGAAGGATTTGCGTGAGCCCCAGAGCATTGAAGGCCCTCGAGCCGGCTTCGACCGACCCCGCCTTCATCCGCAACTTCTGCATCATCGCCCACATCGACCACGGCAAATCCACGCTCGCCGACCGGATGCTGCAGATCACCGGCGTGGTGAGCGACCGCGACATGCGCGCCCAGTACCTCGACCGCATGGACATCGAGCGCGAGCGCGGCATCACGATCAAGAGCCAGGCCGTGCGGATGCCGTGGGAGCTGGACGGCCAGACCTACGCTCTCAACATGATCGACACCCCCGGCCACGTGGACTTCACCTACGAGGTTTCCCGCTCGCTTGCGGCGTGCGAGGGGGCGATCCTGCTCGTGGATGCCGCGCAGGGCATCGAAGCGCAGACGCTCGCGAACCTCTACCTCGCGCTCGACAACGACCTCACGATCATCCCGGTGTTGAACAAGATCGACTTGCCCGCCGCGGATCCGGAGAAGTACATCAAGGAGATCGTCGGGCTGCTCGGGTGCAAGCCGGAGGACATCCTGCTCGTCTCCGGCAAGACCGGTGTCGGCGTGCCGGAGCTGCTCGATCGCGCGACCCGACTCATCCCGCCTCCGGTCGGCGATGCGGCGGCACCGGCCCGCGCCATGATCTTCGACTCCGTCTACGACGCCTATCGCGGCGTGATCACCTACGTGCGCATGATCGACGGGTCGCTCAAGCCGCGCGAGAAGATCATGATGATGAGCACCAAGAGCGCCCACGAGGTGCTCGAGATCGGTGTCAGCGCTCCCGAGCCGACCCCGACCAAGGGACTCGGCGTCGGCGAGGTCGGGTACCTCATCACCGGCGTCAAAGACGTGCGACTCAGCAAGGTGGGTGACACCGTGACGAGCTTCATGAAGCCTGCGACCGTCGCCCTCAAGGGCTATTCCGAGCCGATGCCCATGGTCTTCTCCGGCATCTATCCGATCGACGGCTCTGACTATCCGGTGCTGCGCGAGGCCCTCGACAAGCTCAAGCTCTCGGATGCCGCGCTGGTCTACGAGCCCGAGACCTCCGTCGCGCTCGGCTTCGGCTTCCGCTGCGGATTCCTCGGACTGCTGCACCTCGAGATCGTCACGGAACGGCTCGAACGTGAATTCGGGCTCGACCTCATCGCAACGGCACCGAGCGTGATCTACCAGGTCACGACCGACGATAAGAAGACCGTCACGGTCACCAACCCGAGCGAGTTCCCTGGCGGCAAGATCGCCTCGGTGAGTGAACCCGTGGTGAAGGCATCCATCCTCACCCCGAAGGATTTCGTCGGCACCGTGATGGAGCTCTGCCAGGGCCGTCGCGGCACCATGCAGGGCATGGAATACGTGGGCGAGGATCGCGTGGAGCTGCACTACACGATGCCCCTCGGCGAGATCGTGTTCGACTTCTTCGACCAGCTGAAGAGCCGCACCGCCGGCTACGCGAGCCTCGACTACGAACCGACCGGCGACCAGGATGCGGACCTCGTGAAGGTCGACATCCTGCTGCAGGGTGAGGCGGTGGATGCCTTCAGCGCCATCGTTCATCGCGACAAGGCCTACGCCTACGGCGTGCTCATGACGGAGCGGCTCAAGAAGCTGATCCCGAGGCAGCAGTTCGAGGTGCCGATCCAGGCCGCCATCGGCGCTCGGATCATCGCCCGTGAGTCGATCAGCGCGATGCGCAAAGATGTGCTCGCCAAGTGTTACGGCGGTGACATCACCCGCAAGCGCAAGCTCCTCGAGAAGCAGAAGGAGGGCAAGAAGCGCATGAAGATGGTGGGTCGTGTCGAGGTTCCGCAGGAGGCGTTCATCGCGGCGCTCAGTGGTGACACGGAGACCAAGAAAGAGAAGTAACTCGGCTGCTCGCCGATTTGTCCCTGCGGTGGCTGCATACCTGGCAGTTCGCGCTGTATTCCGCGCCGAGGAGAGCACCAACTGCCAGTTCTCTCCTCCAATGTTCTCTGCTCAACACTGTCGGTGCGGCTCGCAGGCCCGCGGTCCATGCCACTGGGGGACACGTCAGGGAATGGACTGCACGAACAACAAATAGTGTGTCCGCCCACAGTCTTTTGTGAGTCGGCACAGCGTTCGTGACCGAATGACGACGGGCGCAGTACGCTGCGAACATGAGCGATTACCGTCCCCCCGTGTCCGATCTTGCCTTCGTCCTCGAGCACGTGGTGGGGTATCCACAGGTTGCCGCACTTCCCGGCTATGAGCACGCCGATCTCGACACCGTCGTCGGCCTGTTGGAAGACTGCGGCGACTTCATGGTGAAGGTCGTCGCTCCCACCAACCAGACCGGGGATGTCGAGGGCGCTCAGCGCGATCCCGACGGCTCAGTCCGCACTCCGGCGGCCTTCAAGTCCGCCTATCGCCAGTACGTCGATGCCGGGTGGGGCAGCGTGCCGTTCCCGGAGGAGTTCGACGGTGGAGGCTTCCCGTGGTCCGTCGGCCTCGCCATCCAGGAGATGCTCGGCTCGTCGAACATGGCCTTCGCGCTCTGTCCGCTGCTCACGCAGGGAGCCATCGACGCGCTCCTGCACTACGGAGACGACGCGCAGAAGAACACCTACCTGCCCAAGATGATCAGCGGTGAGTGGACCGGCACGATGAACCTCACCGAACCGCAGGCGGGGTCGGATGTCGGGGCGCTCACCACCCGCGCCGTTCCCAACGGCGACGGCACTTACGCCATCACGGGACAGAAGATCTACATCACCTACGGCGAGCACGACCTCTCCGAGCAGATCGTGCACCTCGTGCTCGCGCGTACCCCGGGCGCCCCGGCCGGCACTCGCGGCATCTCCTGCTTCATCGTGCCCAAGTTCCACGTGCACGAGGACGGTTCGCTCGGCGAGCACAACGGCGTCAGCTGCCTCTCGATCGAGCACAAGCTCGGCATCCACGGCGCCCCGACCTGCGTGCTCTCCTACGAGAATGCGACGGGATACCTCATCGGTGAAGAGAACCTCGGCATGCGCATCATGTTCGTCATGATGAACAGCGCCCGGCTTTCCGTCGGCACTCAGGGCCTGTCCATCGGGGAGCGCGCCTACCAGGGTTCGCTCGCCTACGCGCAGGACCGCACCCAGGGCAAGGCGATCGGAGCCACCGTCGATTCTCCGATCATTGACTTCCCCGACGTGCGCCGCATGCTGATGACCCAGAAGGCGTATCTCTCGGCCCTGCGCCGTCTCGTACTGTTCAACGCGGTGCAGATCGACCTCAGCACCCACTCCACCGACGAGGCGGCCCGGGTGCGGGCCTCCGAGATCGTTGGCCTGCTCACTCCGATCAGCAAGTCCTTTGGCACCGACCTCGGTGTTGAGCTCACCTCGCTCGCCCTTCAGGTCTTCGGCGGCATGGGTTACATCGAGGAGACCGGCGCGGCCCAGCACTTCCGCGACGTACGCATCACCCCGATCTACGAAGGCACCAACGGCATCCAGGCCGCGGACCTCGTCGGCCGCAAGCTCGCGGTGCGGAGCGGGGCATCCTTCCTCGAATTCATCGCGACCATGCGCGAGATCGACGCAGAACTCTCCGATGCCGGGGACGCCTTCGAGACGATCCGGGTGCAGCTTCGCACCCAGCTCGACTCCCTCGAGGCGGCGACCGGATGGATGCTGCGCACTGGCCAGTCGGACCCGAACGCCGTGCTCGCCGGCTCGTCCCCGTACCTGCGCATGTGGGGACTCACCGTCGGTGGCTGGCTGATGGCGCGCTCGGCTCTCGCCGGTGAGGCGACCGGCGACGAGGACCTCGCCGACACCCAGCTGGTGCTCGCTCGCTTCTATGCCGAGCAGCTGCTTCCGCAGGCAGCGGGACTCTTCGGTGCGGCCACCGGGGGAGCACGGGACCTGTTCGCCCTGGATGCCGACCAGCTCGCCGGGCGAGTCCGAAGCGGCTCGATCGGCTAGACGACCGTCCTCCCGGGGCATGTCGACGGGCGTGGCGCCGGTAGAATTGCGCCATGCCCGCTTCAGCCGCCTCGACGATCCGGTTGCGTTAGATGCCTGCGAAGTTGCCGCTCTGGGAGCGGCCCGTCACCTACGCGAGCGTCGGAGCGACCCAGTCGGCTGACCTGCTCACCAAGTCACCCTCGGGCTACCGGCCGTTCCGGCAGCGCATGAGAATCGGCCATGGTGACGCGCGCTGGGACTACGCCTGGACCGAGGTGATGTCCTGGGGCATCCAGCGCACGAGCGGATTCCGTGTCGACGTGGCGGATGTTCCGGCCGCGGTCAGCGACCAGACCTACGTACCCGTGGCCTTCGACGAGGCCGGTGCGCCGGTGGCGGACACGGTGCTCGGGGACGAGGTGGTGTTCGGTCCCGACGGCGCCCCGTTCATCGTGCCTGGCGACTCTGTGGTGCTCGAGATCCCCTTCGGGCCGTTCCAGGTGACCGCCCCGGCGCGGGTGGTCTACGTCGTGAACGAAGTGAATCGGCGGGGTTTCGCGTACGGCACACTCCCGGGGCATCCCGAGAGCGGCGAGGAGTCGTTCATCGTGGAGCAGACGGAGGACGGATCGGTCTGGCTGGAGATCAGCGCGTTCTCGCGGCCGGCCAATGCGTTCTGGTGGCTGGTCTACCCGGTGCTCCGCTTCTCGCAGGCCTACTACACCCGGCGATACTTCGAATCACTCTCCGGCACGCTCTCGCCGACCACCGGGGCCTGATGCCGAGCGCGCTTCCGCTCGCCGATCCGGCGCCGTCAGACGGCGCGCTGCCCAAATCCGTCACCGTGGGTGCCGCCGAACGCAACTTCGGGGTGTATCTCCACGTGCCGTTCTGCCGGGTGCGCTGCGGGTACTGCGACTTCAACACGTACACCTCCGACGAACTTCGCGGGGCCAAGCGCACGGACTATGCCGGCCAGGCGATCGCCGAGGTGGCTCTCGCCCGGGGCATCCTCGATCGAGCGGAGCTGCCGAGCAGGAAGGCATCCACCGTCTTCTTCGGCGGGGGCACGCCAACCATGTTGCCGGTCGCCGATCTCACCGCGATGCTCGCCGCGGTCGCCGGGACCTGGGGATTGGCGCACGGCGCGGAGGTCACGACCGAGGCGAACCCCGATTCGGTGGATGCCGCCTACCTCCGATCCCTCGCCGACGCGGGTTTCACGCGCGTGTCTTTCGGCATGCAGTCGGCCGTGCCGCACGTGCTCGCGACGCTCGAGCGCACCCACGACCCCGATCGGGTGCCTCTCGTGGTGCAGTGGGCCCGCGACGCCGGACTGGAGGTGAGCCTCGATCTCATCTACGGCACTCCGGGGGAGTCCCTCGACGATTGGCGAGTGTCGCTCGAGCACGCCATCGCCCAACAACCGGACCATCTCTCCGCCTATTCGCTCATCGTGGAAGATGGCACGAAGCTCGCGCGGCAGATCCGACGCGGCGACGTGGCGCAGCCCGACGAGGATCTGCAGGCGGACATGTACGAGCTGGCGGACGAGCTGCTCGGTTCCGCCGGCTACGGCTGGTACGAGGTCAGCAACTGGGCGCGTGAGTCGCCGGGAGACTTCGCCGAGCACCGGTCGCGGCATAACCTCGCCTACTGGCAGGGTCATGACTGGTGGGGGATCGGTCCCGGGGCGCACAGCCATGTCGGCGGAGTGCGCTGGTGGAATGTGAAGCATCCCGCGGCCTATGCCGACAGGATCGGCGCCGGTCTGTCTCCCGGTGCCGGGCGAGAGACCCTCGATGACGAGACGCGGCGGGTGGAGAGTGTGCTCCTCGGCACGCGGATTCGAGAGGGACTGGTCATCGCCGAGCTCCCGGCGAGTGCGCGCACCGCCGTTGCCGGGCTTATCGGCGACGGTCTCGTCGACGGGGCATCCGCCGTCCGTGGCTCGCTCGTGTTGACCCTGCGCGGACGCCTGCTCGCCGATGCCGTGGTGCGACGGCTGCTCGAGTAGCCCTAGGCCGAGATGAACTTCACGGCAACGGGGTAGGTGTACCACTCACCCCGGTTGGCGGCGACCGCGGCGATGATGCTGAACACGATGTCGAGCACGGCGACGGCCAGGATGATGATCGCGCCGACGAACAGCCACAGGGTGAACAGTCCGACGACGTAGCCGAGAAGAACGGTGAGTTGGAAGTTGAGCGCTGTGCGGGTGTGTTCGCGCACGAACGGACCGCGGTCGCGCAGGACCAGATAACCGATCAGTGCCGGCAGGAAGTGGAAGAAGATCCCGCCGAGGTGAACGAGCATCGCCCAGAGTTTCTCGTCGCTCGGGCTGAATGGCGTCGGCGTCTGGTAGGGGTTCGGCGTGGTTTCTGACATGCGCCCATTAAACACACAAGCCCGGCCGCGCGCGGCCGGGCTTGTGGCGAAAGAGGACTACTTGATGAGGCGGATCGCGAAGGGGTAACGGTACGCGATGCCGTCCTTGGCCTTCAGGAAGCCCATGATCGAGAAGATGATCGAGACGATCGCCGCGGCGAGAGTGATCAGGAATCCGATGACGATGACGCTCAGGATCGATCCGACGATGTACGCGGCCACCATCGTGATCTGGAAGTTCAGGGCCTCTTTGCCTTCACTGTTGGTGAAACGACCACGGTCCTTGAAGACGAGCCAGATGATCAGCGAGGGCAGGAAGCCGATGATTCCCCCGAGGTGTGCGAACGACGCCCACTGGCGGTCCTCGGCCTCGGTGAGGGGCGCGGCCGGTTGCGGTGCAGCCGGCGTGGAGATGGGGTCGGTCATGTGCAGAGCCTTTCGGTGAGCGGATCGATCCTGCGAGCTGGCAAGGAAAGACTTCGGGCGGTGTCTCGCTCGGCCCTCTGTTGAGGGCACTGCACGAGCACATGCATAAGGTAGCGCCCTCCTCGGCATGCATGCAATGCCTTCGTCTGGGTGGGTCACGGTACAATTGGCAGTCTGAACACAGGAGTGCCAAGTGTGGGCAGGGTGACGCAGCGGTGACGGAGAGAGCGGGGTGGTGAGCATGGTGTCGGAGCGAGGCCTGGACGTGCTACGCGTCATCGTGCAGGACTACGTCGCGTCGCGCGAGCCGGTGGGATCCAAGTCGATCGTGGATCGCCACTCCTTCGGAGTGTCGGCAGCCACCATCCGCAACGACATGGCGCTGTTGGAGGAGGAAGAGCTCATCGCGGCGCCGCACACCTCGTCCGGGCGCATCCCCACCGACAAGGGTTACCGCGTCTTCGTGAACCAGCTCGCCGACCTGCGACCGCTCAGCCCGGCGCAGCGCACCGCGATCGAGACCTTCCTCGGATCATCCGCAGATCTCGACCAGGTGCTCGGACGCACGGTGCGGTTGCTGTCGCAGCTCACCAACCAGGTCGCGCTCGTGCAGTATCCCTCGCTGTCGCGCTCACGCATCCGTCACGTCGAGCTCGTGCGCCTCGCCTCGTCTCGCGTCATGACCGTGCTGATCACGGACACCGGCCGGGTGGAGCAGCGCCTGCTCGACGTCTCGGACGAGTTGGAGGAGGGCTTCCTCTCCCAACTCGGATCCCGGCTGAATGCCAGTCTGGGCGGCCTCGGGCTTGCGGAGGCCGCCGAGAAGCTGGCCCAGCTGCCCGAGCAGTTTTCGCCGGCGGAAGCCCCGGCCGTCGGCCGCATCGCCTCCGCACTCATCGAGCAGGTCCTCGCCAACCGTCATGATCGGCTGGTCATGGCCGGAACCGCGAACCTGGTGCGCACCGAGGAAGACTTCAGCGGCAGCATCTACCCTGTTCTCGAGGCGATCGAGGAGCAGGTGACGCTGCTGCGGCTGTTCGGCGAGATGGAACCGGACCAGAACGGCTTCTCGGTGTCGATCGGCAAGGAGAATGCCTCCTTCGGCCTGGGGGAGACCTCGGTGCTGACCACCGGTTACGCGACCTCCGGTGGGGAAGTGTCACGCCTCGGCGTGATCGGCCCCACCCGCATGGACTATTCGAACAACATCGCGGCCGTGAGAGCTGTCGCCCGCTACCTGTCCCGCCTGCTCGGCGAGGACTGAAGACCAAAGGGAATTTGATTGGCTGACCACTACGAAGTACTCGGTGTCGACCGCAGCGCGACGACCGATGAGATCAAGAAGGCGTACCGTCGCCTCGCGCGGGAACTGCATCCCGACGTGAACCCGGGGGCAGATGCCTCGGAGCAGTTCAAGCTCGTCACGCACGCCTACGACGTGCTCTCCGACTCGCAGCAGCGCCAGCAGTACGACCTCGGCCCCCAGACCGGCTTCGGCGGGCAGGGTGGGCAGGGCTTCGGCGGCTTCGGCGACATCTTCGAGTCGTTCTTCGGCGGCGGGCAGACCCGCGGGCCACGCTCGCGCCGCGAACGCGGACAGGACGCCCTCGTGCGAGTGGAGGTCGACCTCGAAGAGATCATCTTCGGCACGACCCGCGATATCGAGGTGGACACCGCCGTGCTCTGCGAGACCTGCGACGGCTCGTGCTGCGCGCCGGGGACCACCCCGGTCACGTGCGACATCTGTCACGGCAGCGGGCAGATCCAGCGCACCGTGCGCAGCCTGCTTGGCAATGTGATGACATCGAGCCCGTGCGGCACCTGCCGCGGCTACGGCACCGTGATCCCCAACCCCTGCCCCACCTGCCAGGGCCAGGGTCGCGTTCGCGCGCGCCGAAGCATCCCGGTCGACATCCCCGCCGGGGTCGACACCGGACTGCGCCTGCAGATGCCCAACCAGGGTGAGGTCGGCCCGGCCGGTGGTACTTCCGGTGATCTCTACCTCGAGATCAAGGTGCGCCACCACGACGTGTTCAGCCGCAACGGTGACGACATCCTCGCCACCCTCGAAGTGCAGATGACGGACGCCATCCTCGGCACCAGGACGACGCTCAAGACGCTCGATGGTGAGGTCGCGGTCGACATCCGGCCCGGCACCCAGAGCGCGGAGGTCATCACGATCAAAGATCGCGGCGTGACCCACCTGCGCGGCAGCGGCCGTGGTGACCTCAAGATCGGGGTGCAGGTGACGACCCCGGTGAAGCTCAGCCACAAGGAGCAGGACCTCATCAAGCAGTTCGCGAGCACTCGCAAGGCCGCGACGCCGACGCTCACGCACTTCCAGCAGGGACTGTTCCAGAAGCTGCGCGACCGGTTCCTCAACATCTGATCGCATGGCCCACTTCTATCTGAGCGAGGAACTGCTCTCCGCGACCGTCGGTGAGCGGATCACGATCGGGGGAGCGGAGGCGCGTCACGCCGTCACGGTGAGCCGCATCGCCGCCGGCGAGTCGATCTCGATCGGCAACGGAGCGGGTCTGATGATCTCGGGCACGGTGGTCTCTGCGGAGCACACCGAATTCGTGGTCGAGGTCTCGGCGGTTCTCGACACCCCTCCGGCCTCTCCGGCGATCTGGCTCGTCCAGGCGCTCGCGAAGGGGGACCGCGACGAGCAGGCCGTGCAGCAGGCCACCGAGCTCGGGGTCGATGGGGTCATCCCGTGGTCCGCCCAGCGGTCGATCGTCAAGTGGGAGGGCGCGAAGGTGCGCAAGGGGCATGATCGCTGGAGCGCGATCGTGAGGGAGGCCAGCAAACAATCGGTTCGGTCATGGGTGCCCGAGGTGGGGGATCTCGCCTCTCTCTCCGTGCTCGTCGCGCTGGCGAAGGTCACACGGATGCTCCTGCTGGAGCCCACCGCGACGCTCGCCCTCAGCGCGCTCGAGCCCGACGATCGGGATGTGGTGCTCGTCGTGGGGCCGGAGGGCGGCATCTCGCCCTCGGAGCTCGCTCGTCTCGAGGCCGCTGGCGCGACATCCGTGCGTCTCGGGGGCACGATCCTTCGCACCTCGACCGCGGGTCCCGCCGCCGTCGCGGTGCTCAACGCGCGGCTCGGGCGCTGGTAGCGAACGCCCATCCGCGGGTCGGCGGCGTCGTTTACCCTTGGAACATGTCGACTACAGCCGAGCCTTCGCTCTTCACACGCATCGTTGCGCGCGAGATCCCGGCGGATATCGTCTTCGAGAACGAGCGGATCATCGCGTTCCGGGACATCGCCCCCAAGGCCCCCGTGCACCTGCTCGTTGTGCCGAAGACCGCGGAGTTCGCCAACGTCACCGAACTGGCCGCAGCGGACCCTGCGCTTCTCGCGGAGGTCGTCGCGGTGGCGCAGCACCTCGCGGACGAGCACTGCGACGGTCACTATCGACTCGTCTTCAACACCGGTGCACGGGCCGGACAGACCATCTTCCACGTACACGCCCACCTTCTCGGTGGAACCCTCACCGAAGGAACCCTTGGCCAGTAGCGATCTCACAGCACCGACTCCCGAAGAGCGGTCCGCACAGCATGTCGTCATCCGTGTCGATGGGGTCGCGATGGTGCGACTGCTCGGCCCGCAGGATCGGCTGCTGAGGACCATCGAGCGGCAGTATCCGCAGGTCTCCGTGCTCGTGCGCGGAAACGAAATCACCCTGGACGGCGATGCCCGTCAGGTTGCCGCCGCAGCGCGGCTGGTGGAGGAGCTGGTGCTGATGGTGCGCAGCGACCGTGAACATGGAGAGAATGTGCTCGACGAACGAAGTGTGACCGAGTCCGCGAAGATGCTCGCGAGAGACCAGCGGGTGAGTCCGGCCGAGTTGCTGAGCCAGGCCATCCTCACCAGCCGCGGCAAGAGCATCCGTCCGAAGACCCTCGGACAGAAGGAATACGTCGACGCGATCGACGAGAACACCATTGTCTTCGGCATCGGCCCGGCGGGTACCGGCAAGACCTACCTCGCGATGGCGAAGGCCGTGCAGTCGCTGCAGCGCAAAGAGGTCGAACGCATCATCCTCACCCGCCCAGCGGTCGAAGCGGGCGAACGTCTCGGCTACCTGCCCGGCAGTCTCACCGACAAGATCGACCCCTACCTGCGCCCGCTCTACGACGCCCTCAACGAGATGATGGATCCGGAGGTCGTTCCCAAGCTGCTCGCCGCCGGCACCATCGAGGTCGCCCCCCTCGCCTATATGCGCGGCCGCACGCTGAACAACGCGTTCATCGTGCTCGACGAGGCGCAGAACACCTCCCCGGAGCAGATGAAGATGTTCCTCACCCGGCTCGGGCACGGCTCGAAGATGGTGATCACCGGCGACATCACCCAGGTGGACCTGCCGGCCGGTGCCAGCGGCCTCCAGCTCGTGACGCGGGTGCTCGACGAGATCGACGAGATCCATTTCTCGCGGCTGACCAGCGAGGATGTGGTGCGCCACAACCTCGTCGGCCGCATCGTCGACGCCTACACCAAGTACGATGCAGAGCGGCAGGCACAGCGCTTCGACCGGGAACAGGGGGGTCGATCGTGAGCATCGAGATCAACAACGAGTCGGTCATCCCGGTGGATGAGGTGGCGTTGCAGCGACTGTCCATCTATGCGCTCGACCACCTTCATGTGCACCCCGACGCCGAGCTCGCGATCGTGCTCGTCGACGAGGGAGCGATGGAACAGCTTCACCTCCAGTGGATGGACGAGCCCGGCCCCACCGATGTGCTCAGCTTTCCGATGGACGAACTGCGGCCGGGCACCGAGGAATCCATGACTCCGGCCGGTCTCCTCGGCGACATCGTGCTCTGCCCCCAGGTCGCGATCTCCCAGGCGGAGACCGCGGGGCACAGCCCACTCGACGAGATGTTGCTGCTCACCACCCACGGCATCCTGCACCTCCTCGGGTTCGACCACGCCGAACCGGACGAGGAAAAGGAGATGTTCGGCATCCAGCGCGAGATCCTGGCCGGATTCGCCCTCGCCGAGCGACGATCGAAGTAGTCTCGCCATGATTCCGCTCTTCGTCAGCGTGGCTGTCCTGCTGGTGATCTTCGGCGGACTCCTCGCCGCGGCCGACGCCGCCCTCAGTGTGCTGTCGCGCGCCGACCTTCTGGAGATCGCATCGACCTCGCGCGCCCGGAAATCCCTCGTCGCCATAGCGGCGGATGTCGGGGCGCACGTGAACGCCGTCAACTTCATGAGGGTGGTTGCCGAGACCACCGCCGCGGTGCTCGTCACGCTCGCGTTCGCTTACGTGTTCACCGAGTGGTGGTGGGCGCTGCTCGCCTCCGCGTTCATCATGACCGTGGCATCCTTCGTGCTCGTCGGGTCGAGCCCCCGCAGCGTCGGGCGGGTTCACGCCCGCGCGGTGGTGCGGGTGAGCGCGTGGACGGTGCACGCGATTCGCCTGTTCCTCGGTCCGGTGGCCGCCGCCCTCGTCGCGATCGGAAACCGGGTCACTCCGGGCAGGACCGCGACCTTCTCATCGGAGGAGCAGCTGCTGAGCATGGTGGATGAGGCCACCGAGCTCGACGTTCTCGAGGAAGACGATCGCGAGCTCATCCACTCCATCTTCGAATTCAGCGACACCGTCGTGCGTGAGGTGATGATCCCGCGTACCGACATGGTGACGATCGACAGCGACGAATCGATCGGCGCGGCGATGGGGCTCTTCCTCTCTCGTGGCGTCTCCCGGGTGCCGGTGATCGGGGTGGATGTCGACGAAGTCATCGGCGTGCTCTACCTGCGGGACGTCGCCCGGCTGAGCTACGAGCGCCCCGCGGGGCTCGACACGGTGACTCTCGACTCGCTCGTGCGCCCCGCCCTGTTCATTCCCGAGTCGAAGAAGGCGGATGACACGCTGCGCCAGATGCAACTCGAATCCAACCATCTCGCCATGGTGGTCGACGAGTACGGCGGCATCGCCGGTCTCGTGACCCTGGAGGACCTGATCGAGGAACTGGTCGGCGACATCTCCGACGAATACGACCACGAGGTGATCGAGATCGAGGACCTGGGCGACGGCCGCTTCCGGGTGAGTGCGCGCCTTCCGGTCGACGAACTCGGGGAGCTGTTCGAGCTCGACCTCGATGACGACGACGTCGATTCGGTCGGCGGGCTGATCACGAAGGCGCTCGGTCGCCTTCCGCTTGCCGGCTCCGTCGCGACCATCTCCGGTCTCATCCTCACCGCAGAACGCACGGAGGGGCGGCGCAAACGGCTGAGCACGGTGCTCGTCGAGCGGGACCAGGCCCTCAGCGATGCCATGGCCGCGTTCAACCCGCCGAGGTCGAAGGAGTCGAAGCCCAAGGAGTCGAAGCCGAAGGAGTCGAAGCCGAAGGAGTCGAAGCCCAAGGAGTCGAAGCCCAAGGAGTCGAAGCCCAAGGAGTCGAAGCCGAAGGACGCGAAGCCCAAGGAGCTCACGGAGCCGAAGCCCCGGGAGCCCGAGGAGTCGAAGCCGGAGTCGAAACCGGAGTCGAAGCCCAAGGAGTCGAAGCCGAGGGACGCGAAGCCGAAGGATTCGAAGGCCGCGGAGTCGGAGCCCGAAGAGGCGAAGGCCACAGTATCCACATCAACAGAAGACGGTGATTGAGCGTGTCGCTGAACAATGACAACCCCTCGGAGTTCCGGGCGGGATTCGTGTCCTTCGTCGGGCGTCCGAACGTGGGCAAATCCACGCTCACCAATGCGCTCGTCGGGGAGAAAGTGGCGATCACCTCGTCGAAGCCGCAGACCACTCGCCGTGCCATCCGGGGCATCGCCCATTACGCGAATGGGCAGCTGATCCTGGTGGACACTCCTGGCATGCACCGCCCACGCACACTGCTCGGGGAACGCCTCAACAGCATCGTGCAGACCACACTCGGCGACGTGGATGTCGTGGCATTCTGCATGCCGGCCGACGAGAAGATCGGCCCGGGGGACCGCTACATCAACGAGCAGCTCGACTCCTTCCCCCGCGCGAAGAAGGTGGCGATCGTCACCAAGATCGATGCCACCTCCCGGCCGCAGGTCGCCGCGCAACTGCTCGCGGTGTCGGAGCTGCGCGACTGGGAGGCGATCATCCCGGTGTCGGCGACCAGCCGTATCCAGCTCGACACGCTCGCGGCCGAACTGATCAAGCTGCTGCCGGTCTCGGAGGCGCTCTATCCCGCCGATGCGGTCACCGAGGAAGGTCTCGAGGCGCGCATCAGCGAACTCGTGCGGGAGGCCGTGCTCGAGGGCGTGGAAGACGAACTGCCGCACTCCATCGCCGTGACGATCGACGACATCATCGAGCGGGACGACAAGGACCTGGTGGAGATCTACGCCAACCTCTTCGTCGAGCGCGACAGCCAGAAGGGCATCATCATCGGTCATCAGGGCTCGAGGCTCGCGGATGTCGGAGCTCGCGCGCGCGCCCAGATCGAGCCGCTCGTCGGCAAGCAGGTGTTCCTGTCGATCCGCGTGAAGGTGGCGAAGGACTGGCAGCGGGATCCCAAACAGCTGGGACGCCTGGGCTTCTAGGGAGTCCGGCTCCAGGGGTACATCGCGAGGATGATTTCCGGCGCGATCTGCCCGGAGTCCTCGCGTGCCGCCTACGGTGGAGGGATGTTCCGCACGCTTCGCCGCTACCAGGTCATCGCCGACGCGGCTTTCGCGGCGGCGTTCCTGCTGCTGCAGCTGGCCAGCCTGTCGAGCGTCGGCAACGTCCTGCCCTCGCTCGTCGTTGCGCTGATCTTCGCCACGGCTCTCGCGCTTCGCCGGCTGAGTCCCGCGCTCGCCCTCGCCGGCGCCTGGGCGGGCGCGACCCTTCAGATGGCGTCTTCGCTCGAGTCTCCGCAGTTCTACGACCTCGCGGTGCTGGCGATTCTCTTCACCACCGCCTCGTACGGCGGTCGCCTGCTGCGCTGGGTCGGGCTCGGCTCCGCGATTCTGGGCTCTGTCATCGCAACGCTCTACCTTGTGCTCTTCAACGGCGGACGAAACCTGCTCGGCAACGTGATGTCGACCCCCTCGATGTTCTCCAGCAGCCTGCTGCTGTTCTTCGGCTGTCTCGCCGCACTCGGGCTGTCCTGGACGCTCGGACTGCTCGCCCGAACCGTGCGCCGGTCGCGGCAGAGCCGCGCTGCCCAGGTGGAGGCCGAACAGGATGTCATCGTCGAGCAGGAGCGCAACCGCATCGCGCGCGACATGCATGACGTCGTCGCTCACTCGCTCGCGGTGGTGATCGCCCAGGCTGATGGCGCGAGGTACGCCCGGGAGTCCGATCCGGAGGCCGTGGATCTGGCGCTCACCACCATCTCCACGACCGCGCGGGAGGCCCTCGGCGACGTGCGCATCCTGCTGGGGCAGTTGCGCCACAGCCAGAGTGAAACACCGCAGCCGATGCTGGGCGATCTCGATGCGCTCGTGGACCAGCTGCGCAGTTCCGGTCTCATCCTGAGCCGGGAGTCCGTGGGCGAGGAGCGGCCACTCGCCACAGCCCAACAGCTCGCCGTCTATCGCATCACCCAGGAGGCGCTCACGAACGCGTTACGTCACGGCGACACCGAACGCGAGGTGCGGCTGATCTTCGCCTGGAAGGCCGATGCGCTGCGGCTGGTGATTTCGAGCGCGGTGAACGCCCCGCGCGCCGGTGACGAAGCCCACCCCGGTGGGCACGGTCTCGCGGGAATGCGCGAACGGACTGTGCTGGTCGGTGGCGTCTTCTCCGCGGGGGTCGACGAAGGGCGATGGGTCGTCACCGCCACGATTCCGCTGAGCCTCGAGGCGGTCAGGCTGTGAGCGTCATCCGCGTCGGCCTGGTCGACGACCAATCGCTCTTCCGCGCCGGCGTGCGGATGCTCATCGACTCCCAGGCCGATCTCGAAGTCGTGGGGGAGGCCGGGGACGGCCTCGAGGCCGTGGCGATGGCCGCCGATACCCGCCCCGATGTGATCCTGATGGACATCCGGATGCCCGTCATGGACGGCATCGCGGCCACCGCCGAGGTGCTCAAGAGAGCGGATGCCCGGGGAGGCGGCCTTCCCCGCATCATCGTCCTCACCACCTTCGATCTCGACGAGGCCGCCACCCGGGCGATCCGTGGGGGAGCAAGCGGATTCGTGCTGAAGGACGCCGACCCCGAGTTCCTGCTCGCGGCGATCCGCACCGTGCATGCGGGCAACGCCGTGATCGCGGCATCGGCCACGCGGGAACTCTTCGAGCACTTTGCGCCGGCCGGGGCGCGGCCAGAGACGCCGGCGGCCTTCGGTCAGCTCACCGCGCGGGAGCGCGACATCTTCCAGCTCGCAGCGCGGGGGTTGAGCAACTCCGAGATCGCGTCGGGCGAATACCTGAGCGAAGCGACGGTGAAGACACACATCAGTCGCATCCTCGGCAAGCTGGCACTTCGAGATCGCGTGCAACTGGTGGTATTCGCTTTCGAGAACGGGCTCAACACCTAGGCGACGGCCAGCGGCCCCGGAACGTCATCCGCTGGATGTACGGCCTCCGCGACCTCCGCCCGATGTCCGCCGCGAGACACGACCGTAGCGTCGGAGTATGTCACTAGATCATTCAGAAGCCGGGCTGGTTGCCCGGGTCTCCCACCTCACCAAGTCCTACGGATCGGCCGCCAACCCGGTCACCGCGCTCGACGACGTCTCGATCGGAATACGCTCCGGCGAGTTCACGGCCATCATGGGGCCGAGCGGATCGGGCAAGTCCACGCTCATGCACATCATGGCGGGCCTCGACACCGCCACCACGGGACAGGCGTGGCTCGGAGACACGGAGATCACCGGCCTTCCGGATTCCGACCTCACCATCCTGAGGCGCCGCCGGGTCGGCTTCGTCTTCCAGGCCTTCAATCTCGTGCCGACGCTCGACGTGCGAGGGAACATCCTGCTGCCCTTCGAACTGGACGGACGTCGGCCCGCCCGCGAGGAATCGGCGTGGATCGAGCGGCTCATCGACTCGCTCGGGCTCGGCGACCGCCTGAAACATCGTCCGCACGAACTCTCGGGCGGCCAGCAGCAGCGCGTGGCCATCGCCCGGGCTCTCGGCACCCGACCCGACCTGGTCTTCGCCGATGAGCCGACCGGCAACCTCGACTCCCGAACCGGTCGCGAGGTGTTGTCCCTGCTCGCCGCCGCAAGCGCCGAATACGGGCAGAGCATCGCGATGGTCACCCACGACCCGATCGCCGCGAGCTTCGCCGACCGCATCCTGTTCCTCGCCGACGGTCGGGTCGTCGACGATCGCCCCCGGTCATCGGCCGAAGAGATCTCCCGCCTGATGCTCACGATGGAGAAGGCAGCATGAGGCGTCCCCTCGCGGAACAGCTTCCGAGCACACTCGTGGCCGCTCTGAGCTCCGCCTTCGGTGTCTGCCTGCTGGAGACCACCGGCGTGCTCGCGCAGGTTCTCTCGGCTGACAGTGTCACCGGGTCGAGCGCCCCCGTCGCGGCCATGTTGCAGATCGTCGCTTCCGTCTTCATCGTCATCGCGGTCTATGTGGGGTCGATCGTCACAGCAAACACCTTCGCCACGATCATCGCCGGGCGAACGCGCACTATCGCGCTCTATCGCCTCATCGGATCGAGTGCCTCGGACCAGCGACGGGCGGTGGCCCGTGAGGGTCTCGTCGTCGGCGCGGTTGGCTCGGTGATCGGTGCCGTCCTCGGCACCGCGATCACGATCGGGCTCGTGAGCGTATCGGTTGCGACCGGAGTTGTGCCCTCCCATCCCTACAGCTATGTCGGCCCGGTGATCGTGCTACCGATCGTCGCGGTGATGCTCACGACGTGGCTCGCCTCGTGGGTCGGGTCGCGTCGGGTGCTGCAGGTCTCGCCGATGCAGGCGACCGGAGGGGCGGTCGAGAAGTCTCTCGACGAGGCGAGCGGCAATCGCCGTCGCAACGTCGTCGCCATCGTGTTGTTCGCGATCGGCGGTGCCCTCCTCGTGCTCGGCATGGTCATCGGTCTCGTCTCTCCGGCGGGTGTGCTGGTCGGAGTGGTCGGCGGGCTGCTCTCGTTCACCGGGCTCGTGCTCGGATCGCAGCTGGTGATGCCGGTCGCGCTGAGAATGACCGGACGGATGTTCGGACGCAGCGCCCCCGCGCGGCTGGCCGCCGAGAACGCCGTTCGATACCCCGAGCGCAGTTCCCGAACGACGATCGGGCTCGTGATCGGCGTCACCCTCATCACGATGTTCGCGGTCTGCGTCGAGACCTACCAGGTGATCATCACCGAAGCGCAGAAGGCGCAGCCCGAGGTGTATCAGGGGGTCGACCAGACGCTGACGGTCACCGTGGTGGTCTTCTCCGTGCTGATGGGCTTCAGCGCCCTCATCGCGGCGGTCGGCATGGTGAACAACCTGTCGATGAGCGTGCTGCAGCGCACGCGGGAGCTCGGACTCCTTCGAGCCCTCGGATTCACGGCCCGGCAGGTGCGCACGATGATCCTCGCCGAGAGCGCGCAGCTGACTGTCGCGGCGGTGCTCGTCGGCCTGGTCCTCGGTACCTTCTACGGCTGGGCCGGTGCCCAGTCGCTGCTCGGCTCGATCACCGGGTCGCCGGGCATCGTGCTTCCCGCGATACCTCTCGCGCTTCTCGCGATCCTGGCCGTTGCCGCTGCAGTGCTCACGCTGGTGGCATCCGTGGCCCCCTCCCGTCGGGCCACGCGGATCGCTCCGGTCGCGGCACTCGCGGTGGAATAGTGAGTTTTGGTCGGCGGTCACAGCCGCCGACCAGCTAAGCGCCCTGTTTTGCTGAGGGCTCTCACAGGGAGGGGCTAAGGCCCGTTTCGGCTCCCGGTGGCGTGCCCATAATGAGCGTGCGCAACTGCTGCGTGTGTGTGAGGGGAACCCGATGTCGCAACAACTGCTCGATCTACGTCTCGAGACGGGCCCCTTTCCGATCGTCGTCTATGCGCTCGCCCTCGTCACTCTCGTGGTGCTGGCCACTCGTCGGCCGGTGCGTCGCTGGCTGCCCGTCCAATTGCTCGGCTTTCTTGCCGGTGCGGGCGTCGGCCTGATTCTCGCCTGGCTGGTGAGTGACGTGTGGAACAGTTTCGGCGTGGCCCTCACCCCGATCACCCGCCTCTGGTTCGCGCTCGGTGTCGGCGGCATCGGCTTCGCGATCGCGGGTCTGTGGCGGGCGCGCGCGTGGCGCGTGGTGCTCGGCAGCACATCCGTCTTCCTGTTCACGCTCGCCGGGGGGATCGGGGTGAATGTGGATGTCGCGGAGTTCCCCACCCTCGGCTCGGCGCTCGGGGTGAATTCGATATCGAAGCTGGCTCTTCCAGCCTCAACGCCCGTACCCACTCCCACGAGAACGGCTCTCGAGACTCTCGCTCAGAGTTGGCATGCCCCGGCAGGCATGCCGAAGGCGGGAACCGTCGGATCCGTCATCATCCCGGCCACGGTCTCGCACTTCGCCGCCCGCAGCGCAGTCGTATATCTGCCGCCCGCCGCGCTGGTCGCGGGTGCGCCGAGACTTCCCGTGCTCGAGATGCTCTCTGGACAGCCCGGAGCGCCGTCGAATCTCATCACGTCCGGAGCGATGGCGACGATTCTCGACCAGTTCGCGGCGGCGCACGCGGGACTGGCTCCGATCGTGGTGATTCCCGACCAGCTCGGAGCGCCCCAGCTCAACCCGATGTGCGTCGATTCGCCGCTGGGCAACTCCGCAACCTATCTCACGGTGGATGTGCCGAACTGGATCACGCAACACCTCCACGTTCTGTCCAACCGTGTCGACTGGGCCATCGGCGGTTTCTCCGAGGGCGGCACGTGCTCGATCCAGCTCGGTGCGAAGTATCGGGGACTGTATGGAAGCATTGTGGACATCGCGGGCGAGCTCGCCCCGCACCGTGGCTCGATTGCGGCCACGATCGCCAGTGCGTTCGGCGGATCCACCGCCATATACACTGCGGCCACTCCTCTCGCACTGCTCGCCGCTGGCGCTCCCTATGCCGACACGCTGGGGATTTTCGTCGCCGGTCAAAATGATGCCCGGTTCGGCGCGGCATCTGTCACCGTCTCGAATGCGGCACAGGCTGCTGGAATGACCATGCATCATGTCGTCTCGCCGGGCACGGCGCACGACTGGAAAACAGTGCAATTCGGCATCCGCACCGCGATTCCGCTCCTGGGCGATCGGTGGGGACTCTAGTGGCACAGTGGATCGCCCAGCGTCGCGTCAGCATCTCGCTTGCCGGCCTGATGCTCGTGCTCGCCTTCGTCACCGGTTCGCTGCTTCGCGGGCCGAGACCCGCACTCAGGCCACTGGTGGGAACCGGTCTCGACGCTTTTCTCGAGGCGCACAACCCGTTCTCGCCCATCACCGCGGTGCTCTTCACCTCGGGGTGGTTCGAACTGCTGCTGTCGATCGCGGCGCTTGTCACCCTCGTCGGGGCCGCCGAACGACTGATGGGATGGTGGCGCACCCTCCTCGCGTTCATCGTCACGGCGTATGTCGGCGCCGGGATCGGAACCCTTCTGCAGGCGGCCGGCCTGCTCGCCCGGGAGGTCTGGGCGGTGCGGATCCAGGAGTTCATCATCTTCGATCCGTTCACCGCGATCTCCGGCACGATTCTCACGGCCAGCGCCTTCGCCGGCCCGCTCTGGCGCCGCCGCGTGCGGGTGCTCGGCTTCGCGGCACTCGTCATCGTGTTCCTGTATTCCGGGCAGCCCTCCGACCTCTTCCGGATCATCGCCGCCCTGGCCGGTCTCGTGTTGGGGATGGTGTTGGCTCGCACCCGGCCGTCCGCCCGGTGGGCGCGCAGTTCTCACTACGAAGCGCGGAGCCTCACCGCGGTGCTGCTGATGATCACCGCCGCAGGACCGTTCGTCAGCATCTTCACGCCAGCGCGCTATGGTCCGCTGCATCCGCTCGGCATGCTGTTCCGCGACCAGTTGCCACGCCTGCAGACCGTGATCCATCATTGCCTCGGGCACACGACCTCACCCGGATGCCACGCGCAGCTCGCTCTCGCCAGCATCAACGGCCCCGGCACCGTCCTGCTCGCCCCCCTGCCGCTCATCGTGCTGATCGTCGCCGCTCTCGGCATGCTGCGGGGACGTCGAAGCGCCGCCCTCATCGCGATCGCTGTCAACGTGTTCCTTGCCCTCGTCGCCGCGTTCTACTACGGGTTCCTCCCGGCGTTCGGAAGCGACGAGGTCGTGTCCGACTACGCCTCCGGGCTCGAGCCCGTGGCCCGCCTGGCCGTCTCGGTGCTCGTGCCGCTCGTGATCGCCGCGCTCATCGCCATCAACCTGCGCCACTTCACCGTGCGGATCCCGCGTCGGTCGATGATGCGGTTCATCGTCACCGTGGTGGGCACCTTCGTGGCGCTCTGCGGCCTGTACCTCGGTGGGGGATGGCTCGATCGGCTCCAGTTCCGCCCGGCACCCACCTTCACCCAACTCCTCCTAGACCTGCCGGACCGCTTCGTACCGGTCGGTTTCCTCCGCCTCGAAACCGTGCCGTTCATCCCGGTGGCGCCGTTCACCCGCATCCTGTACCAGGGGATCGGGCCGGCCTTCTGGCTGGTGTTCATCGCGGCGACACTGCCGCTCTTCTTCTCGGATCGCAACCGCTACAGCTTCGCCGAGCGCGATCGGGCTCGCACTCTGCTGCTCGAGGGCGGCGGTTCCATCGGGCACATGGCGCTGTGGGACGGCAACGACTACTGGTTCAGTGCCGACGGTCGATCTGCCCTGGCCTATCGGGTCGTCTCCGGTGTCGCGCTCACCACCGGCGGCCCCCTCGGCCGACCGGAATTCGCCGCAGAGGCGGTGCGGCAGTTCGCGGTCTTCTGTGACGACAACGGATGGACCCCCGTGTTCTACAGCGTGGACAACGAGTTCCAGCCGCAATTCCAGGCGATGGGCTGGTCGACGATGGTGGTCGCGGAGGAGACCATCGTGCATCCCGCCACCTTTTCCACCCAGGGCAAGAGCTGGCAGGACGTGCGTTCCTCGATCAACCGCGCCGAGCGCCTCGGAGTGCACGCGGTCTGGACCAGCTGGGCAAAGCTCTCGATCGCCCACAGCGCCCAGATCGAGGCCATCTCCGAATCCTGGGTCGCCGACAAGAAACTGCCGGAGCTCGGCTTCACCCTCGGCGGCATGGACGAGCTGCGCGATCCGGATGTCGCGGTGTTGCTGGCCGTCGGGGACGATGACGTCGTCGAAGCCGTGACGAGCTGGATGCCCACGTATCGCGAGGGCGAGATCATCGGCTGGACGCTGGACTTCATGCGCCGCCGCCCCGGCAGCATGAACGGGGTGATGGAGTTCCTCATCGCCTCCGCCGCTCTGCTCATGCAGCAGCGGGGAATCGAGTTCATGAGCCTGTCTGCCGCCCCGCTCGCGCGTCGGGAGTCTGCGTCGGAGGCATCCGACGGCACGGATCGGCTTCTGGCCTTCCTCGCCCGCAGCCTCGAACCGGTCTACGGATTCCAGTCCCTCTTCACCTTCAAACAGAAGTTCAAGCCCGAATTGAAGGCGATGCTCATGGCCTATCCCGATCCCCTCGCCCTCCCGGCGATCGGCGCTGCCCTCGGGCGGGCCTACCTGCCCTCCGTGAGCGTTTCACAGACCGTGCGCTTCCTGCGGGGACGCGGCTAGAGGATTGCCGGTGCGGGCGGTGCTATCCTCGGAATTGTGCTGTTCGGCCTGCTCCTTCTTAGCTGCCGCGACGAGTCCTAACCCAGGCCTCCCTCGTCGCGGAGACTGGTGCTGCAACAGCGCCGTTGGCTGACCATCTCAGACCAAGCGAAAGAGCGAGACAATGAAGAACACACAGTCGGCTTCTGCAATGCCGATCCACAAGTACCGCCCGTATCACGAGACCCTCACCGTCGACCTGCCGGATCGCACCTGGCCGTCCAAGCGCATCACGGTCGCCCCGCGCTGGTGCGCTGTCGACCTGCGTGACGGAAACCAGGCGCTCATCGATCCGATGAGTCCCGAGCGCAAGCGCATCATGTTCGAGCTGCTGGTCCGCATGGGCTACAAGGAGATCGAGGTCGGCTTTCCCTCGGCATCCCAGACGGACTTCGACTTCGTGCGCAGCCTCATCGAGGACGACCTGATTCCGGATGACGTCACGATCCAGGTGCTCACCCAGGCGCGCGAGGCGCTGATCAACCGCACCTTCGAGTCGCTCATCGGAGCGAAGCGGGCCATCGTGCATCTCTACAACTCCACGAGCGTGCTGCAGCGCGACGTCGTATTCCGCACCGACAAACAGGGCATCATCGACATCGCCCTCGAGGGGGCCCGCCTCTGCAAGGCGGCGGAGTCGATCACCGCGGGCACCGAGATCTTCTACGAGTACTCGCCGGAGAGCTACACGGGCACCGAGCTCGAATTCGCGCTCGAGGTCTGCAACAGGGTCATCGCGATCTTCGAGCCCACTCCCGAGCGCAAGGTCATCATCAACCTGCCGGCGACGGTGGAGATGGCTACCCCCAACGTCTACGCTGACTCCATCGAGTGGATGTCGCGCCGCCTCGACCAGCGCGAGAACATCATCCTCTCGCTGCACCCGCACAACGATCGTGGCACCGCGGTGGCCGCGGCAGAACTCGGCTACCTCGCCGGCGCAGACCGCATCGAGGGCTGCCTCTTCGGCAACGGCGAGCGCACCGGCAACGTCGACATCGTGGCGCTCGGCATCAACCTGTTCACCCAGGGCATCGACCCGCAGATCGACTTCAGTGATCTCGACGAGGTCAAGCGCACGGTGGAGTACGTGAACCAACTTCCCGTTCCCGAACGCCACCCCTGGGCCGGGGACCTGGTCTACACCGCCTTCAGCGGGTCGCACCAGGACGCGATCAAGAAGGGCTTCGAGGCCATGGCCGCGGATGCCGCCGAGAAGGGCGTCACCGTTGACGAGCTCGTCTGGGCGGTGCCGTACCTGCCGATCGATCCCAAGGACCTCGGGCGCAGTTACGAAGCCGTCATCCGGGTCAACTCGCAGTCGGGCAAGGGCGGCGTCGCCTACCTGCTCAAGAACGACCACGCCCTCGACCTTCCTCGCAAGCTTCAGATCGAGTTCTCCGGTGTCGTGCAGGCCAAGACGGATGCCGAGGGTGGCGAGGTCACGAGCGCCGAGATCTGGGAGATCTTCCAGGACGAGTACCTGCCGGCCTCCGCGGCGGAGGACAAGTGGGGCCAGTTCGAGCTCGCCTCGACGCGCACGCAGAGCGACATGTCCGGAACCGTCTCGCTACACACCGAGCTGCGGGTCGGCGAGCAGTTCGTGACGACTGACACCACCGGCAACGGTCCGATCGCGGCCTTCCTCAACGTGCTCACCGAGCAGGGCGTCGAGGTCAAGCTCTATGACTACGTCGAGCATGCGCTCAGCGGCGGTGGGGATGCGCTCGCTGCGGCCTACGTCGAACTGAATGTGAACGGCGTGCGTCTCTGGGGCGTCGGCATCGACGCCGATATCTCCACCGCATCCCTCAAGGCGGTCGTCTCGGCCGTCAACCGGGCAGTGCGCGAGGAATCCGGCGATCGGGAGCTGGCCTCGGTCTAGGTCAGCGGGCCAGGGGCCGCCGGGGATGTCGCGCCGCGAGAAACTCGTCGAAAGTGTCGGTCCCGAACGGAGGACCCGGCACGAGATTGTGCCCGGCGGCGAAGGCCGCACCCATGCGGCCGGGGATCCGAAGGGGGGCAAGCGGCCGACGTGAGCCGGTGGCCGCCTTCCAGCGGAGGGCGAGTTCGTGACCCGTGAGCACCTGCGGGCCACCGATGTCGGGAGCGCGGCCCGCGGGATCGGCCGTGGCGAGCTCCACCAGCCGCGCAGCGACCTCATCGACGCCGATCGGCTGAAAGGAGAACGCCGGAAACAGGGTCACCGGCAGGATCCGAGGTTGCGCGGTGAAGAGTCTCACCACGAATGAATGGAACTGCGTGGCGCGCACGATGCTGTGGGGGATTTCTGCGTCGATGATCACCTGTTCCGCTTCGAGCTTTCCGAGGTAGTAGGCCAGCGGGATCTCGGCGACACCGACGATCGAGATGAAGACGATGTGCCCGACGCCGGCGGAACGGGCGAAAGTGGTGAGCAGACGGGTGGCCGCGACATCCCGCGCAGTACCTGTACTTGCCAGGTGTACGACCGTCTCTATGCCGGAGAGGGCTCGACCGAGTCCGCGTCCGGTGAGCAGATCTCCCGACCAGAGACCCTCCGACAGCGCTCCAGCGTCCTCTCGGCGGCTCAGCACGCGCACGTCGTGACCGGCCTCGCGGAGAGCGGCCACCGTTGGCTGTCCGAGTTGCGCGGTGCCTCCGGTGACCAGGATTCTCGTCATGATGCACATTGTGCATCACCGGGGGGCGTGGCGGGCAGGGGCGCGGCCGTCGGTATTCTGGGAGCATGACGCCAGTGGAGTCTCCGCACTTCACCCCTGATCCCACCGCGCTCGCCATCCGCATCATTGGCAACGGTGCGATCGGCCACCTGGCCTGGCGGCCCACCAACCAGACCAAGGGGAATTCTCCGTGAAGCGCATCGGCATCATCTTCGGCGGCGCCAACAACGAACACGAGGTGTCCTGCAGTTCTGCGCGCAGCGTGGCCTCCCACCTCGACCCGGAGCGCTTCGAGGTCGTCCTTATCGGGGTCGACCGCACCGGGCGCTGGCACCGGGTCGACTCGGTGGATGCTCTCGCTGACGCGACCGGCGGAACGCGCCTGCCCCCACTCGAGGGCATCGACGTTGCCTTTCCCGCACTGCACGGGAGATTCGGGGAAGACGGGACCCTCCAGGGTCTTCTCGAGCTGGCCGGGGTGGCCTATGTGGGCTGCGGGGTGCTCTCGAGCGCCCTCGCCATGGACAAGATGCTCGCCCAACGGCTGCTCGAGCTCGCCGGAATCCCGATAATCCCGACCCGGATTCTGGATGCCTCGACCGCGGCAGGCGCGGCCGAGGTCGCCGGCGAACTCGGCTACCCGGTGTTCGTCAAGCCCAATCGATCGGGCTCGAGCGTCGGCGCGAGCCGTGCGGATGGCGGCGAGACGATCGACGCTGCGGTGGCTCTCGCGCTCGAACACGACGATGACGCGCTCGTGCAGCAGATGATCGTGGGCGACGAGATCGCGATCGGAGTGCTCCAGGATCTCGATGGGAGCCTGCTGGTCGCCGCCCCGCTGCGCGTGCTGACCGAGGGGGCCGCCTTCTTCGACTACACCGCGAAGTACACCGCTGGCGGAGGCGCGACCCTCGAAGTGCCGGCGCAGATCCCGGCGGAGTCGACCCGTCGCCTGGTGGAATACGCCAGGCTCGCCTTCACCACGCTCGACTGCGAGGGCCTCGCCCGCGTGGACTTCTTCCTCGGTTCGGATGGCACGATCACCATCAACGAGGTCAACACGTTGCCCGGGCTCACTGCGCTCAGCCAGTATCCGCGCATGTGGCAGGCTGTCGGCGTCAGCTACACGCAATTGCTCAGTCGCCTCATCGACCGCGCTGCGGTCGTCTTCGCCGAGCGACGTCCCTAGGTTCGACCCGGCCTTCGGTTCGACTCGGGCGAACCTCGCCGGGTGCCCGCCGTCGCTGCAGCGGGTCACTCGCGCGAGCGGGCATCGGCGCTGACGCAACGTTCAGGCGCGCTATCTACACTCGTCCCAATGCCGACACAGTCCACTGACGAAAAGACTCAGTCCACTGACGAACAAGAAACGTCCGTTGACGTTCCGCCGAAAGCGGAAGGCACGAATTCTCGACTAGGTGCTCTCGACGGGCTTCGCGGTGTTGCCGCGGTGGTTGTCGTGTTCCACCACCTCTTGCTCATGGCGGACCGGAACTTCGCAGACTCGGTGGTTCTGGGGTGGGTAGCGTGTTCTGGTGGATCTCCCAGACACCACTCAAGCTCCTCACGGCCGGTTCCGAAGCGGTGCTCGTGTTCTTCGTCCTGAGCGGCCTGGTGGTCGCATTGCCGGCGGTCAGATCGTCGAAGTTCCCCTTCATGGGGTTCCTCACCGGGCGGCTGGTGCGACTGTATGTGCCGGTCTGGGTGTCTCTTGCCATCGGAACGGCGCTGGTCTGGTTCATCCCTCGCCACGACTCCGCCATCTCGCCCGGAACTTGGATGGATTGGGGCCAGGCCACGACGATGAGCTGGAGCAAACTGTTCAGCCAGGCGAGCCTCACTCCCGTTTCCTACGACGTGAACAATGTGCTCTGGTCCTTGCGGTGGGAGCTCGTGTTTTCGGTGCTCCTCCCACTTTTCGTAGGGCTCGCTATAGTCGTCGGCCGTCACTGGGGCATCGCATTCGGGGTGGCCTGGATGATCACTACCGTGGGAGTGGTCACGGGCATCGACGCCTTCCGTTATCTTCCGGTGTTTTTCATCGGCACACTCTTCGCGGTCAGGCTGACCGAGATTCGTGAATGGTCTCGGCGCCGGATGCTGGGGGCCCGTGCCCACGCCCGGGGCTTCGTCCTCGTAGCCGGGTCCCTCCTTCTGCTGATCGCTTACTGGCTGTTCGGAACCGGACTTCCGGCCGATTCCGGCGCCACCACGGTGTTGAGTCAGCTCTCGGTGATCGGCGCTGCGGGGCTGATCCTTTCGGCGATCGGCGTCCCGGTCGTGCGCCACCTGCTCGAATCCCGCATGATCCAATGGCTCGGTCGAATTTCCTTCAGCCTCTACCTCGTGCATGTTCCGATCATCGCCAGCCTCACCTTCGCGATCGGTGAGAAGAAGTGGTGGCTCGTGGCGTTGATCGCCCTGCCGACGGCGATCCTCGTTGCGTGGGGCTTCAATCGGGGGATCGAGCGCCCCTCGCATCTCCTGGCGCGACGGGTCGCCCGGCTCGTCACGACCCGCGTGGACTCCCACCGGGAAACACATCAGTCGCAAGTCGAGTCCGTTCGCCCCGCCGGTCAGCCGAGCCTATGAGGGCCCCCGTGTAGAGCGCCGCCGCCATCGAGGCATCCGCTCGAGGCGTCGCTGTTCCGGAAGGCTCCACTTGAAGAGGACCGCGAGCACCCGCACCCCGAAGGTCACGGCGACGCACACCACGGCGGCGACGAACATCGGGACTCCGAGCGCGACGAGGGCGACAAGGGTTCCAGCGCCCGCGACCGCCGCGATGGCATAGAGCGATCCGACGTGCATCAGCGCGATCGGCAGGTTGAGCAGCAGGTCACGAAGGATGGAACCCCCCACGGCCGAGAGCACCCCGACGAAGATCGAAGGGATCTCGGGCAGGCCGAGAGTGAGCGCCTTGGTCGTGCCGATGGCGCAGAAGAGCCCGATGGTGAGGGCGTCGAGGCCCGTGATGACTCGGCCGAGCCGCTGGAACAGGCGCTCGAGAAGCATCCCGAGCAGAGCAGCGCCGACCGCCACGATGAGGTACCAGTTCAGCCGAAGAGCCACCGGCACCTCGTTGAGCAGCAGGTCGCGAAAGAGTCCGCCGCCGGTGCCCGCGGCGATACCGATCAGCGCGACACCGAGCAGATCGAGTCGACGATCGCGAAATTGTGCCGCGAACATCGCTCCCTGCACTCCGCCGACGGCGATAGCGAGGAGATCCGCCCAGAGGGGGATGATGAGGGGGGTGGCATTCACAGTCATTGTTACCACGGCACGGCACGCTGGTTACCCCAGCCGGGACGACGATAATTGGCTGATGCCTCTCTACCGTGACGAAGCCGTCGTGCTGCGCACCCACAAGCTGGGTGAGGCCGATCGCATCGTCACCATGCTCACGCGACAGCACGGCAAGGTTCGCGCTGTGGCAAAGGGGGTGCGCCGCACCGCCTCGAAGTTCGGGGCCCGGCTCGAACCGTTCATGGTGGCCGACGTGCAGCTCTATGAGGGTCGCAGTCTCGACATCATCACCCAGGCCGAATCGGTGGGATCCTACGGCGCCGACATCACCGCGGACTACGGCAGCTACACGGCCGCGAGTGCGATGGTGGAGACCGCCGACAAGCTCACCGAGGGCGAGCCGAGCCTGCAGCAGTACCTGCTGCTCGTTGGCGCCCTCCGGTCCCTCGCCCGGCACGAACATGGGGCGAGCCTCACCCTCGACTCGTATCTGCTTCGAGCCCTGTCGATCGCGGGCTGGTCGCCGAGCTTCGACGACTGTTCGGTCACCGGAGCCCCCGGACCGCATTCCGCGTTCGTCGTGCAGCTCGGTGGAGTCGTCGCGGACGCCGTGGCGCCGCCCGGCGCTCCCCGCCTCGACGCGAAGACCCTTCTGCTGCTCTCCTCGCTGCTGACCGGCGAGTGGGAGACGGCGGATGACGCCGATGACCGCACCCGTTCGCAGGCGAGCGGTATCGTCGCCGCCTACACCCAGTTCCATCTCGACCGCGGGTTGCGATCTCTCGAGCACGTCGATCGCGCGGTTCCTGCCGGTGGTCGAGGAGCGAGCGCCAGCCAGCGTGGCCCACGCGGCCAGTCCGGACAATTCGCAGAATTGGCCGGCGGAGTCGCGGGGAGCCAGACCCCCATCGTCCCCCAGATCGAGGCCTCGTGAGCAAGCCGAAGACCCACCGCGACGCCGTCGACTTCACACCCATCGACTGGACCGGCCTCTACCCACCGAAACTCCCACGAAATGCCGTGCCCGAACATGTCGCCATCGTGATGGACGGCAATGGTCGCTGGGCCAACGGCAAGGGCCTCACCCGGGTGGAGGGCCACAAGGCGGGGGAGGCCTCGCTGCTCGACGTGGTGGCCGGCGCGATCCAGATCGGGGTGAAGCACCTCAGCGTGTACGCCTTTTCGACGGAGAACTGGAAGCGGTCTCCCGACGAGGTGCGTTTTCTCATGGGCTTCAACCGCGATGTACTGCACCGCCGCCGCGACCAGCTGAATGACTGGGGCGTTCGGGTGCGCTGGGCGGGACGGAAGCCCCGGCTCTGGGCATCCGTCATCGACGAGCTGCAGTTCGCCGAGCGGTTGACGGCCGGCAATTCGGTGCTGACCCTCACGATGTGCGTCAACTACGGCGGCCGCACCGAGATCGCGGATGCTGTGCGCGCGATCGCCGACGACGTCGCCGACGGGCGGCTCAAGCCCTCTGGCATCAGCGAGAAGACCATCCAGAAGCGGCTTTACGCCCCGGACCTGCCGGATGTCGACCTCTTCGTGCGCAGTTCCGGCGAGCAGCGCACGAGCAACTTCATGCTCTGGCAGAGCGCCTATGCCGAGATGGTCTTCCTCGACACCCTCTGGCCGGACTTCACGCGCGAGCAGCTGTGGGAGGCGATCGTGCTGTACGCGCAGCGCACCCGTCGCTTCGGCGGTGCGGTCGACGCCCCTTCGGTCTGACGGTCCGGGCTCCTCCGCGACACCCAAAACGCAGGAGTTTCGCCACGAAAGAACCCTCTTCGCCGCGAAACGCCCCTGTGATGGCGAATCTCCTGCGTTTTGGGTGTGTCAGCGGGAGGTCGCCGACGGTGGACGGGAGCCGCTCGCCAGTCGGACCGGTCTTGCGAGTGCCCCGGTTCGGCGAATCGATATTCTGGCCTCATGAGCACCCCCGATTTGAGCGCACCCGACTCCGCCCCTATCCGCACCGGCATCATCGGCTATGGGCTCTCCGGCCGGGTCTTCCACGCCCCGTTCATCGCGGCGAATCCGCGTTTCTCGCTCGACGTCGTCGCCACGAGTCATGCCGGACGGCAGACCGTGGCCCGCTCGCAGCATCCGACCATCGAGACCGTGGACACCCCTTCGGAGCTCGTTTCGCGGGGTCTCGACCTGGTGGTGCTCGCCTCACCGGGTCACGCCCACCTCGAGCAGGGACTCGCGGCGCTGGCCGCCGGATCCGCCGTCGTCGTCGACAAGCCCTTTGCGGCATCCGTCGCCGAGGCCGAGCAGCTCATCGCCGCGGCCGAGGCCGCCGGACGACCGCTGATGGTGTTCCAGAACCGCCGCTGGGACGGCGACTTCCTCACCCTGCAGAAGCTCATCGCGGAGGGCGCGCTCGGCACCGTGCACCGCTTCGAGTCGACCTTCGAGCGCTGGTCTCCCGGCCTCCGCGACCGCTGGCAGGACACCTCGACCAGCGCGCAGGGCGCGGGGATCACCTTCGACCTCGGAAGCCATCTCATCGACCAGGCTCTGCACCTCTTCGGGCCGGCCACCATCGCGGATGCCGAACTCTCGATCCTGAGGAAGGGCGGCGTCAGCGACGACGAGGCATTCATCTCCCTGCTTCACTCCTCCGGCACCCGCTCCCACCTCACCATCAGTCGTTTCGCCGGGCAGAACGGACCGCGCTTTCGGGTGCTCGGCGATCGATCCGCCTTCACGATCTACGGTCTCGACGGCCAGGAGCCCGCGCTCGGTGCGGGAGGATCCCCGACCGACCCGGGCTTCGGAATCGCGTCGGAAGACAGTTGGGGCACGATCGGAATCACGGGCTCCGAGGACTTCCCGCTCACGAAGGTACCCACCGAGGCCGGTGATTATGCCGCGTTCTACCGCGGGGCTGCCGCGGCCATCCGGGATGGCGCGGTGCCGCCGGTCGACCCGCGGGAGGCGCTGGAGACCCTGCGCATCATCGAAGGCGTGCACGGCTTCACCCGCTGACCTCACACAGTCACGAGCCCCCAGTCGTTGCCCTCGAGTTCGTGGAGTACACGGCTGGTGGCCGCGAGACTCGGCACCCGTCTCGCACCCTCGTTGGCGATGAGGTGGATGCTGCGGGCGCTGGCCGGCGAGTGCGAGCGGATCACGGCCCCGGGAGGCAGGGCCGCGGCGACCAACGCGAGACGCGGGAGCATCGCCACACCGAGGCCGCTGGCGACCATATTGATCACCGCACTGGCGTTGTCGGTCTCGAAAGCGATGGCGGGGGCGAAGCCGGCGAGTTCGCAGACGGCGAGGAGGTGACCGCGGCAGCGCGGGCATCCGGCGATCCAGCGTTCGTCGGAAAGCCCGGCGAGATCCACCACCGGCTGGTCGGCCAGCGGATGATCCGAGCCGAGCACCACGACGGTGTCCTCGGTGAAGAGGGTCTCCGAGCCGAGCCCGTTCGCGCTGTCGACGTGGGGGTCTGACCTGTCGCCGGGATAGCTGAAGGTGATCGCGAGGTCGATGCTGCCCTCCCGCAACATCGCCACAGCCTCGGGAGGCTGGGCCTCCACATAGTTCACCCGAAGGCCGGGATGCTGCACGGCCATGGAGGCAAGCAGCCGCGGCACGATGGTGGATGACGCGGTGGGGAAGGCGGCGAGGCGCACGGATCCCGTGCGAAGTCCGGCGAGGTCGGCGAGGTCGCCGGATGCAGCCTCGAGCGCCGAGGCGATCGTGAGGGCGTGACGGGCGAGAACCGTCCCGGCCTCGGTGAGGCGAACCGAGCGCCCGACCCTCGTCACCAACGGGAGGTTGAGGCGAGCCTCCGCGCGCTGCACATGCTGGCTCACCGCGGGCTGGCTGTAGCCGAGCAGTCGCGCCGCCCCGGTTATCGTGCCGCTGTCGGCGATCGCGCGCACGATCCGGATCGTCTGCAGGTCGAGCTGAGGGTCGAAGACGAGAGTCATAACCCGATGTTATTGGTTCTATCGAAAGTATGCCCTTGTCGCATGAATCGTGCCGCGGCATGCTGGACGCATGACCACTGCGACGCGACCCGCCCTTTCGCCCGAACTCCAACGGGCTCGGGCGAGCTTCGAGCCATCCAGTGGCTTCCTCGCCGTCGCTTCTATCGGCATCCCGACCCGCGAGACCGTCGCGGCCCAGAAGGCCGACCTCGACCTCTGGGGCGCCGCCCGTCGTGATCCGATGGACTACGACGCCATAGTCGAACGCACCCGTCGTTCGTATGCCCGGCTCGTCGGCGTGACGCCGGATCGGGTCGCCACGGGCTCGCAGACCTCGGTCATCACGAGCCTCGTCGCGGCGGCCGTTCCCGATGGGGCCGAGGTGCTGAGTGTCGACGGGGATTTCTCCTCCATCGTGTATCCCTTCATGGAGCAGCCCGGTATCCGGCTGCGCACCGTATCGCTCGCCGACCTCGCGGACTCCATCACCGATGACACCTGGCTCGTCGTGTTCTCCCACATCCAGTCGTCAACGGGAGTGGTGGCGGATGTCGCAGCAATCGTCGCTGCGGCGGCCGCCCACAACGCCTACACCTACTGCGACACGACCCAGTCGGCCGGGGTGCACCCGGTGGATGCGTCGCTCTTCGATGCGACCGTGTGCCACAGCTACAAGTGGCTCTGTGCCCCGCGCGGAGTCGCATTCCTCACGCTGAGCGAGCGCTTCCAGGCCCGGCTGCGACCGCTGCAGGCGGGCTGGTACGCGGGGGACCAGGTCTGGCAGTCCTGCTATGGACCGCACATGGAGCTCGCGACGGACGCGCGAGCGTTCGACGTCTCGCCGGCCTGGCCGGCCTGGGTGGGAGCGGAGCCCGCCATCCGAATGTTCTCCGAGCTCGACATCGCCGAAGTCTGGGCGTACAGCAGCGGTCTCGGCGACCTGCTCTGCGATGGGCTCGGCATTCCGCAGCAGCACCAGGCGATCGTGACCTGGGCGGATCCGGATGCCGCGGACCTGCACAAGCTCGTCGCCGCGGGCATCAAGGCCTCCGGGCGAGCCGGTCGCCTTCGCGCGGCCTTCCACCTGTGGAACGACGAGGCGGATGTCGCGGCGGTCGTCGCAGCACTGCGCCCCTGATCGGCCGGCGGGGCTAGCGACCGGCCCTGTCGCGCAACGAACGGTCGCGCAACGATCGGCAGCGGCGGGCGGATCGGCCGTGTCTCCAGCATGCCGTGTCTCCAGCATCATGGGAACCAGAACAGCTGGGCCGGTGAGCGCTCTGCGCCGATCTGCGCTCTGCGTCGGTCTGCACGGAGCTAGGGGGGATTCTCTCCACGGGGCACCGTGATCGCGCCGCACGTTCCTCTTCGGCCCCGCCCCCGCCACCGGCTCTGTCGCCGCCACCGGCCGCCGCCCCCGCCACCGGCTGTGTCGCCGCCGCGGCCCCCGCCGCCTCCGCCGGCTGAGGCGCTGCCGCCACCGGGACTCTGACGCAGCACCCGGGGATCGGAGGCGGACCTCGCTCGATTGAGCCCGCAGCCGTTCCGGGTACCCCGGATTCCCTATGTTAGAGTCACATTGACTGTTACTGGACGAACGGTGAGGTGATCATGGACGACAGCACGCCCCAGCGCGACGCGGCGCCGGTCTCGCTCGCGGTCTCCACGGTGATCTTCGCGCTCAAGGCCGACAGCCAGGGCGAGGCGGCGTCACTGAGGCTGCCCCTCGTCCGCCGCATCCGCGAGCCCTTCGCCAGCCGGTGGGCCCTGCCGGGAGGTCCGATCGATCCGACCGAGAGCCTGGAACGAGCCGCCGGCCGCCACCTTCTCGACACCACAGCCCTCAGCCCAACCTACCTGGAGCAGCTCTACGCGTTCGGCGAGATCGAGCGCTCCCCGGGTGACCGCGTCGTCTCCATCGTCTACTGGGCGCTCGTGCGCTCGGAAGAGGCGCAGCTCGCCGCGGTGGGGGAGAACGTGCGCTGGTTTCCGGCGGACGAGCTCCCCCCGCTCGCCTTCGACCACAACGCCATCGTCGACTATGCCCTCTGGCGGCTGCGCACCAAGGTGGAGTACAGCCGCATCGCCCACGCCTTCCTCGGCGAGACCTTCACCCTCGCCGAGCTGCGGAACGTGCACGAGGCCGTGCTGCGCCGGGCACTCGACCCGGCGAACTTCCGTCGCCAGATGGAGTCCTCACCGGCCATCATCGCCACCGGCGAACATCTCTCGGGCGGGCGCCATCGACCGCCGAAGCTCTATCGCTACAACGGCGCGGTCGAACTCACCGACCGCGGACCGCTTGCCCGTTCCTAACCGCATCACGACTCGACAAACAGGGAGACACCGTGTCATCTGTCGACACCACCATCCAGCTCATCCGCGCCGGAGCGGTCGAGGGGGCCGTCTGTAGCCCGGACCTGGCCGAGGGTCCCTGGGTGTTCGACCGTCTTCCCGAGCCGAGCTACGGCCCGGGCTCGTCGATGGGTGATGTGATCCCGGTGGGGAGCCCGCGCCAGGGGCAGCTGCCCGAGGAGTACCGCACCGCATCGCGGGACCAGCTCGCCGACCGCATCCGTGCCGCCAAGGAGACGCTCGGCGACCGGGTCGTCGTGCTCGGTCACTTCTACCAACGGGATGAGGTGGTGCAGTTCGCCGATTTCGTTGGCGACTCGTTCCAACTCGCGAACGCCGCCCGCTCCACACCGGCAGCGGAGGCGATCGTGTTCTGCGGAGTGCACTTCATGGCCGAGACCGCCGACATCCTCGCTGGCCCGCACCAGTCGGTGATCCTGCCGAATCTCGCAGCCGGGTGTTCCATGGCCGACATGGCCGACATCGACTCGGTGGAGGAGTGCTGGGAGCAGCTCACCGAGCTGTACGGCACCGAGCCGGATGCCGAGGGAAGAGTGCCGGTGATCCCGGTCACCTACATGAATTCCTCTGCGGCGCTCAAGGGCTTCTGCGGGGACCACGGGGGCATCGTCTGCACCTCATCCAACGCGGCGACCGTGCTCGAGTGGGCCTTCGAGCGGGGCCAGCGGGTGCTCTTCTTCCCCGACCAGCACCTGGGTCGCAACACCGCGAAGGCGATGGGCGTGCCGCTCGACCTCATGCCGATGTGGAATCCGCGCAAGCCCCTCGGTGGCAACAGCGAGGCGGCGCTGGCGGATGCCCGCGTCATCCTCTGGCATGGCTTCTGCTCCGTGCACAAGCGCTTCACCGTCGGGCAGATCGATAAGGCGCGTGCCGACTTCCCCGGGGCGACCGTGCTCGTACACCCCGAGTGCCCGATGGCGGTCGTGGACGCCGTGGACGCCGCCGGTTCCACCGACTTCATCGGCAAGGCGATCGCTGCCGCGACCGAGCCAACCACCTTCGCGATCGGCACGGAGATCAACATGGTCAACCGGCTTGCAGCCCAGTATCCCCAGCACACGATCTTCAGCCTCGACCCGGTGGTCTGCCCGTGTTCCACGATGTACCGCATCCACCCCGGCTATCTCGCCTGGGTGCTCGAGGCGCTCGTGCGCGGGGAGGTGCTCAACCGGATCACGGTTCCCGAGCAGGTCGCCGCGCCCGCACGCATCGCGCTCGAGCGCATGCTCGCCGCCCAGCCCGGCACTCCCGTCGCCCCGGCCGACGTGATCGGAGACTGACGATGACCGGGCCAGCGGTGATCGTCGTCGGCACCGGTATCGCCGGGCTCGTCGCGGCCCTGCGCGCCGAGCGCACCCACACGGTCACCCTCGTCACCAAGGCGGAGCTGGGCGAGAGCAACACCCGCTACGCCCAGGGCGGCATCGCCGCGGTGATGTTCCCCGACGACAGCGTCGACTCGCACGTCGAGGACACGCTGGCATCGGGCGCGGGTCTCAACTCGCGCGAGGCGGTCGAGATACTCTGCGCCGAGGGGCCGGAGCGCATCCGGGACCTGCTGGCGCTCGGGGTCGAGTTCGACCGGGAGCACGGTGTCCTCTCGCGAGGCCGCGAGGCGGCGCATTCCCGCGCGCGCATCCTGCACGCCGGGGGCGATGCCACCGGAGCGGGCATCGAGAGCGCACTGGTGAGGGCCGTGCGCTCCTCCGGCGTGCGCATCCTCGAGTTCACCTTCGTGCGCGACCTGCTGGTCACCGACGGCCGCGTCTGCGGAGTCGAGACGGTGGATGCCACGGGCACGGTGTCCCGCCTCGACGCGGATGCCGTGATCCTGGCGAGCGGCGGAGCAGGCCAGCTCTACTCCCACACCACCAATCCCGCGGTCGCCACCGGTGACGGCGCCGCCGCGGCATTCCGCGCGGGGGCGAGGCTCGCCGACGTGGAGTTCTACCAGTTCCATCCCACCTCGCTCGCCGTGCCCGGCAACTTCCTGGTGTCCGAAGCGGTGCGCGGCGAGGGTGCGCTGCTGCTCGACGCTGCCGGCCGCCGGTTCATGGCGGACTGGCATCCGGATGCCGAACTCGCTCCCCGAGACGTCGTGGCCCGCGGCATCGCCCGCCAGATGGCCGCGCAGGGCGGGACACCGGTGCTGCTCGACGCCACCAGCCTCGGTGGCCCATTTCTCGCCGAGCGCTTCCCGGGCATCGACCGGGTCTGCCGCGCTCACGGGTTCGACTGGTCGCGGCAACCGATCCCGGTCACCCCCGCGGCGCACTATTGGATGGGCGGCATCGAGACCGACCTCTGGGGACGCAGCACGCTGCCCGGTCTCTACGCCGTGGGAGAGGTGGCGAGCACCGGAGTGCATGGGGCCAATCGGCTCGCATCCAACTCGCTGCTGGAGTCGCTCGTCTTCGCTTGGCGGTCCGTGGACTCCCTCGGCCTTCCCTGGCCAGAGGATGATCCGGCTGCTGACACTGTTCTCCACTCGCCGGCCACTTCGCCTGGTGAACCCTTCGAGCGCGCCGAGTTGCAGGCTCTGCTCTGGGCAGACGCCGGACTATTCCGCACGGCAGAGGGGCTGCAGCATGCACGCTCTCGCTTGGGCGGCTGGGGTGCGCCGGCCGGCGACTCCTTCGCAGCCCTCGAAGACCGCAACCTGCTCGATCTCGCCCGCCTCCTCGTCGATGCGGCGCTCGACCGTCGCGAATCGAGGGGAGCCCACTACCGCGACGACTTTCCTCACCCCGATGAACGCTTCGCCCGGCACTCCCGGGTGCGGGCCACCCCGCTCCAGTCGGCACTCGCACCAGCGAAGGACACCAGTCATGCTCTCGTCTAACCAGATCGAACCGGTCGTGCGGATGGCGCTCGCCGAAGACGCGCCCTGGGGCGACATCACGTCGGAATCCCTCATCCCCGAGGGTGCCACCGCCACGGCTCGTCTCGTCGCGCGTGAATCGGGGGTCTTCAGCGGGGGAGAGGTCTTCAGGGCGGCGATGCGGCTCACCGATGCCCGCATCCGGGTCGACGGGATGCTGGGGGAGGGTGGCGCCTTCGAGACGGGCGCTGTGCTCGCCGAGGTCACGGGATCCGCGCGCGCCGTACTGCAGGCGGAGCGCATCGGTCTCAACTTCGTGCAGCGGATGTCCGGGATCGCCACTCTCACCGCCCGCTATGTCGCAGAGACGTCCGGCACCGCCGCTCGCATCGTCGATACCCGCAAGACCACGCCCGGCCTCCGGGCCTTCGAACGCCATGCGGTGCGCTGTGGTGGCGGATTCAATCACCGATTCTCCCTCTCCGACGCGGTGATGGCCAAGGACAACCACCTCGCCGTGCTCACCGCGGGCGGGCGCGACCTCACAGAGGCACTCCGCGAGGTGCGCAGCCGCCTCGGGCACACCGTGCATCTCGAGGTGGAGGTGGATCGCCTCGACCAGGTCGAGGCGGTGCTCTCCGCCGGAGTCGACACGATCATGCTCGACAATTTCAGCGTCGAGCAGTTGCGCGAGGGAGTCGCCCTCATCGACGGCCGGGCGATCATCGAGGCCAGCGGCTCGGTCACGCTCGACACCGTCGCGGCGATCGCCCGAACCGGGGTGGACATCATCTCGGTCGGGGCTCTGACCCACAGCGTGCGCTCCCTGGATCTCGGTCTCGACATCGCGGTCGACCGGCCGTGATCTACCTCGACTCCGCGGCGACGACCAGCGTTCGCCGGGAGGTCCTCGAGGCGATGTGGCCCCTCCTCATCGCGGAGTACGGCAACCCTTCGAGCCATAACGAGGCCGGGGTATCCGCCGCGGCAGCGCTCGCGGAGGCCCGATCCCGGGTGGCGGCGGTCTTCGGCTGTCGGCCCTCCGAGGTCGTGTTCACCTCGGGTGGCACCGAGGGGGCGAACCTCGCGGTCATCGGAATCGCTCTCGCCAACCCGCGCGGCCGCCACATCGTCACGAGCGCGATCGAGCATCCTGCAGTGCTCGAGAGTTGCGCCTACCTCGAGCGGTTCCACGGCTTCGAGATCACGCGCCTCGCCGTGGACGGTGACGGGCTGGTCGGGCTGCCAGAGTTCAGCGCCGCGCTCCGTGCGGACACCACCCTCGCCAGCGTCATGTACGCCAACAACGAGATCGGCACCGTTCAACCGATCTCCTCCCTTGCGCTGGCCGCTCATGCGGTCGGCGCGGCCGTGCACACCGATGCGGTGCAGGCTCCCGGATCCCTCCCGCTCCAGGTGAGCGCGCTCGGGGTGGATGCGCTCAGCATCTCCGGTCACAAGTTCGGCGCGCCGAAGGGGATCGGCGCGGTCTTCCTGGCATCCCGGATCGCCGTCGAACCCCTCGTCCACGGCGGAGGGCAGGAGCGCGGCCGAAGGTCGGGCACCGAGAATGTGGCCGGCGCCGTCGGACTCGCGGTCGCTCTCGAGCTGGCGGAACTGTCGCGCGCGAGGGCCGCCAGTCTCGCTGAGGCGCGGGACGGGCTCATCCGCGACATCCTCGCCGCCGTTCCGAGCGCACGACTCACCGGCTCCGCAGGCTCCCGGCTGGCAGGCAACGCCTCCTTCACCTTCGCCGGGACGAGCGGCGAATCGATAGTCCTGGAACTCGAGCGGCGGGGCATAGTCTGCTCGAGCGGGTCGGCCTGCGCCGCCGGGAGCGATGAGCCTTCCGCCGTGCTTCTCGCCGTGGGGATCAGCCCGGAGGTCGCGCAGACCGCCGTCCGATTCAGTTTCACCGAAGCGCTCGGAGCCGAGGAACTGGGTCGCGTCGCGCGCGAGGTGACCCTCGCAGTGGCCGCGATCGGCGCTGGCGGCACAAACTAGGATTGGGGCTTGCCCTGCGACCGCGCACCCAGCGCGGCTGACCTTTGGAGTTCTTCGTGGCCAACGCCTCCCCGCTCGATCCCGTCATCAATCTCGCCAAGCGCCGGGGTTTCGTCTTCCAATCGGGAGAGATCTACGGGGGTTCGCGTTCCGCCTGGGACTACGGGCCTCTCGGCACGGCCCTCAAAGAGAACATCAAACGCCAGTGGTGGCAGTTCATGGTGCAGGGCCGGGACGACATCGTGGGGCTCGACTCCGCGGTCATCCTCCCCAAGCGCGTCTGGGAGGTCTCCGGCCACGTCGAGGTCTTCAGCGACCCCCTTGTGGAGTCGCTACACACCCACAAGCGCTACCGCGCGGATCACCTGCTCGAGGCCTACGAGGAGAAGCACGGCCACCCCCCGGTCAATGGCCTCGCGGACATCAAGGATCCCGAGACCGGGCAGCCGGGTTCGTGGACCGAGCCCCAGAACTTCTCCGGCCTTCTCAAGACCTTCCTCGGCCCCGTCGACAACGAGGAGGGGCTGCACTACCTGCGCCCCGAGACCGCCCAGGGCATCTTCACCAACTTCGCCAACGTGCTCGCGACTTCGCGCCTGAAGCCGCCCTTCGGCATAGCGCAGGTGGGCAAGAGCTTCCGCAACGAGATCACGCCCGGCAACTTCATCTTCCGCACGCGCGAGTTCGAGCAGATGGAGATGGAATTCTTCGTCGAGCCCGGCACCGACGACGAGTGGTTCGAATACTGGATCGACGCCTGCGAGGCGTGGTTCGCCGACCTCGGCATCAGCTCCGACAACATCCGCCGCTTCGAGCACCCGCAGGAGAAGCTGTCGCACTACTCGAAGCGCACCGTCGACCTCGAGTATCGGTTCCGGTTCGCGGGCAGCGAATGGGGCGAGCTCATGGGCGTCGCCAACCGCACGGACTTCGACCTCAAGACCCATTCGGAGGGCTCCGGGGTCGACCTGTCGTACTTCGACCAGACCAAGAACGAGCGGTGGATCCCATTCGTCATCGAGCCGGCATTCGGCCTCACTCGGGCGCTCATGGCCTTCCTGGCCGACGCGTACCACGAGGATGAGGCCCCGAACACGAAGGGCGGGGTGGACAAACGCACGGTGTTGCGTCTCGATCGGCGCCTCTCCCCGGTCAAGGTAGCGGTTCTCCCGCTGTCCCGAAATGAGCAGCTGTCGCCGGTCGCGCGGTCGCTTGCGGCCGACCTGCGCAAGTACTGGAACATCGAGTTCGACGACGCCGGTGCCATCGGTCGTCGCTACCGGCGCCAGGATGAAATCGGCACGCCGTTCTGCATCACCATCGACTTCGACACCCTCGAAGACAATGCCGTGACGGTTCGCGAACGGGATTCGATGGCGCAGGAACGCATCTCGCTCGACCGTGTCGTGGCCTACCTCGCGGAGCAGCTGGTCGGCGCGTAGCACCAGTTTTCAAAAATCCGGGTCTTCCATCGGCGCGTCTGATTCGGGAGACGGTCCTGTCTGCCCGTATCTTCGGAATTGGCCGGAGGTCGGGCGTTCGGGACGACCGTCTCTGCCTGTGTTGCCAGCAATGGCTTTGAGCCCCCGGGTATGGGTACCCGGGGGCTCATTTTTGCTCTCGCTGGGGAATACGCGCCGGGCCGGGGCGTTGCACCGAGGATGAGTGACAGAACCCTTAGCCCCATCAAAGTCGATATCTGGTCGGACGTGCAGTGCCCCTGGTGCTACATCGGCAAGAGAAAGTTCGAGGCGGGAGCCGCCGCCTTCGGAGGCGATGTCGAGGTGGAGTACCACTCGTTCGAGCTCGCTCCCGACACCCCCGTTGACTTCGACGGCAGCCCGGTCGACTATCTCAGCCAGCGCAAAGGGATCCCGGTGCAGCAGGTGACCGAGATGCTCGCCAACGTCACCGGCATCGCGGCCTCTGTCGGGCTGGACTACGACTACGACCACGTGCACCAGACCAACACGGTCAAGGCGCACGAGCTCATCCACTACGCCAAGTCGGTGGACCGGCAGCTGGACATGAAAGAGCGGTTGCTGAAGGCGTACTTCGTCGACGGTCGACACGTGGGTCGCATCGAAGACCTCGCCGACCTCGCGGCCGAAATCGGCCTCGACCGTGCAGAGGTCGTGCGCGTGCTCACGGACGAGACCTATCTTCCCGACGTGAAGGCCGACGTCGCCCAGGCGATCGAGTACGGCATCCAGGGCGTGCCCTTCTTCGTCATCGACGGCAAGTACGGGGTGTCGGGGGCACAGGATGCGACGACCTTCGCTAACGTGCTCGAACAGGTACGAACCGAACGAGAGGCCATCCAGTGACGGATGCCGTGACCAGGCCACTGACGATTCCCCTCACCCTGGTGGGCGATCCGACCGCGGCGGCCTGCGAGGGAGACTCCTGTGCGATTCCCGACCACCACGAGCAGGCCGTGGTGAACCGTCGTCTCGACGAAGACCTGGTGTAACGGGTTCCCGTGGCTTTATCCGCGTGAATTCTGGTCCAAAGCCGCCCTATCGAGGATCTATTGCAGCACAGCAGGATCGACCGAGAACTCTCGGGGGTGCAGCACGTGCGCGGTGAATCGCACCGCCCGCCCGGTGGTGTCGCTAGCGGCACAGTCGAAGCTCGACCCGACGATCGTCACCGGCGCTCCGTCCGGACAGGTGACCGTCCACGACACCGCAGTCTGTCGTTGAAGTTCGGCGGATGCCTGCTGCTCGAGCAGGCGCAGCGACGCGGCATCCATCCGGGCTAGGGCCATCGGCGCGAGCGCGACGGAAGTGAGTGCTGCCGCGGCGAAGATCGTCAGCACATAGACGTTGCCGGGAGCGTTCGCTCGGATGCCCTGTTTCTTCAGAGCAACCCGGCGCGCCACGAAATAAGCGATGGGAGGAAGCAGCAGTATCCACCACGCGGAGGCGGCTCTGAGTCCCCGGGCCCGCAGCACCCTTCTGTCCCAGATCGCGAGGCAGGCCACCAGCGCCAAGAGCGCGAAAAAGGTCACCAGGGGCACGACGGGGGAAGCCACGGGGAGCAGCGAGGCTGAGGCTGTCCGCACTCCGACCGCAACTGCGGCAACGCTTGCGATAAGCCACACACCCCAGGTATTGGCGCTCGGGTGAGGTGGCTGAACCGCATATGCCGGCGGTGCCGCCTCGAGGACCTGGGGAGCGATGGGATCGAAGAGGCCTCCGACTCGCTCGGGTGAAGAGACTGCGTCGCCGATGGGCGCAGGTTGCTCAGGCACCGGAGCGAAATGCTCTGTCCAGGAGGCGCCCGACCACCAGCGAAGTGCACCGGACCCCGCGGGATCGGGATACCAGCCTGCCGCCGGCCCGCCTGCCATAGTCTCTGTCTCGGACACGGAACTGCCTTTCGCTGGGAACCTCCCGAGTCTAAAGAGAGGTGAGCGAAGCTCGCGAGCCCCCCATTCGGGTCGCCGTCGACCGCGGTCAACCGTCACAAACTGCTGTTTCGGAGAGCGCAGACGACCGTCAGTGACGGTTGGGCGGAGAAAGTGAGACGCGGGCGGGTGGATCGGCTAGGCGGTGATGTCGGCGACTGTCGCGCCGTAGGTCCTCAGGAGGTCATCGGCCTCCACGAACGCGCTGTAGCCTGCCTCTCCTGCCCCCATGGCGACCCGCCCGCCGACCATCGAGACGTCGGCGAAGACGGGCCAGGTGGTGGAACTGCCGAGCGGCGTGATGGTGCCGCGCTCAAATCCGGTCGCCTCGAGCGCCAGCTCGGGGGAGGGCAGAGAGAGTTTGTTGACCCCGACCGCAGCCCGCAGCTTCGGCCAGGAGATCTGCCGATCGCCCGGGATCAGCGCGAACAGATATTCGCGGGGCGCTCCGTCCGGCGTGTGCCGACGCACCACGAGCGACTTGACGATCTGCCGCGCCTCGATTCCCAGCAAGACCGCTGCCTGCTCGAGGGAGTCGGCGGCGGGCCGCTCGACCACCTCGATTTCGAGGCCGCGTGCCGTGGCATCCGCCAGCACTCGTGCTCGTCCGGTGGGGGCAGTCACGTCGGGTTCACCTTTGCCTGAGAGAATTGGGGGATGACCATGACAGCCGCTCCCCACAAGAGCGTAGAGAAGAGCCTACAGATCGGGCCTCTCGCGCTCTCTGTGCCGGTCGTGCTCGCCCCGATGGCCGGCATCACCAACACCGCGTTCCGTCGGCTCTGCCGCGAGTTCGGCGCCGGTCTCTACGTCTCAGAGATGATCACCAGCCGCGCCCTCGTCGAGCGCACCGAGGGCTCCATGCGCCTCATCAAGCACCACGAATCGGAGACGACCCGCAGCATCCAGCTCTACGGTGTCGACCCGAAGACCGTGTCCGAAGCGGTCACCATGCTGGTGGCGGAAGACCGCGCCGACCACATCGACCTGAACTTCGGATGCCCGGTGCCCAAGGTCACCCGCAAGGGCGGGGGAGCCGCTCTGCCGTGGAAGCTCGACCTCTTCCAGGAGATCGTCGAGGGCGCTGTGAAGGCCGCCGGGGCCCTCCCGCTCACGATCAAGATGCGCAAGGGCATCGACTCCAGCCACCTCACCTACCTCGAAGCGGGCCGCATCGCCGAGGGTGCCGGGGTAGCGAGCATCGCGCTTCATGCCCGCACCGCGTCCGAGTTCTACAGCGGCCATGCCGACTGGTCGGCGATCGCGACGCTCAAGGAGACGATCTCCGGTGTTCCCATTCTCGGCAACGGTGACATCTGGTCGGGCGCGGACGCGATCCGCATGATGGACGAGACCGGATGCGACGGGGTCGTGGTCGGCCGTGGCTGCCTCGGGCGCCCGTGGCTCTTCGGCGAGCTCGCCTCGGCGTTCGCCGGCGAGTCGGAGATTCCCCAGCCTTCGCTCGGCATCGTCGCCGAGACCCTGCGCCGCCACACCGAACTCCTGATGGACTTCTTCGATGGCGACGAGGATCACGCCTGCCGCGACATCCGTAAGCACATCGGCTGGTACTTCAAGGGCTACCCGGTGGGCGGCGACGTCCGCTCCTCGCTCGCGACGGTGGAAAGCCTGCAGCAGATGGACGACCTGCTCGGTCGCCTCGACTGGAGCCTCCCGTACCCCGGCGCCGATGCCGAGGGCCCGCGCGGCCGCGCCGGAACCCCGAAGCGCACGTCGCTGCCCAACGGATGGCTCGACAGCCGCGAGCTTGCCGATACCCAGCGCGCAGAGGTCGCCGAAGCAGAGATCCACAACAGCGGTGGTTGAGACCTACTCGGACCACGACACCGCTCGTTGGTATCCGGAGGAGCATTCGAGCCGACGCAGCGACTTCGCCCGGGACCGGGCGCGCCTCCTGCATTCCAGTGCGCTCCGGCGTCTCGCGGCCAAGACCCAGGTTCTGAGCCCGGCAGCCGGCCTCGACTTCGCCAGGAATCGGCTCACTCATTCCCTCGAGGTCGCGCAGGTCGGTCGCGAACTCGCGACGAGCCTCGGGCTGGACCCGGATGTGGTCGACACGGCCTGCCTCGCGCACGACCTCGGTCATCCGCCCTTCGGGCACAACGGCGAGCGTGCCCTCAACACCTGGGCCATCGACATCGGCGGATTCGAGGGCAACGCGCAGACCCTCCGGCTGCTGACCCGCATCGAGCCGAAGGTCTTCGGAGCGGACGGCCGCTCCTACGGTCTCAACCTCACCCGGGCGAGCCTCGACGCGAGCTGCAAGTATCCGTGGCCGGAGAGCTCCTCGGTTGGTGATCCCAGCGGTCGGGCCAAATTCGGCTTCTATTCCGACGACGTCGAGGCATTCCACTGGCTGCGTGACGGAGCCCCGGAGCGTCGTCTCTGCATCGAAGCCCAGGTGATGGACCTCTCCGACGACATCGCCTACTCCGTTCACGACTTCGAGGATGCCGTCGTCAGCGGGTACATCGACGTGAAGGCCCTCGGCGCGAGGGTCAACCACGATGCTCTCGTCGATTCGATGTTCGCGTGGATCGGTGGAGAGCTCGACCACGATGAGCTCATCGAGGCCTTCGATCGACTCGACTCCCTCGACGTCTGGCTCGAGGACTGGGATGGCAGCCGGCAGGCGCAGGGCCGGCTCAAGAACCTCACCAGCCAGCTGATCGGGCGATTCGCGGCCGCCGCAGTCCAGGCGACACGCACCCAGGATGGCGGGAGCCTCATCCGTTTCGGGGCGGACATCATCGTGCCACGGGAGATCCGAGCGGAGATCGCGGTGCTGAAGGGCATCGTCGCAGCCTTCGTCATGTCAAAGAACACCCGGCAGCCCATCTACACGCAACAGCGCGAAGTGCTCACCGAGCTCGCCACGACGCTGCTCGCCCGGGGCGGATCATCCCTCGACCCCGGATTCGCGGCGGACTGGAGGGCAGCCACGACGGATGCCGGCCGCAAGCGAGCGGTCGTCGACCAGGTGGCCTCGCTCACCGACCAGTCCGCGATGGCCTGGCACGAGCGCATCGTCGGCTGATCGCACGCTTCCGCACCGGCCCGGCGACGGCCAGATCGTGGTCAGCGGCGCTCAGTAGAATCATCAGGTGCCCGGCCTCATTCGACGAAACGATATCGACGAGGTGCGTTCGCGCATCAACATCGCCGATATCGTCGGCGATTACGTCACGCTCAAGGGTGCGGGAGTCGGCTCGCTCAAAGGCTTGTGCCCTTTCCATGACGAGCGAAGCCCCAGCTTCCACGTGCGACCGCAGGTCGGCCGCTACCACTGCTTCGGCTGCGGCGAGGACGGCGACGTCTTCAGTTTCCTGCAGAAGATGGATCACACGAGCTTCACAGAGGCTGTGGAGCGGATGGCCGCGCGGGTGGGCTACGAGCTCCACTACGAAGACGGCGGCCAGGCCAACAGCGACCATGGCAATCGTGCCCGAATCCTCGCCGCAAACCAGTCTGCTGCCGAGTACTTCGTGTCGCAGTTGGTCACTCCGGATGCTGAGCCCGCCCGGGTTTTCCTGGGTAAACGCGGGTTCGACCCCTCCGCTGCCGAGCGCTTCGGCGTCGGCTTCGCACCGAAGACCGGGCTCACCAAACACCTCAAGACGCTCGGCTACACCGAGGCCGAACTCGTCGCCTCCGGTCTCGTCGGGCAGGGTGACCGCGGCACCTACGACCGGTTCCGTGGGCGACTGGTCTGGCCCATCCGTGACGTGACCGGGCAGACGCTCGGTTTCGGTGCCCGCAAGCTGCTGGATGACGACCAGGGTCCCAAGTACCTCAACACTCCCGAGACGGCCGTCTATCACAAGTCCCAGGTGCTCTACGGGCTCGATCTCGCCAAACGCGACATCTCCCGTGGCCGGCAGGTCGTAGTCGTCGAGGGCTATACCGACGTGATGGCCTGTCACCTCGCCGGAGTCACCACCGCCGTCGCCACCTGCGGCACGGCCTTCGGTGTCGACCACATCAAGGTGGTGCGTCGCGTGCTCGGCGACGTGGAGAACTCCGATACGACCGGCACCGGCGAGGTGGTCTTCACCTTCGACCCGGATGAGGCTGGCCAGAAGGCGGCGAGCCGCGCCTTCACCGAGGAACAGCGCTTCGCCGCGCAGACCTTCGTGGCCGTCGCCCCCGACGGTCTCGACCCCTGCGATCTTCGCCTCGAGCGCGGCGACGATGCCGTGCGCAGACTGGTGCAGTCCAAGAAGCCCATGTTCGAGTTCATGATCCGCCGGGTGCTCGCCGGGCACAATCTCGACACGGTGGAGGGCCGGGTGGCGGCGCTCAGGGCATCCGCTCCCGTCGTCGCCGGCATCCGCGACCAGGCGCTCAACGTGGGGTATGTGCGCAACCTCGCCGGCTGGCTCGGCATGGACCCGGACGAGGTGGGACGTGCCGTGAGCGCCGCCCGCGCCCGCACCCCCGAGATCCCCCGCGAGGTGCGCAGTTTCGGCGAGCCGGAAGCGGCGGCCCCGGTGCTCGAGCAGGGACCTTCTCTGGTGAACCTCCCGATCGATCCCTCGACCCGGCTGGAACGTGATGCCCTCATGGCCATCCTGCAGCAGCCGACGCTCATCGGCCGCGGGCTAGTCGAGCGTGCGAGCCAGGTCGCATTCGCGAACCCCTCCCTTGCGGTCGTCCGCGACGGGGTGATGGCGAGCATGGACCTTTTCGACTCCGCCGAATGGCTCGCCAGGGTCATCGACGAGGTGCCGGCACCCTTCGCGATGCTCGTCAAGGAGCTCGGCCTCGCCCCGCTACCGGAACGCGAGGGGCGTGAGCTCACCCTGTACTGCCAGGCCGTCACCACCGACCTGATCGCCCGCGACCTGCTGCGGCGAAAGGCCGAGCTGCTCGGCCAGTCCCAGCGCACGGATGCCGCGGCAGAGCCCGAGAAATACCGCGCGCTGCAGGTGGAACTCGTGCGAATCGAAGCCGAACGCCGCGCGCTCCGCAGCGAATAGCATCACGCTCGTCGGCGGCACGCCGTGTGTTGCAGATGCATAAACATTCGTCGTTTTGGTCGTCTGCGATTGGTCGCGGGGAGTCCCCGAGTGGTACGAAGGACTCATACAGCCTGGACATCCGTCGTTTCGGCGCGGGTTCACCATGGTCTTTTCCAACAGAGAGGCGTAACGGATATGACATCCGCATCCACGTTCCGCAAGCGATCGCTTGCCGTTCTCGGGGGCACCGCAATCGCGGCGCTCACCCTCGCGGGGTGCTCCGCGGGCGGAGGCTCGAATAACACCTCGTCGGGCGCGACGTCGATCACCGTCGGCACCACCGACAAGGTGACCTCGCTGGACCCCGCCGGTTCGTACGACAACGGCTCGTTCGCTGTCATGAACCAGGTGTATCCCTTCCTGCTCAACTCGAAGCCGGGCACTTCAGAGGTCCAGCCCGACATCGCGGAGTCGGCCACGTTCACGTCCCCGACCGAGTACACCGTCGTGCTCAAGAAGGGTCTGACTTTCGCCAACGGCGACAAGCTCACCTCCTCCGACGTCAAGTTCTCCTTCGACCGCCAGCTGAAGATCGCCGATGAGAACGGCCCGTCCACGCTTCTCGCCAACCTGGTGAGCACCGCGGCACCGGATGCGACGACCGTCGTCTTCACGCTCAAGGCAGCCAACGACCAGATCTGGCCCCAGATCCTGTCGAGCCCAGCCGCGCCGATCGTCGACGAGCAGGTATTCTCCGCCGACAAGGTGACCAGCGATGACGACATCATCAAGGGCAAGGCCTTCGCCGGGCAGTACACGATCAGTAGCTACAAGTTCAACCAGCTCGTGCAGTTCAAGGCGTTCGCGGACTACAAGGGCATGCTCGGCACCCCCAAGACTCCGACGGTGAACCTCAAGTACTACACCGACCAGTCGAACATGAAGCTCGACGTGCAGAAGGGAGGCATCGACGTCGCGTCGCGCAGCCTCTCCGCCACCGACATCGCCGACCTCAAGAAGGACTCGGCAGTCAAGGTGACGACCGGCCCCGGCGGCGAGATCCGTTACATCGTCTTCAACTTCGACACCCAGCCCTTCGGCGCAAAGGCCGATGGTGCGGATGCTGCGAAGGCGCTTGCCGTTCGCCAGGCCGTAGCCGACCTCGTCGACCGCCAGGCGATCGCCGACCAGGTCTACAAGGGCACCTACCTGCCGCTGTACTCCTACGTTCCTGCCGGCCTCACCGGTGCCAACACGGCACTCAAGGGCCTGTACGGCGATGGGAACGGAGGCCCGGACGGCGCCAAGGCCAAGTCGACACTGACCGCCGCGGGCATCACCACCCCCGTCGTGCTGAACCTCCAGTACAACCCGGACCACTACGGTGCGTCCTCGGGCGACGAGTATGCGCTCGTCAAGAGCCAGCTCGAAAAGGGCGGACTCTTCACGGTGAACCTGCAGTCCACCGAGTGGGTCACCTACTCGAAGGACCGCACGAAGGACGTGTACCCGGAGTACCAGCTCGGCTGGTTCCCCGACTACTCTGACGCCGACAACTACCTGTCGCCGTTCTTCGCCGAGGGCAACTTCCTCGGAAACCACTACAGCAACGCCGAGGTCGATTCACTGATCAAGGCACAGGCTGTGGAGACCGACAAAGCCAAGCGCACCAAGGACATCGAGACCATCCAGAACAAGGTTGCAGCCGACCTCTCCACGGTCCCGCTTCTGCAGGGCGCGCAGGTCGCGGTCGCCGGCAAGAACGTGTCGGGAGTCACTCTCGACGCGTCGTTCAAGTTCCGTTTCGGCACGCTCTCGAAGTAACGAGCGAAGGGTACCGCTGTCACGGTAGTGATCAGTACCGGCTAACCTTTTGGTAGCCGTGGCCGGGGGTGGCTCGCGAAAGCGGGTCGCCCCCGGTTCTTCTTGGCGGCACGACGACCCGCAGCGCAGATTGGTGACCATGACGACAACCGTGATTCCGGCAGAGGCAGCGCCGCCGCCTCCGGGCACGAGCGGGGTGCGTTCTCGAAAGAGGAGAGCCGCCGGAGGCAACCAGATCGGCCGCTACATCATCGTGCGGCTGCTGCTGATCATCCCGACAGTTTTCATCCTGGTCACGATGGTCTTCATCCTCATGCGCACGATCGGTGATCCGATCACCGCCGCCCTCGGTGGTCGGCTGAGCGCAGCGCAGCTGCAGGAGCGCATCCACGCGGCCGGCTATGACCGTCCGATCCTCGTGCAGTATTTCGAATACCTCGGGCAGATCCTGACCGGCAACTTCGGCACGACGATCAGTGACAACCAGCCGGTCACGAAGGTGTTGCTCACCTACGGCGGGGCAACCCTCGAGCTCGCGTTCTACGCCCTCATCGTGGCTTTCATCGTGGGGATCCCGCTCGGGATGCTCGCCGCCTACTTCCGCGACAAGTGGCCGGATGCGATCCTGCGTGTCTTCGCGATCCTCTGCTACGCGACGCCGGTGTTCTTCGCCGGACTGCTGCTCAAGCTCGTGTTCTCGGTCTGGCTCGGGGTTCTGCCCGTCTCCGGCCGGGCGTCCACCGGCACCGAACTCGATATCGAACTGCTTCCGCACCCCACCGGCATCTACCTCATCGACGCGATCCAGACCGGAAACCCGGCCGACCTCGCGGATGTCCTCAGCCACGCCGTCCTGCCGGGAATCGCCCTCGGGCTCCTGACCGCCGGGATCTTCCTCCGGCTGGTGCGAACCAACGTGATCGGAACGCTCTCGGCAGACTACGTGGACGCCGCCCGCTCCCGGGGTGTCAGCGAGTACCGTCTGGTGCGCAGGCACGCCTACAAGCCCGCGCTCATCCCGATCATCACGGTCATCGGACTCCAGATCGCGCTGCTGCTCGGTGGGGCGGTGCTCACCGAGACCACCTTCGAGTGGAAGGGCCTCGGCTTCCAGCTTGCGCAGTACCTCGCCGCGCGTGACTTCGTCGCCGTGCAGGGGATCGTGGCGCTCCTTGCCGTCGTCGTGGCGGTCACGAACTTCATCGTCGACGTCATCGCCGCTCTCATCGATCCCCGAGTGAGGTACTGATCATGAGTGTGAACACCGCCGAACACCGCGACGCGCCGCTCGTGAAGCGCCCCCTCTGGGCGCGCATCCCGATAGTGCACCAGGTGCGCCAGAGCGTCGGACTCCAGCGCGGGATGCTCGTCGCCGGACTGACGATCGTCGTGATCTTCCTCCTCACCGCGCTCTTCGCACCGATTCTGGCGCCCTACGGCTTCTCGCAGCTCACCGACGCGAACGGCAACTTCGGCGCCCAGAATCCGCCCTCCTCGACTCACCTCCTCGGAACCACCGTCGGAGGGTACGACGTGCTCTCCCGCGTGATCTGGGGATCGCAGACCGCGCTGTTCGTGATCGTGGTCGCGATCATCCTGTCGATCTTCGCCGGGGTGCTCCTCGGAGTGGTCTCCGGCTACCTCGGAGGCTGGCTCGACCGCGTGCTCGTCGTCGTCTGCGACGCGGTCTACGCCTTCCCGACACTGCTGCTCGCGATCGTCATGTCGATCGTCATCACCGGGGGCAAGTCACAACTCATCGGGGGTGTTCTCGCGGCCGCGATTTCGATCACCGTGGTGTTCATCCCGCAGTACTTCAGGGTGATCCGGGCCGAGACGGTGCGCATCAAGGCTGAGGCGTTCGTCGAGTCAGCGAAGGTGCTCGGCGCCTCCTCCTGGCGCATCATGTTCCGGCACATCCTGCGGAACGCGACCCGCACCCTCCCGCTCATCTTCACCCTCAACGCCTCCGAGGCGATCCTCACCCTTGCCGGGCTCGGCTTCCTCGGTTTCGGGATCGAGCCGACCTCCGCCGCCGAATGGGGGTACGACCTCAACAAGTCGATCTCCGACGTCACCAGCGGAATCTGGTGGACCTCTGTCTTCCCGGGACTCGCGATCGTGCTCGCCGTTCTCGGCATGACCCTCGTGGGGGAGAGCCTCAACGACCTCGCTGATCCGCGCCTGCGCACGCGGCGCCGGGCCGCAGGAAGGGTGCCAGCACCCGCTCCGACCGGAGACAGCGCTCCGGAGGCGAGCACGGATGTGGTCGGCGACCTGGAACTCGAGCCCTCAGAACGGGAGGCTCGCTCATGAGCAGTCTCGTGCGCGGCCAGCAGGCCGTGGGAATCACCGACCTCTCCGTCACCTTCGCAACGGACGGCGGCGATGTGCGGGCCGTCGACGGGGTGACCCTTTCGGTGAATGCCGGAGAGGTGCTCGCCATCGTCGGCGAGAGCGGCAGTGGCAAGACCGTGACCGCCAAGACTATTCTGGGGCTCCTTCCCGAGACGGCGACGGCATCCGGTGTCGTGCTGCTCGGCAGCGACAACGTCGTCACGGTGAGCCACAGCCGCCTGAGGGAGATTCGCGGAACGAGCGCCGCCATGGTGTTCCAGGAGCCGTCGACCGCCCTGAACCCCGTCTATACCGTGGGCTGGCAGATCGCCGAGGGCCTGCGGGCCCACGGCAAGTACTCCCGCTCCGAGGCGAAGGCCAAGGCCATCGAGATCCTCGGCAAGGTGGGGATCCCCGATCCCGAAGAGCGGGTCGATTATTACCCGCACCAGTTCTCGGGCGGTCAGAAGCAGCGCGTGGTGATCGCCATGGCCCTCGTGCTCGATCCCGAGCTGATCGTGGCCGACGAGCCCACCACGGCGCTCGACGTGACGGTCCAGGCCGAGATCCTCGACCTTCTGCGCCGCTGCCGCGACGAATTCGATACCGCGATCGTGCTCATCACCCACAACATGGGCGTCGTCGCCGACCTGGCCGACCGGGTCGCGGTGATGTATCAGGGCAAGGTCGTCGAGGAAGCCGATGCCACGAGCCTGTTCGGCAACCCGCAGCACGAATACACGAAGAGACTGCTCGCGGCCGTTCCTTATCTCGGTTCGGGCACCGTGAAGACCCAGGAGCGGGCGGCAGAGCGGGCCCTCGCCGAGACCGAACCCCCACTCGTCGTCGCGACAGGGCTGGAGATCGAATACCCCGGTCGTTTCGGTCGCTCCGGATTCCGCGCGGTCAACGGGGTGAGCTTCGAGATCGGGGCGCGCGAGGTGCTCGGTCTCGTGGGCGAGAGCGGATCGGGCAAGACCACCATCGGTCGCGCCATCGGAGGCCTCACCCGCATCACCGGCGGCTCGCTGACCGTGCTCGGCCAGGAGATGCTCGGGGTGAAGGAACGCACATTCCGTCCCCTGCGCAGTGACATCGGCTTCGTCTTCCAGGACCCGGCCACCAGTTTCAACCCGCTGCTCACCATCGCCGAGTGTGTCGCCGAGCCCCTCATCGTGCACGGTCGCGCTCCCGATGCCCGTTCCGCCCGCGCGCGGGTCGATGAGCTGCTCGAAGCGGTGCAGCTTCCCCGCGCTTTCGGCGACCGCTATCCGCACGAGCTGAGCGGTGGCCAGCGCCAGCGCGCGTCTCTCGCCCGCGCCCTTGCGCTGCAGCCGAAACTGCTCATCGCCGACGAGCCCACCAGCGCTCTCGATGTGTCCGTGCAGGCCCGCGTGCTCGAACTCTTCGCGGAGCTGCAGAGAGAGTTCGGCTTCGCGGCTCTGTTCATCAGTCACGATCTCGCCGTCGTCGACATCCTCGCCGACCGGATCGCGGTTCTGTACCACGGTGAACTCGTGGAGGAAGGCACCGGAGCCGAGGTGCTCGGCGCGCCGAAGCATCCCTACACCAAGCGTCTGCTCGCCTCGTTGCCCGTGCCGAACCCGGAAGAGCAGGCGAAACGACGCGAAGAACTTCGGATGCTGCGAGCCGCGGACTGACCGTGAGCGCAGCGAATTCGACAGGCCTCGTGGTGGCCGCCCGGGATGTCTCGATGGTCTACCGCTCGAATCATGCCCGGCCGTATCTCGCTGTGCGCGGAGTCACCCTCGAGATCGCCGCGGGCGAGATGCTGGGCGTCGTGGGGGAGTCGGGCTCGGGCAAGTCCACGCTCGCATTCGCGCTGGCGGGCCTCGCCGGGCGCGGTGGGGAGGCCATGCCGAGGATCTGCGGTGGTCAGCTCGAGGTGCACGGCACCCGCCTGCGCCATGTGGGACGCCGTGCCCGTGATCGACTGACGCTGCAGGTCGGCTTTCTGCGGCAGGATGCGGCGGAGCGGCTCAGCCCGCTGTTGACCGTCGCCGAGAACGTGGCCGAGCCGATCTACCAACGCGATCGCCGATTCAGCGTGCGGGAGGCCTCGGATGCCGTGGCGACCGTCATCGACGCCGTGCGCCTGCCGCTCAGCCTGATGAACCGGCTGCCCTACCAACTGAGCAGCGGCCAACGGCAGAGGGTCGCCCTCGCCCGCGCGATCGTTCTGGAGCCGACTCTGCTCGTCGCCGACGAGCCGACCCGCGGGGTGGACGCGAGCGTGCGCGACGGCGTGCTCGACACCCTGCGAGACCTTCATCGCGACCGTGGTCTCACCGCGATCGTGGTGAGCAGCGACCTCGCCGTCCTTTCCCGTATCACCCCGAGACTCGCGGTGATGCAGAACGGCATCCTGATCGGCCTCGGAGACCTCGACACGCTCACGACCGCCCCGGAGAACAAGTACCTCAAGGGATTGGCTCGCTCGCGCGCGGCGCTCGGCAATGCCGAGACGGAGAAGTTCCATGGCTAACAACCCGGACACGGTTCGGTTCATCGAGGACCAGCTCGGCGACCTGAACATCCGCACCCGCATGATGTTCGGTGAGCACGCCATCTACTGTGATGAGAAAGTCGTCGGTTTCATCTGCGACGACACCCTCTTCCTCACCCCGACCGATGCCGAAGCCGCGCTGTTCGAGCGCACGGTTCCCGCGCCGCCGTATCCCGGCGCAAAGGACTATCGCTCCGTGCCGGGCGAGCTTCTCGAAGACCGGGACTGGTTGCAGCGGGCCGTGCAGGCGACGGCGGATGCGCGCCCAGCGCCCCGCCCGAAGAAGTCGCGGCCCACCGGCCAACCCTCCGAGCGCGCGTGAGCCAGCACCGCGGCGTGACGGCCGATGCCGGGCGCATTCTCGATGGCGATCGGCGCCCGGCAGCCGGGCCGGTCAGCATCGTTCCGGCCGCCGCGACCCCCTCCGCGGCGGAAGACGTCTTCGCCCGGGCGGTCACCGCAGGCGGAGGCGAGCTCGTCGATCTCGGCCCGCGGACGCGTGGGCTCATCTGGCTGTCCTACGGGGGCGCGGCAGCGCTCGAGTCCACCCTGGATTCGCACCCCTCTATCGACTGGGTGCAACTTCCCTATGCCGGGGTCGACGTGTTCGCCGAGCTTCTGCGCGCACACGCCGATCACCCGTTTCCCCTGTGGACCAGCGCGAAGGGAGCCTATGCGCAACCCGTCGCCGAACATGCCCTCACCCTCGTGCTCGCCCTGTTGCGGGTGATTCCCGAGCGGGCGAGAGCCACCGGCTGGCCGACCGGTCCTAAAACCGGACGCTCCCTCTACGGACTCTCGGTGCTCATCGTGGGTGCCGGCGGTGTTGCGAGAGAATTGCTTCGACTCCTCTCGCCCTTCGGCGTGAGGGTCACCATCGTGCGGCGCACCACGGACCAGGTCGCCGGTGCCCGACGGACCATCACCGCCGATGGGCTGGCACAGGTGCTGCCGGATGCCGATGTCGTGGTCATCGCCGCGGCATCCACCGCGGGCACCCGGCACCTGTTCGGCGCCCCGGAGTTCGCGGCGATGAAGAACAGCGCCGTGCTCGTGAACATCGCCAGGGGCGACCTCATCGACACCGATGCTCTGGTCGATGCGCTCCGTTGCGGCGAGATCGCGGGCGCCGGCCTCGACGTCACCGATCCGGAGCCGCTGCCGCAGGGGCATCCGCTCTGGACCGCTCCGCACATCCTCATCACACCGCACAGTGCGGATACCCCGGAGATGACGGTGCCGCTGCTCGCCGAAAGGATTCGCGAGAACGTCGCCGCCTTCGTGGGCGACGGCAGTTTCGTCGGAGTCGTCGACCCGAAGGCGGGCTATTGACCATCATCGACCTGCTGGTGGGCGGCTACACCGCCACCATGGGAGACGCGAAGGGCATCTCGCTGCTGCGCTGGCACGGGGATGACGCGCGGATGGAGTTGCTCGAAACGACGCCGACCTCCTCACCATCGTTCCTCGCCTCCGGCCCCGATGGTCTGGTCTACGCGACCGACGAGTACGGCTCCGGCCCGGCCGGGCGCATCGAGGCGTTCCGTCGGGCCGAGGGCTCTCTCCACTCGCTCGGAGGCCAACCGACCAGCGGCGGTTTCCCCTGTCACGTGAGCGTCACGGCCGATCGCCTCTTCGTGTCGAACTACCTCGACGGCTCCATCGATGTCTTCCCGCTCCTGTCCGGAGGCCGCATCGGAGAGCTGATCCAGACCCTGTCGGCGCACGGCAGTGGACCCAACCCGGCGCAGGAGCGGCCCCATGCCCACTCGACCCTCGTGCGGGGATCGACAGTGCTCAGCGCGGATCTCGGCGCCGACCGGGTGCACGTGCACGCGATCGAGAACGGCAGGCTCGTGCGCACGGCATCCGTGACTCTTCCGCCGGGCACCGGGCCGCGGGACCTGATGCGCGTTGCGGGCCGAACGATTCTGCTCGGAGAGCTCGATGGCACCCTCTTCGCCCTCGATGACAGCGGTCAGGTGCTCCAGGCGGCCACGATCACCGAAGACTGGGTCGACGGAGATCACGCCGCGGGACTCGCGATCGACGCGTCCGCCCGTTTTCTCTACACGGGGCTGCGCGGGTCCAATCGCATCGCGGTGATCCGGGCAGGAGACCTCAGTCCGGTGGCGACAGTCTCCAGCGGCGGCGACTTCCCACGACACCTCTGCGTCATCGATGGCGACGTGCTCCTTGCGGCGAACCAGTTGTCGTCGACGATGGCCGCATTCCGCATCGATCCGGTGACCGGCATCCCTCATCCACTCGGCTCGCCGGTGGAGGTTGCATCGCCGAGCTTCCTGCTGCCGGTACTGTAGACACGTCGATTCAGCGTCGAGCACGAGTTGCCCGGGGGATTGCACCGCACGATTTGGTGCAGCGCGTTCCTTTGGTAAAGTGGTCAAGCTGTTTCAGCAATCCTCGATAGCTCAATTGGCAGAGCATCGCACTGTTAATGCGGCGGTTCTTGGTTCGAGTCCAAGTCGGGGAGCTCGATTGCCGCACGGGGCTCCACCCCCTGCGGCATTCGTTGTTTAAGCGGCGGATGCCGGTCCGCCACTACTCCCGGGCCGGTCCGCCACTACTCCCGGGGGAGTAGACCCCGGCCATCCGGCAGCGGATGTCTCGGGCGAGAGCCGCAACTACGATCGATCCATGCCCTTCCACGGTCGTTTCGACAGCGCGGGCTGGACCGAGCGCCGAGCTGGTCTTTTCGCCGACCGGAAATTCGAATCCTGGCACGAGCCCTGGCAGGAGATGGAGGCCAGTCGCGCCCGGCGCCAGAATTCCGCCGGCGCACGCAGGATGCGGCTGATCCTTCCGGTGCTCCTGTCGCTATTCGTGCAGGTGCCGGCGGTCTTCTTCAGTGTGCGGCCGGGTAGCGGCCTCGTTCGCACCGAAGTCTGGACAGACCCGAGGATGCTCCTGATCGCGCTCGGGCTCGCCCTCATCGGTCCGCTCGCCCTGCTCGCCGCCCGTCGCTTCCCGGGTCCGGTCGTGGCCATCGCGGCCGCGGCGGGAGGCGCCGACCTACTTCTGTTCCGCAGCTCCGACCATCCGCCCTACCTGGCCCTCGCCTTCGCCATCGTGTCCGCAGTGGTGCGGGGCGCCCGAAGCTGGGCCTGGATTTCGGTGGCGGCGGCCTGGCTCCTCGCCCTCGCCATATCGCTGTTCACCGGTCTCGATGTCTCACCCCCGCGAATCGCGGCCGTGACTCTCGGAATTCTCATCGTGCTCGGTGTGGGGGAGAGCGTGCGAACGCGCCGGGAGCAGTATGCGGAGATCTCCCGCCGGATCGCCGAACGCAAGCAGTCCGAGGTGCAGGCCGAGCGGGTGCGGATCGCCCGTGAGCTTCACGATGTGCTCGCGCATTCCCTCAGCCAGATCAACGTTCAGGCGGGTGTGGGGCTCCATCTCATGGACAAACAACCGGAGAAGGCCAAGGCGGCCCTGGCGAGTATCAAGGAGTCCAGTAAGACGGCCCTCGACGAAGTGCGTTCGGTGCTCGGCATCCTTCGTGCCGAAGGGGGAGCGGATCCCAGCGCGCCGCTGGTACCGGAGCCCGATCTCTCCCGTCTCGGCGGTCTTGCCGCGTCGATCGCCTCCCAGGGCGTCGCCGTCGATGTGCGCAACACCATCGAGAGCGTCCCGAGCGCGGGCACCCAGCTCGCGCTCTACCGCATCGCGCAGGAGTCGCTGACGAATGTGCTCCGTCACGCCAAGGCGACATCGGTCACCGTGACCGCCCGGGAAGAGGGCGGCTTCTACCTGCTCGAGATCGTCGACAACGGCACCGGAAGCCCCCCACGTCAGGACACCGGAGGCCGTGGCCTGCTCGGCATGCACGAGCGGGCCGAACTCCTCGGCGGCACTCTGAGTGCCGCTCCCGTCGACGGCGGGGGCTTCCGTGTGTACGCCAGAATCCCTCAGTCAGCAGCCGGGGCGAGCTACAGCAGCGCGCCCGACCTCCCGTCCGCCGTCCGCGGTGGACCTTCGCCGAAGGGCACCCCATGATCCGCGTCGCCATCGCCGACGACCAGCAACTCATCCGGGGCGGCTTCCGGTCCCTGCTCGAGGCCGAGAGTGACCTCGACGTGGTGGGCGAGGCCGGCACCGGTGCCGAGGCGGTGGCTCTCGTCACCCGCGAGAAGCCCGATGTCGTTCTCATGGACATCCGGATGCCCGACGGAGACGGCCTGTGGGCAACCGAGCAGATCGTGGCCAATCCCGCTCTCGCCGGCACCCACATCGTGATCGTCACCACTTTCGAGCTCGACGAGTACGTTGCCCAGGCGATCCGTGCGGGGGCCAGCGGCTTCCTGGTCAAGGACACCGAGCCGGAGGAGCTGATCCGTGCGGTGCGGGTGGTCGCGGGTGGTGACGCCCTGTTGTCGCCCGGTGTCACGAAGCGCCTGCTCGAGCGGGTCGCCGGATCCCTCAAAGAGGCTCCGGATACGTCGCAGCTCGCGACCCTGACCGAACGCGAACGGGAGGTACTCGGCCTGGTCGGCCATGGGCTCACGAACGACGAGATCGGTCGAAAGCTCTTCCTCAGCCCGCTCACCGCCAAGACCCACGTGTCGCGCATCATGTCGAAGCTGCTCGCGAGAGACCGGGTGCAGCTCGTTGTCGTCGCCTACGAGACCGGACTCGTCCGGGCGGGGTACCAGGAGTAGCGGGGAGTGCTCCCGGCGCAGTAGCCGAGAGCATCCGCCGGGCAGATTCGCCGGCGCGGTGTCGCGACGAGTGTTGTGTTCACCGGTTCCACCGGCTCTCGCCACCGGAACCCCCACAGAAACGGATACATCGTGTTCGCAACACTCGCCCTCGCGGGCCCTGCGGCCCATTTCGTCGGCCCCTGGGTCGGCGGCTTCGGACTCTTCTTCCTGCTCATCCCGCTGTTCTGGATCGCGCTCTTCGCGGTCGTCTTCTCGATCGCTCGCCGGCGCCGTCGCGCCTGGTTCGCCCAGGGCGGCGGCTACGGTCACCCCGGCTTCGGCGGCGGCCAGTGGGGCCACTGGGGCAATCCGTCCCGGTCGGCCGAGTCGACCCTCGCCGAGCGATTCGCGCAGGGAGACATCGACGAGAAGGACTACCGCGCACGTCTCGAGGTGCTGCGGGCGAACTCTTGGCCGCAGCCGCCGGCCAAGTAGGCCCGGCACCCGCGGACCGGGACGGCAGCGCGCCGATCCCGGTTCGCGATAACCTCGGAGAGACAGCACGCGTTGTCAGTCCCGATGTTGTCAGCCCGAGGAGACCCGAGTGAATACCTGGCTGCAACAGCATTCGATGCTCGTGATGATCCTGCTCACCGCAGCATCCGCGGTATTCCTCGTTCTCACCGTCGTGTTCCTAGTGCTCTGGATCCGCGCCGCACGCGGTCGCCGCCGCCAGTATTTCGCCCGCGTCGATGCCGAGCGGGACAACCTCGACCTCGAAGCATCCCTGCAAGAGCAACTGGGAAAGCTGCGTATCGTGCGCGAACTCCACGAGGTGGCGATCCATTCGGTCTCCACGATCGTGAGCCAGGCGGATGGCGCCCAGTACGCTGCCACCGCGGATGCCGGTGCCGCGGTGCGCGCCTCCGCCACCATCGCCGAGGCGGCCCGATCGACTCTCGCCGACCTTCGTCGTGTGATGACCGTTGTGGGCGGATCGGTCGACGAATCCCTGCCAGAGCCCCGCACCGACATGACTCTCGAGCTCTTCGACCTGATGCGGGACGCCGGGCTGGAGATCACTGTCGTCGAGAACGGCGAGCCCTTCGCGCTCGGCGACGGTCCGCAGCTCGCGGTCTTCCGTATCGTGCAGGAGGCCCTGTCCAATGCGCTGAAGTACGGTGGCGTCGGCACCCAGGTGCGCGTCAGCTCCACGTGGACCGACGAGGGCCTGCAGGTCGTGATCGACGACGATGGAGTGCGCGCCGCCGCCCGCCGCGATGGACTCGACCCCGACAAACTCGCGCAGAGTCGCACCTACACCTTCCAGGACGACCTCGATGCCTTGACCGAGGTGGTCGTCGGACCCGGAATGAGTGAGATGCGGGAGCGTGCGGCCCTGTACCGTGGCATCCTCACGGCGAACATGCTTCCCGGGGTCGGTTTCACGGTGTCGGCGGTGTTCCCTTCGATCCGCTACGACAACGGCGTGCACGGCGTGAATCTGCGCGATGGCCAGGACTGAGCCGGTTCCCTCCGACGACGGTCCAGAGCGAGAAACCGGATCCGCAGCATCCACTGCCTGGAGCGGCGAGGATCGGGCCGTGGCCCGCAGGGGTATCGCCGTCGGTCTTTCCGCCGCGGCCTACGGCATCTCCTACGGGGCCCTCGCCGTCGCCGCCGGGCTCGACGTCTGGCAGACCTGTGTGATGAGCCTCCTCATGTTCGCCGGCGGCTCGCAGTTCGCCCTCGTGGGGGTGATCGCCACCGGTGGAGTGGCCGCAGGGCCGGCTGCCATCGCTAGCGCAGCGATCCTGGGCATCCGCAACGGGATCTACGGAATCCGGGTCGCTCCGATTGTTGGCGCCGGTCGCTGGCGCCGGTTGGCAGCGGCCTGGGTGACGATCGATGAGTCCACCGCCGTCGCCACGACCCAATCCACACTGCGTACCCAGCGGATCGGCTTCTGGGTCACCGCAGTGTCGGTCTTCGTCGGCTGGAATCTCACCTCGCTCATCGGTGCGCTCATCGGCAACGCCCTCGGCGATGTCCGAACGTATGGACTGGATGCTGCCGCAGCCGCTGCCTTCCTCGGACTTCTCTGGCCCCGCCTGCGCCAACTGCAGACGATCGCCGTGGCGACCGCCGCCGCCGTGATCGCCACGGTGACCACTCCGGTGCTGATCCCGGGCCTGCCGGTGCTCGTGGCGGGGGTCGTCGCCGTGATCGTGGGGGGATTCAACTGGTTCGGCAGTCGGAATCCCCAGCCCGAACCCCCGGGGATTCCCACATGACCTGTAACGATATTCGATCGGCGCCACCGGTCAGTGGGCTCCCTCGGCTGACGGGCGACTCATCATGACGCTCTGGCTCATTGTGATCATCGCTTCGCTGACGTGCCTATCCCTGAAGATCGCCGGATACCTCGTGCCTGCATCGTTCCTCGAGAAGCCGGCTCCCGCCCGCGTCGCCAACCTCTTGACCGTTGCGCTGCTCGCCGCCCTGATTGCGGTGCAGACCCTCGGTGCTGGTTCCCGTATCGTCTTCGATGCGCGACTTCCCGCCGTCGCCGTGGCCGCTTTGTTGCTTGCGCTGCGAGTTCCTTTCATCGTGGTGGTGATAGCGGCCGCCGCGACTGCCGCTCTCATCCGCGCGGTCTTCTAGGTGTGACTAGCCACCCTGACCAGCCACTGTGACCAGCCACCCTGACCAGCCCCTCTGACCAGCCACCCTGATTAGCCCCCCGACTAGGCGCTGAGCACCCTCAGGTCGCGAAGGGCGGCACTCTTCGATGGAATGGGCCGTGGCCGCTGTTCCAGATCGACATCCCGAGGAGGAATGAGCCAGAAACCCGCGTCATCCCGAACGATCTCCCAACCGTTGTTGTGCACGAGCAGATGGTGATAGCGGCACAGAAGCACCCCGTCGAGGATGTTCGTCTCGCCCTGATCTCGCTTCCAGTGTCTGGAGTGGTGGGCCTCGCACCAACTGGGAGGCCGATCGCAGTCCCCGAACAAGCATCCGCCCTGTGCCGCGGCGAGGGCGATCCGCTGTCTCTTCGAATACAGCCGCTGTTCCCGGCCCAGGTCGAGGGGTCGCCCGGCTTCGTCGAAGTCGAGCTGAACCGTGCCGGACTCGCAGGCGATGCGCTCGACGGTCTCGATTGAGATCGGGATGTCGCATCCTTCGATCCGGCCGTGGCCGTGCCCCGCCTCGAGCGCGGTGCGCGTCACCAGCACTCGCACCGAAGGCTGTCGAGCTCCCACGATCCGTCGGCTCTCACCCGTCTCTGCTCCCACCGCGATTCGTAGCAGCTGGGTGAACGCGTCGTGCACGTACTGATCGGTGGTGCGCTCGTCCGTGGAGATCGCTGCTGCCCATGCCCTGTCGGCGTCGTCGACGAATCGGACGCCTCCTCGGCGGGGAGAGGTGAGGGTGTCGTAGACGTCGTCCCAGAAAGCCGCGGACTCGATGTCCGGGTCGATGATGTATCTCGAGAGACCATTGGGACGCCGGGTGCGGCGCACCGACCGCTCTTCGAAGGCGGCCCGCTCACGATCCGCGATACCGGTCTCGTCCAAATCGTCCCTCAGGCGGCGGGCCAGACGCAGCAATTCGTCCGCGTCGACGAGTGTCGCCTCGATCACGAGCAGGTGGGCGGCATCGGACAGGGCATCTGCTGTCACAGCACCAGAGCCTTCGGATGGCGCACCGAGCCCGACGCGGATCGCGCGGGCGGCGTCCACCGAGATGCAACCAACGGCAACGGCGGCGCCGACCTCCCGGAACCAGGGCTCGGCGCTCGAAGAGGTCTCGGGTGCAGCGGACTCCCGGGCCATCGTGCCCGCTTGGACGAGTGCGGAGGCGCTGCGTGCGGTGGACCCGGTCTCATGCCTCACGAGGGCCTCCGGCGTGCGGAACCCCTCCCTCTGGGCGAGTCCCGAAAAGCCGAGCTCCCGCCGCGAACGGTGACCGATCTCGCCGGCCACCACTGCGGCGCTCGCGCCGAGTTCACGGGCGAGGTCCGAGAGTTCGCGCTGGATGCGAAGGAGATCGGGGTCGGAAAGAGTGTCGACCGACCGAGCGCATTCGGCGACGAAGCCGACCGCCCGGCGCGCGCCAGCCAGCGACGAATCGAAGTCCCCACCCGGGGACTCGTCGAACACGTCTTCGTTAATTGCCATGTATTCATTCTCTCAGATTCGAATACAGATCAGTCTTACGATTTCAGTGAGATAGGAATATCCTGATCCCCTGATCGAGAGGGGCTCGCCGTGAGTGCCGAAGTGCCTAGCTGCCCCCGCGGTCACGAGCACGCCAGGATCATCCGTGACGGGATCCAGAGTGGTGGCGGACGCAAGAAGCAGCGGTGGCGTTGTGTGCTCCCTGATGGTTCATATCATCGGTTCCTCGGCCTGATGAGCAGGACACTCACGATCGACGGAACCTGCGTGGAATGCGAGAACCACATCGCTCCGCACGAGGGGCCAGTGGCGCCGGCAGAGGGCGAATACCTAGTGCGGGAGATCGCGGGAGCGCTCGTCGATTTGGGTAGAGGGCGGACCTACACAGATGCTGCGAAACGAGTTCGAGCTCGGGCCAACATCGGCAAGACAAGTGTGCCTCGCGATGTCATCAACGGGCAGACCGTCGCGGAATGGATGGCGGACTTCGTTCCCGCAATCGCCTCCAGACACAACCCCACGGAGTGGCCGGCCGTGCTCGTGTTGGATTCACTTCCCTTCTACTGGACGGATCCGCTCACCAAGAAGAGCCTCGCCCTCTATTGCATTTTGGCCGCGTTCGGATATGAGAAGGACGGCTCGAATGGCAGGCTCTGGAAGCTAGAAGCAGCGCCCAGCAGTGATGGACGCGCCTGGGCGGAATTCCTGGGGTCATTGCCCGGAAAACCGGGGTCAATTGTCTGTGATCAGGACAATGCAATTCGGTCGGGCATCGACATTCACTGGGGAGAATGGGCCACGGTAAACCTGGTTCATCACTGCGAATTCCACCTCACCCAGCGGGTTCGAGCCGCGTTCGACAGCGACAAACTCGCCGCAGATGATCCCGCGCGCAAGGTATTCCAAAGAGCCCTGAAATCGCGGGAGCGTTGGGACGAATTCGAAGTCGAGGTCAGAAGCCGATCGCATCTGGTCATGACAAACAGGTGGCTCGACCGTAACGAAACTTGGATGAGGGGACAAACCCAAGGACGATCGAGGATCCCGCCGGTCTACTCAAACAGCGCAGTAGAGCAGCCCCTACGAGAGTTGAAGGCTGTCCTCCGACCGCGGGCGTTCATGTTCCGAAACCGAGCAAGGTTGAACCAGCTTCTCAGCCTCATTCGAATGGCGTATCTGCGCGTCGACAACGCCACCGACTACGCAACGGACATCCGCGCCTATCTGGACGCTCACCACGGCCGCCCCCACCGCACTTACCGAGAGGCCTACGACCCGAATGCCAATGCTGCCGGTGAAAACCTGCTCGCGAGCCTCTGGGCGGAAGAGGCTCAGATCTCAATGCGAGACGCGCGTATCAAGCGGGAGCTGGCGAAACTAGCTCGTCCTTAGGACTGAACGATGGTGCCCCCGGTGTCCGGACGTAAGCACGCAGGGCTTCTTCGCGCGCGGCATGAAAACAGCGCATGAGCCAAATTGAGGCGCGGGTAGCGGGTGTTCCTGGCGACCGGCCGGGCGGCCCAGGATGACTCCTGAGAATGGAGTACTTGCTGGACCGATTCTGTCAACAACCTGACTGAACATCCCGACGAGAAGCTGGTAGTCCACTGAAACGGCGGCCACAGCTGAGGCCTCGGCGTTCTGGTCTGCGGTAATTGACCGCCAGTCCAACGAGTATCCAAAAGTACGAGCCACCTGGCTCCAGAAGAAGCGCTGTGTCCGCCCATTTCCTTCGCGGAAAGGGTGAAGGACGTTGAGGTTGCTGTATTGCTCCGCGAGCCGGGCGATGAACTCATCGCGCGTAACGAATTTTTTGGCGAATGCCCTCTGAATCTCGTTCTCGGCAAACGGAATGGCGTTGTCAAAGAAGGAGACTCCCATGAACTGAAACCCAACGCCAGCGCTCGACTTCGCAATGTCGACGGTCCTTAGTTCACCGGCCCACGCATATATGTCGCCGAAGAGCGACCTGTGAATTGCTCGCCATTCGTTGATGTCTCGCGTGTCCGTAGGCGGATTCTCGCGGAGAACTATCTCGGCAGCGTGGACAAGGTCAAACTCCGCGTCATCAAGTTCAGCTTGGGTGCGCGCACCAATGAGATTCCGGAGGATCCCAGTTTCGGGATCGATGTATGGGTCCGTGAAGGAAAACTCAGCCAACGTTGTATCGAGCCCTGACCCGACGGAGAAGCTCTTGCGAGTCGATCTCCCCGGACACGTACATCTCTGTGTCCAGCTGGGTAGCGGGCGTAACGGAGTGACCTTCGAGCTCAGCGCTGTGCAGGGACTGAGCGGCGCTGTCTGCTCGCTCTTCCTTCGACAGTGAGGCCGGTGCCTCTGGTGCGATCGTCATCTAGTTCATCTCCTAGTCAAAGCTTAACGCGGACAACTGTCTTATGCGCGGCAATGGGGAATTTGTCATCGTCCCGGTGTCCGGTCTATCTCACTGGAATCGTAAAACAGATACAGATTTGAAGGGCTTTGTCAAATCTGCGGATAATCCGTCGGGTACGTCGCTGTGGAGGAGGGGCCGCGCGGACGAGGGCGCCATAGGAGCCCCGACGCAGAAACCAGTATCGGGTCCCGCGAGACCCAACCCGCGAGACGCAACCCGCGAGTTGCAACCCGCGAGACGCAACCCGCGAGACGCAACCCGCGCGACACCCCACCGGCGACACCCCACCCGCGCGACACCCCACCAGTGCGCGCCAACCCCCGCACGCCGTCGCACCGCGTCACCTGACGAGTTGGATCTCCTCGAGATCGTCTGCCGCACTGTCGACCCGTTCCGTTCCTTCGAAAACGAACCCGTTTCGCCGGTAGAACGCATATGCCCGCGGGTTGTCCTTTGCCATCCAGAGTTGCAGGGGATCCTCCCTGCCCGCAGCCTCGAGGAGGGCTTGACCGATGCCCGTGCCATGTTGCTCACTGCGGACATAGATCATGTGGAGGCACAGCTCACGAGCGGGACGAGCTTCGAGACTGCTGCCGACAAACGCGAATCCCTGGATGCGGCTCGATGACTCGGCGACGAACAGCCGGTCGGGAATAGTCTCGCCGCCGAGGATCTTCGTCCACATGGCACTGCGCCGACGAAGGGCGGCGTCGCCAGAGAACTCCGCGGGCAGAAGGTGGCCGTAGGTATCTCGCAACCCGTCCACCTGGATCGCCGCGATCGCCGCCGCCTCGGAGAACCGTGGCTGCCGGATCACCAGATCTGACGCTCGGGCCTCAGCCTTCGAGATCGTCGACCCCCGGCATCCAGCTCAGCCCAGGCTCTCCCCAGCCGCTCTTCTTCACGGCCTTCGCGGCAGCCTTGCTCGCCGCGTGGTCGAGACGGTCGACATACAGCACGCCCTCGAGGTGGTCGTATTCGTGCTGGAAGATGCGGGCGAGCCATCCCTCTGCCCGGATCTCGAATGGATTCTGGTCCAGATCGACGGCACTGAGGATGGCCAGCTCCGACCGTCGAAGCGGGTACCGCTCCCCGGGCACCGAGAGGCAGCCCTCGGACTCGTTCTCCTCATCCGCCGGCCCGATCGGAACCGGACTCACCCACAGGGTGGGGTTGATCGCGACTCCGCGCCACAGCGTGTCATCGTCATCCGTCCAATTGAAGACGAAGAGGCGAAGAGGCACGTCGACCTGCGGGGCCGCGAGCCCCACGCCCGGCGCGGCCTCCATCGTGTCGAACATGTCGGTCACGAGCGCCGTCAGCGAGGCGTCGAACGACGTCACTTCGGATGCTCGGGAGTGGAGCACGGGATTGCCCGTGATTTGAATCGGGAGGACGGCCATTCGCCAAGAATATCGGAGGGCCAGCGGGTAGGGTCGTGGCGTGACGCCAGACCTCAGTGCCATTTCGGACCAGATCTCCCTCACCCCATCCGCGTATATCGGTATCCCGATCGCCCTGGTTGGTGCCGTCTTCCTCGCCCTCGGTGCCCAGTTCCAGCATCGCGGTGTCACCAAGGTCGACAGCCTCACCGAAGCCCCCTCCACCGCAGGCCTCAACCTCGGCCAGCTTCTCCTTCTCCTGCGCCGCCCCTCGTGGGTGATCGGCACCCTGATGCTGGGACTCGCGGTCGTCTTCCAGCTCACCGCGCTCATTTTCGCGCCGCTCATCGTGGTCCAGCCGCTCGGCGCGATCGCCCTGATCATCACGGCCATCGTCAACGCCCGGGTGTCCGGGGTGAAGCTGAAGCAGGATGCCATCCGCCCCATCATCTTCTGCGTCGGAGGCGTCGGACTCTTCGTGACCTTCGCCACCATCTTCGCCAGGTCTAAGGAGATCACCCAGACGGAGCTCGTGACCGTGTTGATCCTGCTCGGCGTGGTCACCATCGCCTTCGCTCTGGGTTTCGCCTTCCTGCGCAAGAAGTTCGGACCCCTGATCTACATCGTGGGCGCCGGCGTGCTCTATGGTTTCGTCGCGACCCTCGCCAAGGTCGTCATCGACCGGGTGCACACAATCATCCTCAACGGCGCCCAGGGATTCGAGTGGCTCACGATCGCGTGCGTCGTCGCACTTCTCGTCGCTACGGTACTCGGCGGCTACTTCGTGCAGACTGCCTACAGCTCCGGGCCGCCCGACCTCGTGATCGCCGGTCTCACCGTGATCGACCCCATCGTCGCGGTGTCCATCGGCATCGTCGTGTTGCAGGAGGCGTCCGGAGCGCCCTGGTACGCGATCCTCGCGTTCGCCGTGGCGGGAGCGCTTGCCGTGTACGGTGTGGTGCAGTTGTCGCGACGACAGCCCGAAGCCGCCGCTAGGCTGTAACCGATGGTTTCAACTGCAAGGGATGCTTAAGACTTTGTCCGACACCCCGCACGACGCCCCGCAGGATGCAAAGGCACCCCTTCGCATCCTGATCGGTGCCGACACCTTTCCCCCCGACGTCAACGGAGCCGCGAACTTCGGCTCCCGACTCGCCGCCGGCCTCACCGAGCGCGGTCACACGGTGCACGTCGAGGCCCCGGCCTTCAACAGCACCACCGGCGCCTTCCTCGAGAAGCACGACGGTGCGGAGTTCGTCGTCCACCGCGTCTACTCCTGGCGCTGGTATCCGCACGACTGGCTGCGGTTCGTGCTTCCGTGGCGCAGCCAGGCCCACGCCGCTCGAATCCTCGACGAGTTCAAGCCCGATGTCGTGCACATCCAGTCCCACATCGTCGTGGGTCGCGGACTCGCGCGGCAGGCCGCGAAGCGCGGCATCCGCGTGATCGGCACCAACCATTTCATGCCCGAGAACCTCATCGACCACACCCGCCTTCCGCAGTTCGCCCGCAAATGGGCGATCGGAGCCGCGTGGAAGGATGCCTCGACCACCTTCGCCTACTGCGAGGCGGTGACCTCGCCCAGCCGTAAGGCCGCAGACTTCCTCGAGACCGAGACAAACCTCGAGCACGTTCATGCCATCTCCTGCGGCATCGACGCGGCGCTCTACACCGCCGACTTCGAGCCACGCACCGAGAATCGCGTCATCTTCGTCGGACGCGTATCGGGCGAGAAACACCTCGATGTGCTCATGAAGGCAATCGCCCTGATCGACCCGGCCCTCGACGTGCAGCTCGAGATCGTCGGCGGCGGCGACCAGATGAACCAGTTGAAGCAGCTCACGCGGGAGCTCGGCATCGACAAGCGCGTCACGTTCACCGGCTATGTGACGGATGAGCAGCTCCGTGCCTCTCTCACCCATTCCACCGTTTTCGCCATGCCCTCGATTGCGGAGCTCCAGAGCATCGCCACGATGGAGGCGATGGCCTCCGGGCTCCCGGTGGTCGCTGCCAACGCGATGGCGTTGCCGCATCTCGTGCACGAGGGGCAGAACGGCTACCTCTTCGAACCGGGTAACGCGAAGGACCTGGCCGACAAGCTGAGCCGCGTGCTTCGATTGCCCGATGCGGAGTTGCGCAGCATGAAGGATGCGAGCCTGCGCTACATCGCGGCCCACGACATCCAGCGCACCCTCAACATCTTCGAGCAGCTCTACCGCGGAGAGAAGGTCACCGATCCGGTGACGGATGCCTCACTCGACGAGCAGGTCAGCTAGCGCTTCTCGCCTCAGTGTCGGTGCCGCGCCAGCCTGTATCGTGGTGACGCACCGTTCCTTTCGGGCGCTGCGGGGCGGTAGCTCAGCTGGTTAGAGCAGCGGACTCATAATCCGTCGGTCACGGGTTCAAGTCCCGTCCGCCCCACCGAACAATCATTGGCATGCACGCCCTCGGCACGCTTGCACCGGTGCGCCGCTCAAGCTGGGATTCCGCCGCGACCCCGTTGAGTGTGTGCGGGCGATGAGACGTTGGATATGCCGGCTGACCGGCAAATACCCCGAAATCACCCCCGCGGGGCTTCATTACAAAGCTCTCATATAGCGGGACATCCGCTCGGTCGGGTGTCTACTGTTGAACAGGCACAATCCGAGAGCGAAGCCCCCAGAAGACCTGACGGTCACGCGGCCCGCACTCGTAGAGAGTGCCTTTTCTATGTGTACGGCGGGCATGGCGCCCCCTGCACAGGCCATCGTCGTCGCCCCGGGCAGCCCCCTGCCACCACGCGTACCCGCGCGCCCTACGGAATGGAGAACAGCACTGTGAGTCAACTCTGGAAGGACAAGCCGTTTCAAGGCGAGCGCCGCAGCGAGTACGCACCGCAGCCCCGCGTCGCCGAGAACGGTGCCGCGAACTCCCCGACCCTCGTACTCTTCGTGCTCATTGCCACGGTCGGAGTGCTCGCCTACACGTTCTTCCTGCTGAACCCGGCCAACCGCGGGGACTGGCTGCCGTACTCGCTGGTCATCACCGCCGAGGTGATCCTCGTAGCGCAAGCGCTCGTCTCCATGTGGACGATCCTGTCCGGGGGCGTCGACCCGCGCGACTTCGCGTTCCACCACTCCCAGGAGCGTCTCTTCGACGCCGCTGCCATCGATAAGGAGGGCACCGAGGCCCATCCCGAGCACTGGGGAGTCTTCCTCGAAGACGCCCGCATCGGCATCGACGTCTTCATCACGGTGTACGGGGAGGATGTCGCCACCATCCGCCGCACGGCCACGGCGGCCATCGCGATGCGCGGCGAGCACCTCACCTGGATCCTCGACGACGGGGGATCGGATGCCGTGCGCGACCTGGCCGCCGAACTCGGTGCGCGGTACGTGCGCCGCCTGTCCAACAATGGTGCGAAGGCCGGCAACGTCAACCACGCCCTCTCGATCAGCAGCGGCCAGTTCTACGCCATCTTCGATGCGGACTTCGTGCCGAAAGAGGACTTCCTCTACGAGACCGTGCCCTTCTTCATCGACAGCAACGTCGCGTTCGTGCAGACCCCGCAGACCTACGGCAACATCAAGAACCTCGTCTCGAGCGGTGCCGGCTTCATGCAGTCGGTGTTCTACCGGTTCATCCAGCCCGGTCGCAACCGATTTAATGCCGCCTTCTGCGTCGGCACCAACGTGATCTTCCGCCGCGAAGCCATCAACGACATCGGGGGCATGTTCACCGACTCCAAGTCGGAGGACGTCTGGACCTCCCTCATGCTGCACGAGAACGGCTGGCGCTCGGTCTACATCCCGGTGACCCTCGCGGTCGGAGACGCCCCCGAGACCGTCGAGGACTACACCAAGCAGCAGTTGCGCTGGGCATCCGGCGGTTTCGAGATCCTGATGCGCCGCAACCCGCTCAACCCGCGCCGCCGTCTCACGATGGACCAGCGCCTGCAGTACACCGTCACGGCCACCCACTACCTGGTGGGAATCACTCCCCTTCTGCTGCTGATGGTGCCTCCGCTCGAGATCTATTTCGACCTCCGGCCGGTGAACCTCACCGTCACCTGGCTCACCTGGTTGCTCTTCTACCTCGGCTTCTACGGCCTCCAGATTCTGCTGGCCTTCAACACGATGGGATCCTTCCGTCCGGCGACCCTCGTCATGGCCACGGTGTCGTTCCCCATCTACATTCGCGCGTTCATCAATGTCTTCTCGGGGCGTGAGCAGAAGTGGCACGTCACGGGAGCGGCCGGCAAACGGGTGTCACCGTTCAACTTCATGATCCCGCAAGTGCTCATGTTCGCGTTCCTGTTTCTCACCTCCATCGTGGCGGTGATGAAGGATGTCGGACACGGCACGATCACCCTTGCCACGGCCTGGAACCTCACGAGCACGCTCGTCTTCGCGGTGTTCATCGGAGCGGCGCTGAAGGAGTCGCACCTCGCCCGCGTCGCGGTGCCCGCCCGGCCCCAACTCAATCCCTCCTTCGCCCGTGTGCCGCGCTCTGCGGCTCGCCCCACAACTCGCGCCATCCCGGTGCACCGAGTCGCGACCGGCAGTGAGGCCGCGACATCCGAAGTCTTCAACTCGAAAGGAATGGTGACCCGATGACCTGGGGAAACCGATTCCGCCTCCTCGGCGGACTGATGCTCGTGCTTGCCATCGTGGCGAGCGCAACCCTCGTGCTCAACCAGCGACAGAACCAGGTGGCCAGCGGATCCGCGTCTCTCGACGCCATCTCCTACTCCGTGGGATCCGACTACTCGGGATCCGTCATCGCGGCATCCGTGAAGGCGGGTGACCAGGTGAAGAAGGGCGACCCGCTCATGACCATCCAGAGCGCGACACTGTTGAGGGACCTCTCGTCTCCGAAGACCTCTCCGGTCAGCACCGCCTATACGACCTCGACCGATGGCACCCTCACCCTCACCGCGACCGAGCCCGGCATCGTCTCGAGCGTGAAGGCACAGGTCGGCGGGCTCGTCGGGGCGGGTCAGCCGCTCGCCACGATCGACCGCACCGGCCCCCTGTTCGTCCTCGCCAAGTTCCGGGTCGATTCCTACGACTTCGCCCGCATCCAGAAGAACGGCAGTGTCGAGATCGTGCTCCCGAACCACCAGCGCATCTCGGGTGTCGTCTCCGACGTCAAGGTGCAGACCGTCGGCGGTAAGGCGGATGCCGAGATCAAGGTCACGAGCAAAGACCTGATCGCTGGCAGCAACGACGGTCTCGTCGAGCCGGGAACTCCGGTGACCGCAATCCTGCACCTCCGCGATGATGGACCGCTTGCCGGCGTGAAGGACTCGTTCTTCTCGCTCCTCGAGCAGATCGGAATTTGATGACCCGCTCCACACAGACCACCCTCCTCCGCACCAGCGGCCTACTCGCGGCCGGCGTGATCGTCTCGCTGGTCGCCGCCTGCAGCGGACCCGGCACCACAGCGGGGTCGCCGAGCACGCACGTGCTCTCCGACAGCTCCATCGGCTCGACCATCGCCAAGCTTCCGCACAAGACCGTCGGCGAGGTCCCGGTCACTCGGCTCGCTCACGGGCTCGTGCCGCCGACGAACCGCTGGTTCTCCGGGCTGGTCTTCGGCGAGCATCCGCTCCCCGTCTTCCCGCTGCCACTCTCCTTCGGTCTGACCGACTCTGGATTCACCTTCGGCCTTCCCGAGGTCACGACCACAGCGAACACCATCACGGGTGGTAATGCTCCCAGCGTGACCATCGACGCGGGAGCGAGCGCCAGTGAGATCACCGGCTACGACGATGCCTCCGTGACCATCGCGCACAAGACGGGCTCCGGCAGCACCCTCGGCTCCACCGTCATCGCCGAGGGATCGCCACTGGTCAGCTTCACCGCAGCCAAGAAGGTCACGCTCACGCTCGGTCAGAAGTTCAGCTCCGCCGGCAAGGGGGTCTACTCCGCCAAGGTCGGAAAGACCACCTACGGGATGCGCACCACCGGTTCCCTGTCGAAGGACGGCACCGCGCTCAGCCTCGTGGATGGTGCGACAGCGGTCTGGTTCCCCGTGCCGTCCGATAGCACCCTGTCAGAGGTTGCCGCCAGTGCGCTCCCGGTCACGGGGGTCACGCTCGACTACAGCAGCGGCGGTTCCACCGCCTCGACAACACTCGCCTATGCGACGGCGAAGGCCGAGAACACCCTGATCGCCACGCTTCCGCACCAGCAGAAATCGATGACCACGCCCCCGTGCACCCTGGGTAGCTATCCGTCGATCTACGGCACCATGAAGCTCTGCGCCGGCAAGTCCCTCTCGTGGACGAGCCCGACGGTCGGGGCATCCGACACGATCGATCTTGGCTCTCTCGACGCGGCCAAGAAGGCGGAACTCACTGCGTCCCTCGCGCAGGATGTCACGAAGACCGCCGCGCTTCCGGCCGACACCTACTTCGGCGGCAAGGCCCTCTACCGGCTCGCGAACCTGCTGATGCTCGCCGATCAGCTGGGCGACACCGCTTCGGCCAAGACTGTCGGCGCGAAGCTCAGCGACGCGCTGCGCGAGTGGACGGACCCGACGCGCTGCAAGTCCAACACGGAGCGCTGTTTCGTCTACGACCCCAAGATGAAGGGCATCGTCGGGCTCGCCGCGTCGTTCGGTTCCGACCAGTTCAACGACCACAACTTCCACTACGGATATTTCCTGTACGCGGCGAGTGTCGCCGCCGCTCACGATTCGAAGCTCCGCACCGAGATCACCCCGGTGATGAACCTCCTCGCGGCGGATCTCGCCTCCAGCGGCGGCTCGAAATACTTTCCCGATCGCCGGGGATTCGACGCCTACGCCGGTCACTCCTGGGCCTCCGGCTATTCGCCCTTCGCCGACGGTAACAACCTGGAGTCCAGCTCCGAAGCGGTCAACGCCTGGAACGGCCTCGCCCTGTGGGCCTCGGTGAGCGACAACAGCCGGTTGAAGACGGAAGCTTCGTGGATGCTGGCGAGCGAAGCGGCATCCGCTCGCGCGTACTGGACCGATGTCGACACCTCCGACCCGGTCTACGCGAACTACACGCATTCGGTCGTCGCTCTCAACTGGGGGGGAAAGCGCGACTACTCCACCTGGTTCAGCGCCGATGCGAACGCCAAACTCGGCATCCAGCTCATTCCGATGAGTCCGGCGAGCGGTTACCTCGGCGGAGATCCGAAGCGCATCGCGAAGAGCGTGAGCGAGGCCACCTCTGGCGACTACAACAAGCAGTTCGGCGACTACCTCCTGATGTATGCGGCGCTCGGAGGGGCAGACCAGGCCAAAACTGCACTGGCGACGGCGAAGGGACTGCCCGAGAAATTCATCGACGATGGCAATTCGCGCAGCTACATGCTCGCCTGGATCATGACCCGCGACTGACCTAGGCGCGGCGCGGCAGCCGAAGGGGCGGGGAGGGCGTGACGAGAGTTATTACGCCTTCCTCCGTATTCGCGCAATGACCTCCTCTTCGCGAGCATTCAGGGCCACGGTAGAGGCATGCAACGTGTTTCGTACGGGGGAGAGTCGTTCATCACCAGTGATGACGGGGCAGCTGCGCTGCTCGATTTCGCAGCATCGGCCGCAATGAGCGGTGTTGGCGAGGTGGTTTCGCTGCCGGTCGTACTCGAGGATGGCCGCGTCGTCTCGGTGAGACTGGTGATCGGGCCATCCAGTGAGCTCTTGACCACCCCGATCGAGACATCGCTCCCGGAGCCGGATACCCGGGATGCTGCGGCCGCCCTTCGCGCGCGGGCCTCTCAGCTCGGCGCCACCAGCGCCCATGCGTTCGGCGGTCCGATCGCGGGCACAGACCTCGACGCGGTGGATCCTGCGACAGGTGACCTCGAACTGTACTGACTCGAACCGAGCTGAGGGAGACGACAGATGCCGAACGATCTGGAATGCCCGCTGTGCGGCGGTGGGTTGGAGCGCCGCGAATCCGAGTGGCTGTGTCTCACGTGTGATGTCACCTTCGTCTGACGGAGGATCGTCCGCGAGACTCTACCAGGAAGTGAACTCGCGATACGCCTCCGCGCTCGCCTCGAACGCACGGGCCTGACCACGGGTGAGACCCTCGAACGGCTCCGGCGTCATCTGCCAGAGCCCCTTCAGGAGAGTTCGTCTCCACGTGCCGATCACGCGCCCGGCAGCGACGATGGTCGGCCGGAAGATGCCGTTGCTGCCCGGCACGACCCTCTCGACGTATTCCGGCGTGAGCGCGGCGGATCGATCGGAGTAGCCGAGCAGGTACTCGTCGAACCCCGGCAATGCGACGGTGCCCACGGCGAGTGGCCGCGAGTGTTCGTCGGAAGTCATCCAATAGTCCGTGCCGTCCGCCGTCACTTCGCAGAGGGCATCGCCGGCCGAGGCGATGCCCCGCCGCACATCCGCAATGGTCAAGCTGCCCCACCACGCGAGATCGGCGATCGTGGCCGGCCCATGACCCGCGAAGTAGCGAACCACACATCGCCGCAGTTGCTCCTCCCGGTCGACGGTGCGTGTCGCGGCGATCCATTCCTCCAGCAGAACCAGTCCCTGCTGTGTCCCGCTCGGTGGCCCCCAGCAGACGATTCCCCGCTCGGCGAGCAACCAGAGGATGTGGTGCCCCCTCTGCGCATCGGTGCGGATGCCCGCGTTCTCGAGCCTCCGCAGAACGGCGTCCCGGGGGAGTGCCCGCCGACCGGCAAGGGCCGTCTCCACCACTGTTCGAGCACGAGACATCGTTTCCTCGTCGAGCTCGAGCCGGCGCTGGCGGGTGCGAGACGCGGCGATGGTGCGTTCCGCCGTCAGGGTGAGGATGCCGCGCAGATCCTCGGCTGCGACCAGCATCAGCGTTCCTCTCAGGGACGACGACCTCACGATGGAGCCGGAGGCCATCGCCGCAAGCACGTCGGAACGGTGTGCCCCCGGCGTGCGCAGGCCGATGCCCCACACCGACTGCGCGAAGTCCTGCGACTGCGTGGCGAACATCCGCCGAACCGTGGAAGCCACGTCTCGCGGGCCGCTCGCATCGGTCGTGATCAGTTGGCACGCGAGTCTGAGACCGAGCAGGTCGTCCTGCGAGATGACGGTGGGTGCCGCAGCCATCGCTTCAGTATGGTGCCAACGACCGACGCCCAGTGGGTGCCCGATCCGCGCCAGAGAGGAGTACCGTGAATCGCATGATCGGATTCATTGTTCTCCTCCTCGTCATCTGGCTCGTCCTCGCCGTGCTCGGCTTCGTCATCAAAGGACTGTTCTGGCTCGCCGTGATCGGAATCATCCTTTTCGTGGTCACCGGGATCGTCGGATATATCCGGCGCGGCGGCAGCCGCTCCAAGGCCTGAAATCCGCACGAATCCGGGCGTGCGGCCGCCCCGAACGTGAACGCGCAGAGAATAAATCGAGACGAATGTGTTCCGTTCTTGTCACACGGGTGCCTAAAACGGGGTGTGTGCACTACAGTTAGCTGTGCAGTTGCAGTACCTCGCACATCTTGAATGCTTGGAGCTCGCCGCGGCGGTTAGCAATAATCGAAGCGAAGAGTGCCATGTTTCTTTCGGGAGCGGACGATGAACACCGCGACGAGCGGGCCCGAAAGTCGGGTTCGCGCGAAGACTCCTGAAGGAGAAAATTATGGCACTAGGAACAGTGAAGTGGTTCAACGCTGAAAAGGGCTTTGGATTCATCGCCCCGGACGACGGAAGCCCGGACGTGTTCGCACACTACTCGGCGATCGCCTCGAGCGGCTACAAGTCGCTTGACGAGAACCAGAAGGTCGAATTCGACCTCGCCCAGGGCCCCAAGGGACCCCAGGCCGAGAACATTCGCCCCCTGTAACTAAAAGTTGGCCGTAGTGGCCGAACTGGATGCAGCTTCGTGCGCCGAATAGGCGCTGTGGGTGCCCTTCCTCACGGATAAGGATGCACACATGCTGTGGGTCTGACCCATCGCAGCTGATACTCCGAAACGAACCGGTCCCGCATTCGTGCGGGACCGGTTTTTTCGTTCCCCCGCGCGGGCGAAGCGGGGAATGCGCGTGCCACGGTCGTCGTTGGCTCCAGTGTGTTCAGCACGGCCAGTTACTTCAGTAAGGATGGAACCATGACCGACACCACCGCCCAGACGGCCGCTCCGACTCCGGAGGAGGCCTATGCGACCTATCACGGTCGGCGTGAACTCTCGGTGGTGCAGCCCACGGGCAGTCTCGCCCTCGTCAACACCCAATGGATCGACTCGTCGCAGACGATCTGGGGAGTGCCGGGCACCTGGGCCCCGTTGCCGAAGGGCGAATCGGGACTGAAGCTGACCGCGGAGGCATCCGACAACATCACCGTCGATGGCCTGCTGGTGGATGGCGAAGCGACGGTGCGGGGCAAGGATGACGAGCAGCCGAGCGCGATCGTGTTCAGCGACTCCGTTACCGGCTTCGTGATCGCGAGCGAAGAGGGCACTTACGCGCTTCGCGTCTGGGACTCGAACTCGGAGGGGATCCGGGAGTTCGGCTCCATCTCGGCCTTCGATTACGACCCCGAGTGGGTGGTGACGGGCACCTTCACCGAGCTTCCGGATGGCACGACCGTGGGGTTCGAGCACCTCAAGGACGACGGCAAGACCCGCGAGCTGCCGATCCCCGGCGAGATCACGTTCTCCAAGGACGGCGTCGACTACAACCTCGCCGCCTTCAAGGCGGGCCGGGCGCTGCAATTGGTCTTCTCCGATGCGACGAGCGGCGACAGCACCTACAGCGTCGGGCGCTTCCTCTTCGTCGCGCCGAATGCGGATGGCACGATCACCCTCGACTTCAACCGGGCCATTCTTCCGCCGTGCGCCTTCAGCTATGCCTTCAACTGCCCGATGCCGCCCCGGCAGAACCGGTTCACCGTGCCGATCGAGGCCGGCGAGAAACAGGTTCTGAAGAAGGACGGTTCGCTGCTGCACGAGTGAGCTGCATTACAGTTGGCGCATGCTGACACCGCGCAGCCTGGGCCGCACCGTAGTCCTTGCCCTGGTGGCGCTTGCGCTCGTCGGGTGCACGCCGGAGCGACCGGTCCAAGTGCCCTCCAGCGCGCCGACCTCTGCGACTCCGTCGGCCTCACCGATCGCGGTGAGCCTTGCCGCCATCCGGATCACCGGAACGTCCCTCACGCTCATCGGCAGCGACAAGTCCGTGCTGCAGCAGCTCTCCTATTCGGGTGACGGGACTCTGGCCGTGGCCGCCCTGAGCAAGCAGACCGGGGAGACCCCGTCGATCGAGACGCTCGTCGCAACCACCTGTTCGAACAGCCAGAAACGAATCAGCTGGGGCGATGGACTGTCCGTCACCTACGTTACCGACGCGGCCTCGGCCGGATCATCCTTCATGGTGAGGTCCGATTCCGCGAAGACGCCCGGTGGGGTGGCCGTCACCACCGCATCCGGGTTCGGAGTGGGGGATCCGATCCAGTCGCTCATCAGCGCGACGCCCGACGTGCGGGTGATCGGGCAGGACACCGCAGGGCAGCTCGGTGTAGAGGCGTTCTTCGATCTCGACGCCAATGACGTGGGGGTGGTGGCCATCTCCGACCCGAAGACCGGCCTGATCCGCTTTCTCAACGCTCCCGTCAGCGTCTCCCAGGACTGTTGACAGCGGGCACGGCTCCGCCGACTAGGATTGCGCAACTCGACCAATGCTGATCGGAGGCGCCGTGACCAGCCCCTGGATGGTCGCGCGCCCCACCGACAGCTCCGAGCGGCAGAGACTCGCATCGGCCCACGACTCCGTGATCGCGACGCGAACGGCCGTGAGCGGCGTTCGACGGCTGGTGCAGGAGTCCTGGCAACGGTCCCTTCAATTGGAGCTGGACCCCGATCATCTCGGCGCGGCCATCGACTTCGACGAGGACGACCTGCACGAGTATCGAAGCGCCCACCCCATGGCGCTTGCGCTCCCGACAATCCACAGCCTGCTGATCCGGCACACCTTCGATGCCGGGCTGATCGTCGCGATCGGGGATGAGGCCGGCCGATTGCTCTGGATCGACGGCGATCGCGCCCTCCGCCGCAAGGCCGAGGGCATGCTCTTCGTCGAGGGGGCCGACTGGTCGGAGCGCGCGGTCGGAACGAGCGCGCCAGGGACGGCGCTCGCCCTCGACCATGGCATTCAGATACAGGGTGCGGAGCACTTCAATCGCATCGTGCACCCGTGGAGCTGCACCGCGGTGCCGGTGCACGATCCGTCCTCAGGCCGCATCCTGGGTGTCATCGACATCACCGGGGGAGCGGATGCCGTGGCACCGGCGACACTTCCTCTGCTGGAGGCTGCCGTGGCGGCCGTCGAGTCGGAGATGCGAATCCGACGGCTGGACGAGCTCAGTTCGCGCCCCCGCCGCTCCGCGACAGTCCTCGCTGCTCCCCGCGCAATCGCGCCGCCCGTGCTGTCGGTGCTCGGCAGCGATGTCGGCCGAATCACCGTCGGGGGCCGGTCGATCGAGTTGAGCACGCGACACTCCGAGATCCTCACCCTGCTCGCCTGGCATCCGGAGGGGCTCTCGGTCGACCGCCTCGCCGGGTTGGTCTATGAGAGGGAGGGATCGATCGTCACCCTGCGCGCGGAGATGGTGCGCCTGCGCAAGGTGCTCGAGCGCATCGACGAGTCGCTCGTGCCCCTGTCCCGTCCCTATCGCCTGCCGGCGCGGCTGGACCTGGACGCCCACCGGGTGCTCGCGTTCCTCGATCGCGGCGCCCACCGCGTAGCGCTCGGGGCCTACGCTGGCGCACTGCTGCCGACGTCTTCGGCGCCGGGCATCGCGGAGCTCCGCCAGGAGCTGAGCCAGCGCCTGCGTGACGCGTTGCTCACCGATGCATCCGCCGAGACCCTCCTCGCCTACGCCCGCACCGACGAGGCAGCCTACGACGCGGAGGTCTGGAGGACATGCCTCCGGATGCTCCCGCCGAAGTCGCCGAAGCGCGCCGCGGTCGTCGCCCGGCTCGAGCGCATCGAAGCCGAACTCGGCGCGCAACAAGTCGCAACCTCCCCGCAACCTCCGCGCTCCTAACCTGCAACGGAGCCCATGGGGTTCTTTTGACAGAGTCGTCGACAGGAGTTGCAATGACCGTCTACGCGGCCCCGGGTACACCGGATGCGAAGTTCAGCTACAAGCCCCGCTACGAGCACTGGATCGGGGGCGAGTGGGTCAAGCCGGTTAAGGGCCAGTACTTCGAAGACATCTCGCCCGTCAACGGAAAGCCGTTCTGCGAGGTCGCCAGAGGCACCGCCGAAGACATCGACGCTGCGCTTGACGCGGCGCACAAGGCCGCGCCGGCCTGGGGCAAGACCAGTGCAACCGAGCGGGCGGCGGTGCTCAACCGCATCGCCGACGTGATCGACGCGAACACCGAGATCCTCGCCCTCGCCGAGACCTGGGACAACGGCAAGGCCATCCGGGAGACGCTCAACGCCGACATCCCCCTCGCCGCGGACCACTTCCGGTACTTCGCCGCCGCGATCCGTGCCCAGGAGGGCAGCTTCGCGGAGATGGACAACGGCATGACGGCCTACCACTACCACGAGCCGCTCGGTGTGGTCGGCCAGATCATCCCGTGGAACTTCCCCATCCTCATGGCCGTCTGGAAGCTCGCCCCGGCGCTTGCGGCAGGCAACGCCATCGTGCTGAAGCCGGCCGAGCAGACGCCCGCGTCGATCCTCGTGCTGATGGAACTGATCGGCGACATCCTTCCCGCCGGAGTCGTCAACGTGGTCAACGGATTCGGTGTCGAGGCGGGCAAGCCGCTCGCGTCGAGCCCGCGCATCCGCAAGATCGCCTTCACCGGAGAGACGACCACCGGCCGGCTGATCCTGCAGTATGCGAGCGCGAACATCATCCCTGCGACCCTCGAGCTCGGGGGCAAGAGCCCGAACGTGTTCTTCAAGGACGTCGCGGATGCCGATGACGCGTTCTACGACAAGGCCCAGGAGGGCTTCGCCCTCTTCGCGTTCAACCAGGGAGAGGTCTGCACTGCTCCGAGCCGCGCCCTCATCGAGAAGCCGATCTACGACAAGTTCCTCGGCGACGCGGTGAAGCGCACAGCCCTCGCGGTGCAGGGCAACCCGCTCGACACCGACACGATGGTCGGAGCCCAGGCGTCGAACGACCAGCTCGAGAAGATCCTGAGCTACATCGACATCGGGAAGCAGGAGGGCGCGAAACTGCTGCTCGGTGGCGAGCGTGCGGACCTCGGGGGCGACCTCAGCGAGGGCTACTACGTGCAGCCGACCATCTTCGAGGGCCACAACAAGATGCGCCTGTTCCAGGAGGAGATCTTCGGACCGGTGCTCGCGGTGACCAGCTTCGACGGCTACGACGATGCCATCTCGATCGCCAACGACACGCTCTATGGTCTCGGAGCGGGCGTGTGGTCTCGTAACGGCAACACCGCGTACCGGGCGGGCCGCGACATCCAGGCCGGTCGGGTGTGGGTCAACAACTATCACGCCTACCCCGCGGGCGCTGCCTTCGGTGGCTACAAGAGCTCGGGCATCGGCCGCGAGAACAGCCGCCTGGCGCTCGACCACTACCAGCAGACGAAGAACCTCCTCGTCTCGTACGACGAGAACAAGCTGGGCTTCTTCTAAACCCGCATCATCCGGTGATCGAGCCTGTCGGCACACTGACAGGCTCGATCACCGGTTTCGGGCGCATACTGAAACCAGATCGAAAGGACACCGATGTCTGTCGTCGAAAGCACCGGAGTGGTCACCGCAACGGTCACCGTTCCCGGCGAGACCATTCCGCGGGTCGAGTTCCTGCCCGTGACCGTCGATCTCCTCCGCGTGCTCTGGGACAAGTACGGGCCGCTCATGATCCATCAGTCCGGCGGATGCTGCGACGGCTCGAGCCCCATGTGCTTCCCCGCCGGCGACTTCCTCACCTCCGACCAGGATGTCCTCCTCGGCCGACTCGACATCGCCCCGGAGGGTGGCGAGCCCCAGGTCATCGACTTCTGGATGTCCGCAGAGCAGTTCGAATACTGGAGCCACACCTTCCTCACGGTCGATGTCGTCAAGGGCAGGGGGAGTGGCTTCTCCGTCGAGTCGCCGGAGGGCGTCCGTTTCATGATCCGCTCCCGACTGATGGAGACCGCGACACCGTTCGCCTAGCCTCCGCGCCGCGCACAACTCATCGCTATCGTCTGGCTGCGTGTTGTGTGCGCGAAATCCATGCTTTCGTCCGCGGACGTCGGCGTGTTGCCGCCGACTTGCCGCGCTCTCGTCCTTTGGCATGGTCTTCTCGCGGGTCAGGACGGCAACACGACGGGAGCGCCGAGAACGGGCCGACTCAATTGCACGGGGCCCGCCTAGCGTCGTCTTCCACGTCGGCGCATCACGGCAGTATGGGAGGGTGCACGTTGTCCTGTTCCCAATCTCCGCTGGAGTCGTCCTTCAGACGGTGGATGATGCGGGAAGCCCCGTCGGGGACGCAATCACCGTCACCGTTGCCGAACTGCCCACGCTCGTCGCCGAGCTGGAGTTGCAGCATCCGCGCTGGGTGTGGGGCGACACGACTCGGTGGTATCCGAGCCTGCTCGCGGCCGGCGTGCGGGTCGAGCGCTGTGTCGATCTCCGACTGTCGCACGCGATCCTGCGCGGCTCCAGCCTGACCGCAGGCTCGAGCCTGGCCGGCGCGCCCGCGAGCTCCTGGGATCGCGGTGCGCTCGAGACGCTCGAGAGGCCCGCTGAGCACACCCTCTTCGACTTCGACGAGATTACGGAGGACGACCGGGGGGAGGATGCCCTCGCCGAGTTCGCCGCGCAACGCGCCGCGATCGCCGGTGCCGATGACCCGGCACGGATCGGACTCCTGCTCGCGGCGGAGTCGGCCGGAGCGCTTGTCGCCGCCGAGATGATGCACGCCGGGCTGCCCTGGCGCGAAGACATCCACAACGCCATCCTGGAGAGTCATCTCGGTGCGCGGCCGGCGCCCGGCGAACGGCCCGCGCGTCTCGACGCGACGCTGCAGCGGCTGCGACAGGCGCTGGAGGCACCAACCCTCAATCCCGATTCACCGTCCGAGTTGCTCAAGGCCCTCGCCGTCGCGGGGCTCATGGTCACCTCGACCCGGTCGTGGGAGCTCAAGAAGCTCACGCATCCGGCCATCGAACCGCTGCTCGAGTACAAGAAGATGTCGCGGCTTCTGACGGCCAACGGATGGCACTGGCTCGACTCGAACGTGCGACAGGGCCGATTCCACCCCGAGTACGTGCCCGGGGGAGTCGTCACCGGACGCTGGGCGAGCACGGGCGGCGGTGGGGCGCTGCAGCTTCCGAAGCAGATCCGCGGCGCCGTCGTCGCCGATCCGGGCTGGACATTCGTGGTCGCGGATGCCTCCCAGCTCGAGCCGCGGATCCTCGCTGCGCTCTCGGGCGATCGCGGCATGGCAGAGGCGGGACGTGCCGGTGACCTCTATGCGGGCATCGTCGCCAGCGGTGCTGTCGAGACCCGGGATGAGGCCAAGGTCGCGATGCTCGGCGCGATGTACGGCGCAACCTCCGGTGAAGGGGGGCGCCTCATGCCCCGGCTGGCCCGGGCATACCCCCGGGCAATCGGCATGGCCGAAGAGGCCGCCCGCGCCGGTGAACGCGGTGAGGTCGTGACGACCCGTCTCGGCCGCAGCTCACCTCCGCCGGGACCGGCCTGGCGTGCCACCCAGGCGGATGCCTACGGCGAGACCGCCACAGAGGCGGAGGCGAGTCGAGCGCGAGGACAGGCGCGCAGCTGGGGCCGATTCACACGCAACTTCATCGTGCAGGGGACCGCCGCGGAGTGGGCACTCTGTTGGATGGCCAACCTGCGCCGCATCCTTCACGACGGGGCCGGCGGCTTGTGGCTCACCGATGCGCCCCACCTGGTGTTCTTCATGCACGACGAGGTGGTGGTCCACACTCCGACAGACCGAGTGGCAGCCGTCGAGGCCGCCATTCGAACGGCCGCGGAGGATGCCGGTCGGTTGCTTTTCGGCGCCCTGCCGGTGACCTTCCCTCTCACGGTTGCAATCGTGGATGATTACGGGGCCGCCAAGTAGCTCAGGGCTTGGCGCGCCGTCCGCGCTTCGGCCGTGCGTCCGACAGGGGGCGGAAGGAGTCGAAGTCGGCAAGCGCGGCGATCGCGGAACCGAGCCAGGCGACCGCGGCCACGGCCTGCGCCTCGCGGGCGACGAGGGCGAGTCGGGCATCCGCGAATGGAGGTTCGGCGGTCGACCGAGTAGCGACGAGATCGTGCTCCCACCAGCGACGGTAGCTCTCCGCGACGGTCTTGGCTGCCACCGGGTCGATGGAGCTCGTGACGAGCACCTGATCGAGCATCTCGGTCCACTCGGGCAGGCCGTCGAGCGCCGGCTCGGTCATCCAGCCGTTCGCGGCCGCTCGGCCGGTCTCGGTGAGGCGATACAGGGGAAGTGAGTCGACGGATGTGCCGGCGGGCTCGACGAGTCCCGAACGGGCGAGCCGTTCCAGTGTGCTGTAGATCTGGCCGACGTTGACCGCGCGACGGTGCGGGGCGCGGGAAGCGAGCTCGGAATGGAGCTGCAGGCCGTAGCCCTCCCCGAGGGATAGCACGGCGAGAAGGCCGTCGCGCACCGACATCCACGCCTCCTCAGGCCGATCAAAACCATGCTGAGTATATATTCGCCTCGGCACTCGGCAATTACACAGTTGTTATTTACCGGAGTCTTCGGCGATAATGGGCAAAACGGCTTGCCGTGTAACTGAATAGCGCAGCACGGAACATTCCGAGGTCGATGGGGAAGTCGCACCTCAACGGAATGGAGTTATCGTGGCTGCACTAACCAATACCAGTGTCGCAATGGCGCGGGGTGTTCTCTTCGTGCACTCCTCTCCACGAGCACTGTGCCCGCACATCGAGTGGGCCGCAGGGGGAGCGATGGATCGCGCCGTGAACTTCCAGTGGGAAGAACAGCGGGTGCTCAAGGGCTCCATGCGCACCGAGTTCTACTGGGAGGGCGCGCAAGGCACCGGCGCCGCCATCGCCTCCGCTCTCCGCGGCTGGGAACACCTGCGCTTCGAGGTCACCGAGGACTCCTCTCCCGGCAGCGACGGCGGCCGGTGGATGCACACTCCCGATCTGGGCATCTTCTTCGCGCAGACCGACACCGCTGGCAACGTGGTGATCCCCGAAGACCGGGTGCGGTACGCGATGGAGATCGCCGGCTCGGACGCCTTCGAGCTGCACCGTGAGCTGCGCCTCGCCCTCGGCCAGGCCTGGGATGACGAGCTGGAGGCGTTCCGTCACTCCAGCGACACCAACCAGGTCGTCTGGCTGCACAAGGTCGGCTGATCCGGCCGATCGCTCGGGGGAGCAATCGCATGCCTTCCCCGATTTTGGACGCCGGAACGCGTCTTCTGCGACGGGGAAGACGTCTCGAATGGATGACGCTCGCCTGGAACGTCGTCGGGGTGGCGGTACTCGCTGTTCTCGCGGTGACAGCGTCCTCGGTCGCCCTGGCCGGGTTCGGGCTGGACAGCCTCATCGAGATCGGCGCGTCCACGGTGGTGCTGTGGGAACTGTCGGGCACGGGCGAAGCCCGGCAGAGGCGCGCGCTGCGGCTGATCGGGATCGCATTCCTGCTGCTGGCCGCGTATCTGCTCACCCAGTCCGTCGCGGCGCTGGTGACCGGTCACCGCGCCTCGCCCGGTGTCGGCGGGATCATCTGGACCGCGGTGACGGCCGTCGTCATGTTCAGCCTGGCGACAGCGAAGGTGCGCACCGGTCGCGCCCTGGGCAACCCCGTGTTGCTCACGGAGGGCCGCGTGACCTTCGTCGACGGAATGCTCGCCGTCGCCGTGCTCCTCGGAATCAGCCTCGACCTCCTGCTGGGGTGGTGGTGGGCGGATCCGGTGGCCGGTTTCGTCATCGTCTTCTACGCGATTCGGGAAGCGATACACATCTTCCGCACCGACGATCAGTGACCGGGGGTGGATAAGGTGGCGGAGTGGGTGCCGGTGGTTCTCGGTGTTGTCGCCGGGCTGCTGCTGGTGTGGCTTGCGCTCGTGCTGTTGCTCTGGTTCGAGCAACGAAAACATCCCGGAAAGGCGACCCTGCTCGACCTCCTTCGGCTGGCGCCGGATGTGGCGAGACTGCTCAGACGACTCGCGGCCGACCGGACTCTCCCCGTCGGGGTGCGGGTCTGGCTTGCGGTGTTGCTGGTGTATCTGGTCTCACCGATCGACCTCATCCCGGATTTCATCCCGGTGCTCGGGTACGCCGATGATGCTCTCGTCGTCGCGATCGCCGTGCGTTTCGCTACCCGTCGGGCAGGGCGAGCTGCCCTCGAACGGCATTGGCCGGGAAACCCCGCCGGTCTGGCCGCAGTTCTCCGCCTGGCGGGCCTGCCGTCCGCTTGAGGGCACTAGCGGCGGTAGACCTCGACGATGCGCTCCACGTAGTTCGTCGGCGAGAACAACTCGCGATCGACGAGCGCTCCCTCAGAGAGCCCGACAAGCAAGGAGGGGTCTTCGACGAGCGCCACGAGAGCATCGGCCAGGCCCGCATCATCCGGAGTCTCCGATAGATAGCCCGAGTTGCTCAGGCCCTCCTTGAGCTTCGGATCGCAGTACAACACGCCACGCTCACGGCTCACGGCTTCGGCAATGGTCATCGGCTGGTTGTCGAACCCCAGGGAGGTGAGCGCAATGGCGGCCGAGGCATCCATCAGCGCGAGCACCTCGTCGTGCGGGAGGGCACCCTGCACCCGGATTTCCGGATGGTTCGCGGCCAGTCTCTTCAGCGCGGGGAGGTCCGAGCCCTCTCCGACGAAGTCAACGGTGAAGCCGTTGTCGGTGCGCGCCAGGGCGGCGATGACGGCCCTCGCGAAGTGCAGCGGACGCTTGACCGGCTCGCAGCGGGCGACCCAGAGGAAGCTCGGGCGGCGCGCCTGTTCGATCGTCAGGGCGTTGGAGGCCACATTCGAGGTCGCGATCGGGTTGGGGATCACCGAGATGGTGCCGGTGACACCGGCGGCGGCGAGGTCTGCAGCCTGATGGTTCGAGGGCGACACCACCTGCTTGGCGCGACGGGCCATGGCGAGCACGAGATTGCGCAGCAGGTTGTCGGTCTTGCGGGGAGTGAACAGGATGTTCGGGATCTTCTCGCCGATCACCAACTGGAGAGCCCAGCGGATGAACCAGGCGACGGATGCCTGCGGCGGTCCCTCGCTCGCCCAGTAGAAGCTGTGCACCGTATGCACGAGTGGGATCCCCATGTTGGCCGCTGCAACATCGACGACGTGCGCGAGCCCGAATTCGGTTTGGACGTGCACCACGTCCACCTTCTCGGAGCGCAGGTACCTCTCGAGTGCGGCCACGCTGCGGGCGTTGTTGGGGATGACGGCGAGATCGAGCACGGGCAGCCGGAACAGCGGCTTCACCAGGAGACCGTCGGCGGACCGCCGGTAGCGCGCTCCCCGGAAACCGCGGGCCGGCGAGACGACGATCACTGTGTGCCCGGCGTCTTCGAGGGCGAGCTTCTGCTGGCGCATCGAGGTCTGGGCGCCCCCGACATAGTCGAAGTAGTAGTCGCTGACGATGGCGATCTTCAGCGGGCCGCCTGGCGCCCCGGTCATACGCTCCGGAAGGCCAGGACGGCGTTGTGACCGCCGAAGCCGAACGAGTTGCTGATGGCGAGCAACGGACCGTCGCCGAGCGAGCGGGGGCTCGTGACGACATCGAGCGGGATCTCCGGATCCTGGTCTGTCAGGTTGATCGTGGGAGGCGCGGTGCGGTCACGGATCGCCAAGATCGTGAAGATCGCCTCGAGCGCGCCGGTGCCGCCGAGCAGGTGGCCGGTCGCGCCCTTGGTGGCCGAGACGGGGATCTGGTCGAGCCGGTCGCCGAACACGGAGAGCAGCGCCTTGTATTCCGCGATGTCGCCCACCGGTGTGCTGGTGGCATGCGCGTTGATGTGAACGACCTCATCCGGCGTTGCGCCGGCCTGCTCGAGCGCCGCATAGACGGCTCTGGCGGCCCCACGGCCCTCGGGATCGGGCGCCGTGATGTGGTACGAGTCGCTCGTGACCCCACCTCCCGCGATCTCGGCGTAGATCCGGGCGCCCCTCGCGAGAGCGTGCTCCTCGGTCTCCATGACGATCGTCGCCGCACCCTCGCCCATGACGAATCCGTCGCGGGCGCTGTCGTAGGGCCGCGAGGCCGTCGCCGGGTCGTCGTTGCGCTTCGAGAGCGCCTGCATGCCAGCGAAGGCCGAGATGGTGAAGGGATGGATCACGGATTCGGTTCCGCCAGCGACGATGACGTCGGCGAGCCCCGCCTGCAGATGGTCGTACGCATTGGCGATGGACTCGGTGCTCGAGGCACACGCGGAGACGTCGGTGCGAGCGAAGGCGCGCGCGTCGAGGTCCATGCTGATGGCAGCGGATGCCGCATTGGGCATGAGCATCGGAACTGTCATCGGAAGCACGCGGCGCGGTCCCTTTTCGCGCAGGGTGTCCCAGCCGTTCAGGAGGGTCCACAGTCCGCCGATGCCCGTCGCGTAGTCCACCCCGAGACGCTCGGGGGCGACCTCGGGTGAGCCCGCATCCTTCCACGCCTCACGGGCGGAGACGAGGGCGAGCTGGGCGGAGGGGTCGAGGCGCTTGGCTTCCTGGCGCTCGAGGAACTCCTCTGGCCGCACGATGGACTCGGCGGCGAAGGTCACGGGAAGGTCGTACTTCTCGACCCAGTCGTATTCGAGGCTGCGGCCACCGGAGGCGCCAGCGAGGAGGGCTGCCCAGGTATCGGGCGCGGTCGCTCCGATCGGCGAAATGGCACCGATTCCGGTGACGACGATCTTCTTGGTCATGGCGGCAACTCTCTGGTGAATAGACGCGGATGGCGTCGTCCGACGGGCGCGGCCAGCCCAGCGAAGAGCGTGGGCTGGCCAGCCGCGTTGGTGGGCCCAGCGGGCCCTGATTTCCGTGCTGGGTGGTACTTAGTCCTGGGCGGCGACGATGAAGCTCACGGCGTCACCGACGGTCTTGAGGTTCTTGACCTCTTCGTCCGGGATCTTCACGTCGAACTTCTCTTCCGCGTTGACGACGATCGTCATCATCGAGATCGAGTCGATGTCGAGGTCGTCGGTGAACGACTTGCCCAGCTCCACCGAGTCGGTGGCGATGCCGGTTTCGTCGTTGATGAGCTCGGCGAGACCGGCCAGTACTTCTTCGGTGGACAATGCCATTGTGTTATCTCCTTGGGGGTGTCGTTTGACCGTTGATTATCTTACGGGAGCACAACGACCTGGGCTCCGAAGACCAGCCCGGCGCCGAATCCGATCTGCAGCGCGAGACCGCCGCTGAGTTCGGGATGCTCGGCGAGCAGCCGGTGGGTGGCGAGAGGGATCGACGCGGCCGAGGTGTTGCCGGTCGTGGCGATGTCGCGGGCGATCATCACCGATTCGGGCAGCTTGAGCTGCTTGGCGAACTCGTCGATGATGCGCATGTTGGCCTGGTGGGGGATGAATGCCGCGAGGTCGGCGGAGGTGATTCCTGCGGCCTCCAGGGCCTGCTTGGCGACCTTGGCCATGTCCCAGACGGCCCAGCGGAAGACGGTCTGGCCCTCCTGGCGGAGGGTGGGCCACTCGGCGGTTCCGTCGCGGAAGTCGGTGAGGGTCGAGTTCATTCCCACGGCATCCGCCTTGGAACCATCGGAGCCCCAGACCGCTGGTGCGATGCCGGGGGTCTCGCTCGGGCCGATCACCACGGCACCTGCACCGTCACCGAGCAGGAACGAGATGGAGCGATCCGTCGGGTCGACCACATCGCTGAGCTTCTCCGCACCGATCACCAGGGCGTAGTGCGCGGCACCCGTGCGGATGAGGGCATCGGCCTGGGTGACCGCGTAGCTGAATCCGGCACAGGCGGCATTGGTGTCGTAGGCCGCTGCCGGGTTGGAGCCGACCCGATCCGCGACGACCGCGGCCATGGAGGGGGTCTGCTGCACGTTACTGATCGTCGCGATGATCACGAGGTCGATCTGGTCGGCCGCGACGCCGGACTTCTCGATCGCCTCGCGAGCGGCATCCGTGGCGAGGTCAACCGCGAGGATGCCGGCTGAGGCGCGGGTGCGGGTGACGATTCCCGTGCGTTGCTGGATCCACTCGTCGCTCGAGTCGATCGGGCCGATCAATTCCTCGTTGGGCACGACACGGTCGCCGCGGGCCGCGCCGTAGCTGTAGATACGGGTGAATTGCGCACCCGTGGTCTGGTTCAGGATGGGGTGGCTCATGACTTCCCGTCGATCAGGTCGAATGCGGCAGAGAGGTCGTCCGGAGTCTTGACGGCCACCGTTGGCACTCCTTTGAGGCCGCGTTTCGCCAAGCCGACCAGGGCGCCGGCCGGCGCGATCTCGATCAGGCCGGTGACGCCAGCGGCCGCGAACGCGTCCATTGTCTTGTCCCACCGTACAGGGGAGGAAACCTGCCCGACGAGCAGCTCGATGAAGGCGGCACCGTTCGTGATGGCCGATCCATCGTGGTTGGTCCAGATGGTGAGGCTCGGATCGTGCTTCGCGATTGCCGCCGCAACGGTCGACAGGTGGGCGACCGCCGGCGACATATACCTGGTGTGGAATGCCCCAGCGACCTGCAGGGGGATCACCCGCGCCCCGGTGGGCGGCGCTTCCTTGAGAGCAGCGAGTGCATCGAGGTCTCCCGCGACCACGATCTGGCCCCCACCGTTGAAGTTCGCCGGTTCGAGCCCCAGCTTCGCGAGCGTCCCGAGCAGTTCGTCTTCCGCTGCGCCGATGACCGCGCTCATGCCGGTGGGTTCGAGGGCCGCAGCGCTGGCCATGGCGGATCCTCGCTCGCGCACCAGAGTCATCGCATCAGTCTCACTGAGGATGCCCGCGGCCGCGGCGGCGGTGACCTCGCCGACCGAATGCCCGGCGACTCCGCCGATCCTGTCGCGGCGCCCCTCGAGCAGTGCGGCGAGAGTGAGGAGGCCCGCGGCGACGATGAGCGGCTGGGCGACGGCGGTGTCGCGGATCGTGTCGGCGTCGGAGGTGGTGCCATGCGCGGCGAGGTCGATGCCCGCGGCATCCGAGAGCGCGGTGAGATGATCGGCGAACCGTGGTTCAGCCAGCCAGGGGGAGAGGAAGCCCGGAGTTTGAGAACCCTGGCCGGGACAGACGACGACGATCATCAGTCCAGTCTGCCGTGTTGAAGCACTTCGAGGGTTGTAGACCGTCACTAAGAAATACCGCACAGCTTGGGCCGATCCCACAGTCCCGATGGGTCGGCGACCGACTCTGACCCGGATTGCCGGTGCCCCGGCAGGTCCTCCGGTCGGGGTGCGGTGCGCGTACAGCGGGCGATTGCGGCCCGGACGGGCCGGCACGCCGCACCGGAGTGTCCGTTTTCGCCCGTCTGCGTGGGCAGCGCGCCGGCGTTCCCCTCGGCGGCTAGCGGCGGCGCAGCGGACCGTCCGGCTCGGCGATCGATCCGATGATGAGAGCCGCCTGCAGGATGAGGGACTCCCGGGCGCCCGTTGCATCCCATCCGATCACCTCGGAGACCCTCTTGAGCCGGTACCGCACCGTGTTGGGGTGCACGAACAGTTCGCGTGCCGTGGCCTCCAGAGACCGACCGTTGTCCAGGTAGCACCAGAGGGTCGCGAGGAGCTCTGTGGAGTGCGCCTGCAGCGGTTTGTAGATGCGGTTGATGAGCGTGGCGCGGGCGAGGGCATCCCCCGCGAGTGCCCGTTCGGGAAGCAGGTCGTCGGCGAGGGTGGGCCGGGGGGCGTTGCGCCAGGATCGGGCGACCGCGAATCCGGCGAGCGCCGCCTTGGCACTGCGGGATGCTTCGACCAGGGAGGGGACCTGGTGGCCGAGCACCAGGTGACCGTCGCCGAAGCCCGGCTCCAGCGCCGACGCGATCTCGAGAAAGGGCGTCAGGGTCGCGTCCGCGGGCTCATCGTCCTGTGGGGTCGGATGAGCGCGCCCGATCACGAGCACGAGCCGGCTTCCCTGCACGCCGATCAGCACGTCGGCATCGAGGTGTCTCGCCGTTCGCCGCAGCATGTCGACGTCGAGCATCTTCGGCGCGGTGCCGACGAGAACGGAGACCTCGCCATGCCCATGCCACCCGAGCGCGGCGATTCGCGACGGCAGTTCGTCGTCGTACTCCCCGCTCAGTATCGAGTCGACGACGAGGGCTTCGAGCCGCGCATCCCACAGCCCGCGAGCCTCGGCCGCGCGGGCGTAGACATCCGCCGCCGCAAAAGCGATCTCCCGGGAGTAGAGCAGGATCGCCTCCCGCACGGTCTCGTCGGCGCCCTTGACGCGGTCTTCCACCACTTCGACGGTCACGCGGATGAGCTGGAGGGTCTGCGTGAGACTCACGGAGCGAAGCAACTCACGGGGAGCCGCACCAAAGACATCCGCCGCTATCCACGGGGTCGACGTGGGGTCGTCGTACCAGTGGATGAAGGAGGTGATGCCCGCCTGCGCGACCAGCCCGACCGCCGACCGCCGCCCCGGCGGCATTTCGCCGTACCAGGAGAGCGTGTCGTCGAGTCGCTTGAGGGTCGCCGTGGCGAGCTCGCCGGAAATCGCCCTCAGCCAGGCGAGCGTCTGTTCCTTTGTCTTGACCGCAGGTGCCATGTCGTCGCGAGCGTCGGGCTAGCTCTCGCCGCCCGCCGTCCCCGTGGTGCCCGCGGTCACATCGTGCAGGCGGTAGCGTTCGATCGCCTGCTGCGGGATGCCCGGGTGCAGTTTGCCCTGCGCGACGAGAGACTCCAGCGTGCGCACTACCAGCGAGGGACCATCGATCTTGAAGAAGCGACGGGCCGCGGCTCGGGTGTCCGAGAATCCGAAGTCGTCAGCACCGAGGGTGGCGAAGTCTCCGGGAACGAAGGGACGGATCTGATCCGGCACCGCGTGCATGAAGTCCGTGACCGCCACGAACGGTCCCTCGGCCCCAGAGAGCTTCTGCGTCACATAGGGTACGCGCTTCTCAGAGTTGGGATTGAGGAAATTCTGCTCCTCGGCGGCAAGGCCGTCGCGACGCAGCTCGGTCCAGGAGGTGACGGACCAGACATCCGCCGACACGCCCCAGTCCTCCGCCAACAGCTCTTGGGCCTCGAGAGCCCACGGCACGGCGACACCGGAGGCGAGCAGCTGTGCCTTCGGTCCCTGCACCGTGCCGGCGTTCAGGCGGTAGATGCCCTTGAGCAGTCCGTCGACGTCGAGGTCTTCCGGTTCTGCCGGCTGGATGATCGGCTCGTTGTAGACCGTGAGGTAGTACATGACGTTCGGGTGCGGATGGGTGCCCCCATACATGCGGTCGAGGCCGTCCTTGACGATATGGCCGAGTTCGTAGCCGTAGGCGGCGTCGTAGGCCACGACCGCCGGGTTCGTCGAGGCGAGGAGGATGGAATGGCCGTCGGCGTGCTGCAGACCTTCACCGGTGAGTGTCGTGCGGCCGGCGGTGGCACCCACGATGAATCCGCGTGCCATCTGGTCTCCCGCGGCCCACATCGCGTCACCGGTGCGCTGGAAGCCGAACATCGAATAGAAGACGTAAACGGGGATCAGCGGCTCGCCGTGGGTGGCGTAGGAGGTTCCCGCCGCGGTGAAGGCCGCGAAGCCTCCCGCCTCGTTGATGCCCACGTGCACGATCTGGCCCTGGGGGCTCTCCTTGTAGGCGAGCAGCTGCTCGCGGTCGACGGAGGTGTACTGCTGCCCGCTGGGGTTGTAGATCTTGGCGGTGGGGAAGTAGGCGTCCATACCGAAGGTGCGCGCCTCATCCGGGATGATCGGCACAATGCGGTGACCGAAGTCCTTGGACTTGAGCAGGTCCTTCAGCAAACGGGCGAAGGCCATGGTGGTGGCGATCTCCTGCTTGCCGGAGCTCTTCTTGGCGATCGCGTAGGCGGAGTCGTCCGGAAGGCTCAGCGGCACGTGCCGCGTGCGGCGCTCGGGGAGGTACCCCCCGAGCTCTGCGCGGCGCTCGCGGATATACTGGATCGCCTCGTCGTCCTCACCCGGGTGATAGTAGGGCGGCAGGTACGGGTTCTCCTCGAGAACCGCATCCGTGATCGGGATGCGCATCGCGTCGCGGAACTGCTTGAGGTTGTCGAGGGTGAGCTTCTTCATCTGGTGCGTCGCGTTGCGCCCCTCGAACGACGGGCCGAGGCCGTAACCCTTCACCGTCTTGGTGAGGATCACGGTGGGCTGGCCCTTGTGCTCTGAGGCCGCCTTGAATGCCGCGTACACCTTGCGGTAGTCGTGCCCGCCGCGCTTGAGTCCCCAGACCTGGTCGTCGGTGTAGTCCTTGACCATCTCCAGGGTGCGCGGGTCGCGGCCGAAGAAGTTCTCGCGCACATAGGCGCCGCTCTCGGCCTTGTAGGTCTGGTAGTCGCCGTCCGGGGTGCGGTTCATCAGGTCGCGGAGCGCGCCCTCGGAGTCGCGGGCGAGGAGTTCGTCCCACTCGCGGCCCCAGATCACCTTGATGACGTTCCAGCCGGCACCGCGGAAGAAGCTCTCGAGCTCCTGGATGATCTTGCCGTTGCCCCGCACCGGGCCATCGAGGCGCTGCAGGTTGCAGTTGATCACGAAATTGAGGTTGTCGAGGCCGTCGTTCGCCGCGAGCTGGAGGGCACCGCGGCTCTCGACCTCATCCATCTCGCCGTCACCGAGGAACGCCCAGACCTGCTGGTCGGAGGCGTCCTTGATCCCGCGGTTGGTGAGGTACTTGTTCGACTGTGCCTGGTAGATCGCGTTGATCGGCCCGAGGCCCATCGACACCGTGGGAAACTGCCAGAAGTCCGGCATGAGCCGCGGATGCGGGTAGGACGAGAGTCCGCCGCCCTGGTGCGACTTCTCCTGGCGGAATCCGTCGAGCTGGTCGGTCGAGAGGCGCCCCTCGAGGAAGGCGCGGGCGTACATGCCGGGGGAGGCGTGACCCTGGTAGAAGACCTGGTCACCGCCGCCGGCGTGATCCTGGCCACGGAAGAAGTGGTTGCTGCCGACCTCGTAGAGCGTCGCGGAGCCGGCGTAGGTGGAGATGTGGCCGCCGACGGAGATGCCGGGGCGCTGGGCGCGGTGCACCATGATGGCCGCGTTCCAGCGCAGCCAGGCGCGGTACCGGCGCTCGAGGTCTTCGTCGCCCGGGAATTCGGGCTCGTTCTCGGGAGCGATCGTGTTGAGGTAGTCGGTGGTCGGAACCATCGGCACTCCGAGGTGCAGCTCCTTCGACCGCTTCAGCAGGCTGAGGATGATCTCCCGCCCGCGTTCATGGCCCTGCGCTGCCACCAGCGCATCGAGGGACTCCTGCCATTCCGCAGTTTCCTCAGGGTCCTGGTCGGTGTGATTCACCGAGTAGGGGTCCTGGTCGTTTACCGTCAACGTCGACCTCGCATCTTTTCCGTGGACAATCCGTGACCCTGGCGGTGACGATCGGGTTGCGACCGTCGCCGGGATGAAGGGCCGTATCGAGTCTAGTTCTCGCTGGCGGCGCGTCCTGCGCATGGTGTGGACTTACCCGCACGGGTAGCGTCTCAGCCATGGTCCTCCACACGATCGACAGCGGCAGCCTCCGGATCACCATCGAGGAGGTGGGGGCCGAGCTGTCGTCCCTCGTCGACCGAGCCGGTCGGGAGTTGCTCTGGCAGGGGCGGTCCGTCTGGAAGCGGCGCGCGCCCATCCTGTTCCCCATCATCGGACAGATGCCGGGCGGGATCTTGCGCTACGAGGGGGTGAGCTACCCGATCGCACAACACGGCTTCGCCCGCGACCAGAATTTCGAGGCATCGGATGCCGATGGGCGCTCGATTCTGTTCACGCTCGTCGATTCGCCGGAGACGAGGGAGAAGTTTCCCTTCCGCTTCCGTCTCGCAGTTCTCTATTCGGTGTCGGATGCGACGCTCACTGTGACGACGACAGTCACGAACACCGACAGCGTGCCATTCTCGGCATCGCTCGGGGAGCACCCCGCCTTCGTCTGGCCGCTGGTGGAGGGCATCCCTCGGGAGGCCCACGTGATCGCGTTCGCGAAGCCGGAACCTGCTCCCATCCGGCGCATCGTGGACGGGCTCGCGCTGGTCGAGTCGCAGCCGACGCCCGTGGTGGGCGACATCCTCACGCTCGACGAGTCCCTGTTCGTCGCAGACGCGGTCATCTTCGACCAGTTGGCCAGTCGGTCGGTGCGCTACTCGGCACCGGGGGCACCCTGCATCATCGTCTCGTTCCCCGATTTCCCGATCCTCGGCGTCTGGTCGAAGGCACCGGGGGAGTTCGTCTGCATCGAACCGTGGTTCGGCATGACTGCCGCACAGGGCTTTTCCGGCGAGTACAGCGAGAAGCCGCACCAGTTCGTGCTCGAGCCGGGTGGAAGCCGTCAGTTCACCTACAGCGTCACGATCGAGCAGCCTGCGCCCTAGGAGTCCACCCTCACCGGGCGTATGCTTGCCAATCGTGTTTACCGGATGTTCACCTCATCCGGAGAATAGGAACTTCACATGGCTCTGGAAAACGACACCCTGGCCCCCGACTTCGAACTCCCCAACCAATTCGGGGAGCACGTCAGGCTGAGCGACTTCCGGCACAAGAAGCCGGTCGCGCTTGTCTTCTTCCCCCTCGCGTTCTCGAGCACCTGCACGAGCGAGCTCTGCGAATTGAGAGACAACCTCTCGCTCTTCAGCGACAAGAGCATCGAACTCCTCGGGGTTTCCGTCGACTCGAAGGCCACCCTTCGCGCCTTCGCGGAAGCTGATGGTTACGACTTCAACCTGCTCGCCGATTTCTGGCCGCACGGAGGCGTCGCGAAGGAATACGGTGTCTTCCTGCCCGAAAAGGGCTTCGCGAATCGAGCGAGCTTCCTCATCGACGTGAACGGCATCATCCGCGCGAGCTTCGTCACGGCACCGGGTGAGGCGCGCTCGATCGCGGCCTACCGTGAGGCTCTTGCCGAACTCTCCCCGGTGACCGTCTGAGCCTCTTCCCGCTTCGAATCCCGGAGCTGCGCAGGATGTTCCCCTGTGCGCGGCCGAGCCGGATGCCTGTACGATATTGATTCGTCGCAGCCGCCCTCGCGGGCGTGCACTGCGGGCCTTTAGCTCAGTTGGTAGAGCGCCACGTTTACACCGTGGATGTCATCGGTTCGAGCCCGGTAGGGCCCACCATAAAAGTGCTGTTCAGGACCATGTTTATTGCAGGGACCGCGTAACGGTGTGTTGGCTCTAAGCGGAGAGAGTTCTGGCATTCTTCGAACGGATCGCACCCACGAGGAACCATGCTGAGTGTCGAACCGTGAGCTGAGACATCTTTCAGTTAGTGTCACGCAATGGACGATTTCCGACGACTGGATGACTTCTCGGATTCGACCGAGGACCCGTTCGGATCGCCGCTCGGCCGACGCGAGCCCCTGACGGTGCGGCGAGAGCCCAGCGCCTTGGTAGCCAAGGCGTGGCATCGAGCAGTCGGAGTATTGCTCCTATTGGGCATCGGGGGCGGATCTCTTGCGCTCTTGCTGAGCATTCTGGTCGTCAACCTTCTGCCCGCCGTGCTTGTGTGCGTTGTGCTGCTGCTCGCCAGTTCGGTGATCGCCTTCCGATTCCGCCACTCCGCACCCGACCTCACTGCGACCCGACTGATTTGGCGGGTAACCCCAACCGCGGGGATGCTTTACGGGATCGGGCTCGGGTTTACCTTCGCATCAGGGAATCCTCAACTGGATACTGTCACCGTGATAGTTCTCGCCGGCGTCGGAGCAATCGCGGGAATGGTCTGCGCTCTTGGCGCTGCCCTCTCATTAGCGGCCGGCCGGTATGCAACTGGTCGGCACGGCAATCAAATCAGTGGGGCCACCGAATTGATAGCGATCGCAATCGGATCGCTCGTCGGGGCTGCCGTTGAGATGGCTTGGATTGTGTCAACTGGGCGGTCCCTAGTGCCTGGTTACATCGCGTTCGGACCAGCGGTGACGCTCCTACTCGTCGGAGCATTTCTTCTTTGGCGCTTGCAGAAATCATTCGGCCGCACTCCATCAGGTCGGTAAAGAGGCGAGACGCACCACGAGCAGGAAGTCGACACGCGCGCCCATCGAATGGGCGCCGCAATTCGTCAGGGATGCCAGTTTGCTCAGTCACCTGTGCGAGGCGAGGCGAGCCGCGCCCATAACCCGGACCTTCAGCGGGCGGATTTCTGCGACATCGCGACAGTAGGCTCGGGGCTGCGCTTCGAGCACAGCGGATGCCCTGAAGCGGGACCATCACCGGGCGGCATTTCCCGCCATCGCGAAAGCCCGCTCTGGAACACTTTTCGGCCTGAGAGGGTGTCCGTAAACGGAACGTCTACCGGTCGGTCGGAGCTGCAACGACGATCGATCGGCACAATCGGTCATAAGGGGTTCTGCCGGTGCCGATGAATAACGGCACTACGTACACGATGGGAAGAATATAGGCGGTCACAGTCAAGGCCCACACCGAAATCGGGACAACTCCTATGCCGCTTGACGTGACGATTTCATAAACGGCGGCATGACCTATCGTCCAGGGAAGCGCAATCTTCAGAGCGTTGCGGGCGATCGCCTGCTGAAAACTCACACGTGCACCGGTGCGTGCACTGACAACCCTCAGACGCCGGGTCCGTTTACCCAACGATCCTTCCTTCGCACCCGACTCAAGTCTCGCCAGCACAAGAGTCACGGGTACGACCAGCACCACTGCCGCCACCAGGTTCAACTCCAGAAGAGGCACCGTCCCGATGATGCCCATCAGGTACAGCGGAATCCCGACAGCCGCCACGACGGCGACCCAAACGAGAATTGCCAACCAATCGACAACCCACGCAAGGAGACGATTCCACGGATGCCGCACCATGCCTGCGACCCTACCGAGAAGGAAGACCCTAACTGCCCGTAACCGGAAGGTCTATCGCTCATCAAACCGGGTTCTGGTCGAGGTCGTCGGTCGGGGTCAGGTCGACGAAATACTCCGGTTCTGCTGTCGCGTGTTCCGAATCGACCAATGGCGCGCCTGGAGAGTTCCGAAGTGCACCGCGTTCCGCTTCGCCATAGCCGACGATCTCGACCGTGACGGAGTCCCACCGGTAAACCTCAGCGCCCGGGCGCGGGTTCTGCGAGGTGATGTAGAACAGGCCAGGCCACGCGATACTGCCGATCGATGGCCCGTCGGGATCGGGGTTAGCGAGTGAAACGCCAAACTCGGCAGCAATGTCCCGGCCGACGTGGAAGGGGAGCCCAACGACATCCGGCACGGTGACGCGATCAGCGAACCTCTCAGTCATGGCAACACGCTACTCGCCGCCCGCAATATCGACACCTTGCGATGGGTTCCACGAAACAAGCTCGCAAGCCGGACGATCAATGCGACAGGTTGGCGGCAGTACAGGTCATTTCGCCGAGTTGCGGCCGTCGGCGAGACTTGTGAAATAGTCTTCACGCATGCGAACCCCTCGTTCAGAAAAGTGGGTCTGGCAGGCGTACGCAAGCCTGGCTGCCGTCGCGATCGCTCTAGTCGCCGCCAGCGCGTTGCTTCGAGAAGAGATCGATGCTCCTTGGGCGCAGATCCTCAGCGCCGTATTGCAGGGCGCGGCTATCTTCCTTGGCGGGCTGGGATCACTTGCCATTCAGAAGCGCCGACGCCTGGCTCCGCCCACCGAAGACTGAGAAGCACACGCACACAGACTTCTGCCGCAGCGTTCACGGGCGGAACGTCAATCGAACAGGAATGGGCCGCAGTCTGCCTTATGGCTCGCCGCCCCCGAACAAACTGCTGCGGTCTCGACTGAGCATATGACCCCGGTCACGCTCGGGCGCGTTCCTCCGGAGCGCCGTCGACCACGAGGCGGATGAACACCGCAACGATCGACGGGTGCGTCACCATTGTCCTGACGCGAACAGGCCGATCACGATGATTACGCCCGTTGCGCCAAGGGTTATCGCCCAGCCCTGCCAAGTTTGGGGACTGATTCCCCAGCCTATGCGTTTGCTACCGAACCAAGGTTTGCGGGGTGCTGGATGCGTCATTGAGGATGGGTGCTTTCTTTGATCAGTGACGAAGGACCTTCTGTCAGATCTTCTGGGAGCGGGCTAGTGATGCTGAGCCAGACATTCTCTCCGGTTTCGATTTCGAGGTGCAGCGCCGGTCCAGCGCGAACGATGTGCCGTGCAGTGCTCCAGGAGGGTCGGATGCCGATTCCGACAATCGCGGCAGCTCCGACCTGCACACATTCGGAGCTCCGCACGGCCGAACTCGAGAAGGATCGCCACCGCCCAAAACCCACTCGGTAGGCCACTTCGTCGCGAGTTGCGACGACCCGCACGTGCACGGTCATCAGTACGAACAGAGCTACCATCGCGGCAATGACGAGGGCGACTACGAGGGTCACACCAACTGGCACACCGCTTGCAGTAAGCACCCCAGCGGCAACCACCACCGTCGCGACGGCGCACCAAATCGACGGACCAACCGCGAACACGTTGCTCGTGTAAGCGCGAATCATCGAGGCTTTCATATAGTTGCTCCCGCGCGCCTCATGAGCTCGGGAAAGTGGTCTGCCGTGTAGCCGAACTCGGCCGCAACTTCAGCAAACTCCCGGGCTGCTTGTAACACCTTGGCGTCGTGCTCGGCGTCGTGACGTACTCGCACACCGCGACCTCGTCGAAATTCCAGCAGCCCCTCATCGCGGAGCGAGCGGTAAGCAGCAAGCACAGTATTCGCGTTCACTCCCAGAACCTGAGCCAGCTCGGCGGAGGACGGCAAGAGATCTCCCGCGGTCAGTTCGCCGTCTACCAAGCCGCGGCGCACCTGGGACGCGACCTGCGCCGCTAGCCCCTGACGAGCATTCGGATCCAATACCCACAACATGATGCTAATGAAACTAGCACCATTGCTTGACGCAGCCAATACGACCACTCTCCGAAGAGAGTTCACTCACCCCGAGATGGCGCCAAAAGCTCAGGCGTCTTTCGGCCCTCACGTTTTAGATGCTCGCAAATCCACGAGGAGACCACTGTGCTGGCGTGTTCGTCAATTGGGGACGACCACCGGGCGGCAGTTCCCGCCATCGCGAGAGCCCGCCCTGGAACACTTTTCGCCCGGATCGGCGGCCCATAAGTGGAACGGTCAGCGGGCGGGGCATGTCGCCCTGCGCCGACACTTGAGGTCACGTCCCGCTGAGTGGTGGAGTTTCTCAACACCGTGCGGGTCAGTTGTTTTAGTTTAGGCGGCGGCGAGTTCTGGGAGGATCACCGCCTCG